>CP134604.1:983333-1311111 GCA_021555105.2 Thalassospiraceae bacterium LMO-JJ14
ATCGTTGCTGCGCTTGAATATGCGCAACACGTCCGAGAAGCACTGTTCCGCAGATTTCAGATGGTCCGTATCGTTTGTATGCAAGGCCAGCACACAAAGCGACTCTGCGAGGTTGGCGGATGTCATGGCATAGTCCATCGGCACTTTGTCGCGCGTATAAATCGTCAATGCGTCGCGCAGGCAGTCGATACCGCGATACAGCGCATCAATGTTCTCCGGGTCGTCGCCCAATGCGCTCAGCATGCTGCCGAGATTGTTCTTTGCCATGGCCCAGTCGAGCGGAAACGCTTTCGGATTGTATACCGTGAGGGCCTCGTGCATGGCATCGAGCGCGGCGATCGCATGTTCGGGTTCGCCTGCACTGCGGTAGACATTCCAGCATGCTGCACCCAGGTTCGCTTGCGCCATGGCCCAGTTTTGAACGTCCAGATTGCGATAAAGCACGGGAATGATGCTGCGGAGAAGATCACACGCGGACAGGAGGATTTCGGTATCGTCGAGAATCAGGCCAAGCTCGGATTTACAGTTGGCCAGCGTCATGTCGAGTCGGGCGCGGTCGATATTTTCGGTGAAATGAGGCGCCGCTTTTTTCAAGGCGGTGATTGCCGCCAGTATATCCGCAACCTCACCGGTGCGTGCGCCAAGGACTGCGAGATAGCTTGCCCGGTCCTTCAATCGCCGGGCGAAGCGCGTCGTGTCGACGTTTTCGAGTTCGCAGCAGAGACGTTCATTCAGGTCGATGGCGCGCCGCAGGTTCCGGTCCCAGTTTTCATCTTCCCGGACGGCAAAATAGAGCGATTGAAGCCGGTCGAGTGTGAGCAGGTAGAGATCGTGTTCCAGCGTCCCCGTCAGTCCGGTTTCCATCGCGTGGATGCAGGCGCCGATCAAGACCGGTGACGCCGGGCAGGTGTCTGCGATTTCGGTCAAGGCCGCGCCGAGGATGTTTGCCGCCAGCAATTCGGCGGTCGCGGGATCGGCGGCGTTTGCGGTACGCACTGTGAACGTGTTTGCCTCGCGCCCCTTGTGTTTAACTTTCGGATAACGTGAAACGGCGCACCGGAAAAGGCGCGTTCCCGCCATGTCCGGCGCGGTTGCCCAGACCACGGCATCCACATCGGCATCGACGAGGAATTCGTTCAGGCTTTCGGCGCTCAGGCGGTCATAGTCGGTGCTGTCGACAAGGATGGCCGCGGGAGGCGAAACGGCGTGCGGTGCGAACGTGGCGATGCAGCTTCTCAGCCAGGTCTTTGTCGCGCCGTCTGCGTCGCCGTCGATGCTGGCGATATAGACGATCGGCGTGTGTTCCGCCGTGCGGATATCGATGTTGTTCATACTGTCCCCCGTGCGCTGTTCGATGCTTGCTCACGGAAGCTATGAAAGGGGCAGGGCGTTTTTTTAGCTGTGCGGGAGAACTATCGTCCGACTTCGTTGAAATCGTCGATCATCATGGCGATTCGGCCGCTGTCGGTCTGTTCCATGATCTGCAGGGCGCGCTGCGACGCGGCCAGTGCATCCATGTCGCGGATGCGTTTCTTGACCAGCGGGATATTACTCGCGGTCATCGACAGGTCGTTCAGACCGAGACCGATCAGAAGCGCCGTGTAACGCGGGTCACCGGCGATCTCGCCGCAGATCGATACCGGAATGCGTGCGCGCAATGCCGCCTGTGTGGTGAACTGTACCAGTCTTAGTACCGCCGGGTGCAGGGAATTGAAAAGATGCGCCACGTGCTCGTTGGCGCGGTCGACGGCGAGCGTGTACATGGTCAGGTCGTTGGACCCGATGGCGAAGAAATCGCTGGCCCGGGCCAGGGAATCGGCGGCCAGCGCCGCACCCGGCACCTCGATCATGACGCCGACCGGGGGCAGGGGGGTGTGCAGCTCGTGGCCTTCGGCTTTGAGCTTTTCCGCTTCTTCGGCCAGCATCGCCTTGGCGCGCTTGACCTCGCTCGGGGTCGTGACCATCGGCAGCAGGATGCGCACGTTGCGATTCGAGGCGACGCGCAGAATGGCGCGGAACTGGGTTCTAAGCGTGTCGGGATTGGCCAGCGACAGACGGATTCCGCGCAGGCCCAGGGCCGAGGCCGCTGCTTCGTCGATATTCGACAGCAGCGCCGGGGCCGGCTTTTCGCCGCCGATATCGAGGGTGCGGATGGTCACCGGCAGGAATTTCATCGGTGCGACGATCTGCTTGAGGATCGCCGTCTGTTCATCCTCGCTCGGGATGTCGTCGCGGTTCATGAACATGAATTCCGAACGCAGCAGGCCGACGCCCTGGGCGCCGGAATGATGCACCGCCTCCATCTCGACCGGCAGTTCGACGTTGGCCATCAACTGCACTTCGGTGCCGTCGCGCGAGATCGCCGGCTCGAACCTGAGCCGGTCCAGCGCCCTGGCGCCCTTGCGCTTTGCGGCCAGACGCTTTTCGTATTTACGGACGGTCTCCGGCGTCGGCGCGACAACGATCTTGCCGGCATAGCCGTCGACGATCACCGTATCGCCCTGCATCACGCCGTCCGCGAGACCGGCGGCGCCGAGCACGGCCGGCAGGCCCAGGGCGCGCGCCATGATCGCGGTGTGGCCTTCGGTGCCGCCAAGCACCGCAGCAACGGCGGCGACGCTCAGCGGATCGATCTGCGCCATGTCGGCGGGCGACAACTGATCGGCGACGACGATGCCGCCCTTGGGCGGTTTCGGCGGGGCCTTGCCGGGCGCGCGCACGAGAATGCCGATCAGGCGTGTAGCGACCTCGCGGATATCGTCGAGACGCGCCGCGATGTAGGCATCCGCCATGGCCTCGAAGCGTTTCGCCAGGGATCTGAATTCCTGCTGCACGGCGGCTTCGGCATTGATGCGGTCGCGTTCGATGCTCTGGCGTGCACCGCGTACAAGGCGCGAGTCCTCAAGCATGGCGAGGTAGGCATCGAACAGGATGACAAGTTCCTCGCCCGCCGCGCCCTGCATCTCGCGGGCGCGCTCCTGCAGGCTGCGGATTTGCCGGCGCGCCACCTTGACGGCGCTATCCAGGCGCTTCAACTCGTCGGCGATTTTTGTCTTTGCGACGGCATAGGTCTGCACTTCGATATCGTCGCCGAACCGCACGAATGCCTTGCCGATGGCGATCCCCGGCGCGGCGGCCAGGCCTTCGAACACCTGTTCTTTTGGCTTTTTAGCCGGCGCTTCCTTTTTCGGTGTTTTGGTCATCGCTCAGTCTTCTTCGAACTTGTCGGCGACCAGGGTCTCGATCGCGTCGAGCGCGGCTTCGGCATCGGTCCCTTTACAGATCACCGTGATGTCGGTGCCGGTGCTGGCGGCCAGCATCATCAGCCCCATGATCGAGCGGCCCGCCACGCTCTGGCCGTTTCGTTCGACCTCGATGTCGCAATCGAAATTGCCGGCGGTCGCCGCGAACTTGGCGGCGGCGCGGGCATGCAAGCCGCGCTTGTTCTGGATCGTGAACGTTCTTTGTTGTGCGCCCTCGGTCATGGCGCTGATCAGGTGCTGCCCTGAGCAAGCAGTTGCGAGGCGATGTTGATGTACTTGCGTCCGGCGTCCTGGGCTTCCTTGGCGGCGTCCGCCAGTGTGCCTTCGTCACGAATCGAGCCGAGCTTGATCAGCATCGGCAGATTGACCCCGGCAATGACCTCGATATTGCCCTGATCCATGATCGAGATCGCCAGATTAGACGGCGTGCCGCCGAACATGTCGGTCAGCACGATCACACCGTCGCCTTCCTCGACTTCCTCGGCCTTGGTGACGATTTCAGCGCGCCGCTGTTCCATGTCGTCATCCGGCCCGATGCAGACGGAGGCGATGTTTTCCTGTGGCCCGACGACATGTTCGAGCGCAGAAACGAGTTCGATGGCCAGGCGGCCATGAGTGACGAGCACCAATCCGATCATTGTCGGTTATCCCTTATCCCCGGTCTCTTTTTTTGTACTTGGTGGAATTGTGAGCAGATTCTCAGGCTTTGTCCAAGTCCCTGTGACGAATTTGCGCACGCCATCCGTTATCCTTAAGCCATGCATGGAAGCGTTCGGCAATGAAAACCGACCGGTGACGCCCGCCGGTGCAGCCGAAAGCGATGGTCAGATAGCTTTTCCCCTCGGCCCGGTAGCGTGGCAGCAACGGCCCTGTCATCCCGGTCAGATGCGCGAAGAAATCTTCGAACGCCGGATCTTTGGATACGTATGCCTGCACTTCCGGGTCCTTGCCGGTTTTCGGCCGGAGTTCCTTGTCGTAATGCGGATTCTTGAAAAACCGGACATCGAACACAAGATCGGCATCGCGCGGCAGTCCGCGCTTGAACGAGAACGAGGTGACGAAAATGGCGAGGCCGGGGTCGCTGTCCATACCAAAAGTATGCTCGAGTTGTGCCTTCAGTTCGCCGAGCGCGAAATCCGTGGTGTCGATCACATAGTCGGCGCGAGCGCGCAGCGCTTCCATGGCGCGGCGTTCACGGCGGATGCCGTCGATCACCGGGCGGTCGGCGGCGAGCGGGTGGCGGCGGCGGGTTTCCTCGAAACGCCGGCCCAGTACCTCGTCGTCGCAGTCCACGAACAGCAGGGAAATATCGACGTTGGAGGTTTCCTGAAACTGGTCGATCATTGCCAGCAGATACGTCGCGTCGAAATCGCGGGTGCGGATATCGACACCGATCGCCAGCGGCTGGTTGTCCTCGCTCGGTGTATCGCCGCCTTCCAGGCCCGGAATCAGTCTGCCGATCAGCGACAACGGCATGTTGTCGACGGCTTCGAAGCCGATGTCTTCGAGGAGCTTCAGGGCCGAGCTTTTTCCGGCCCCGGAAACACCGGACACCAGCAAGACGCGCGTTTGCGGTTTTTCAGTACTCATTTCGGCTCCAGCATATCCTTATCATGGACGGATAATGCAAGGCGGATTTTTGCCGCTGCCGACGCCTGGAACGGATCGAGGCAAATACGCCGCACCCGAACCCCCATGAATGATGCGTGAAGTGTTTCCGGCAGCCGCTCCACATCCGCAGGCTTCACCAGATCGACAATCAGTGAAAGCGGCACTTTTGTTTCATGCGCCATGCGGACGATGCCGAGGCCGCGGACCTCCATCAGTCCGGCCAGCTTGCCGGGCGGCGATACCAACAGTTTGCTTGGTCCTGCAACGATGTCGACCCGGTCGTCGGCAACAAGTTTTGCCCCGCCGTCGATCAGGCGAAGCGCCAGATCGGATTTGCCGGCCCCGCTCGGCCCCAGCAACAAAACACCCCGCCCATCGATGGCGACGGCGCTGGCGTGGAGTTGCTGCGGAGGTGCGGTCATGTGAGCCTCCTTATCAAACGCTGCGCGCCGGCAGGCGCACGATGAATCTGGCACCGATCACCTTACCCGCACCGTCGCGCCGGTTCATGGCCGTGATCTGGCCTTCGTGAACATCGATGATCTGTTTTGAAATGGACAGCCCGAGGCCGGAGTGCGTACCGAATTTCTCGCCTTCGGGGCGGGCCGAATAAAAGCGGTTGAAGATTTCCACCTCCTTGCCTTCGGGGACACCGGGGCCGTCGTCGTCGATGGTGGCGACCAGCCATTGTCCGTCGCGGCCGAGCGAAATACGGATCGAGCCGCCGTCGGGCGAGAAGGTGTTGGCGTTCGAAATAAGGTTGCGGAAGACCTGCACCAGCCGGTCCTCGATGCCGTCGACCTCGAGCCCGCCGTTGGCGACGATTTCGAGTTGTACCCTGGCATCGCCTTCCCGGTTGGCGGCGGCCCGCATCTCGACGAGGGCGCTCAGCAAACCCGCCAAGTCAACGGTCGCGAACTCGGTGCGGCTCAATTCCGCATCCAGCCGCGATGCGTTCGAGATATCGCTGATCAGCCGGTCGAGACGCGCCACATCGTCGGTGATGATCGCCATCAGCTTTTCGCGCTGCGCCGGGTCGGTGACGCGTCCGGCGGTTTCGACGGCGGAGCGGAGCGAGGTCAGCGGGTTCTTGATTTCATGCGCGACATCGGCGGCGAATCGCTCGATGGCGTCCATGCGCAGCCACAACGCTTCGGTCATTTCCTTGAGGCTGAGGGCCAGATCGCCGATCTCGTCGCGGCGTTCGGTCAGCAGCGGGATGGTTTCCTTGCGGCCCTTGTCGTGGCGGATGCGTTCGGCGGCGATGGCCAGTGCGCGGATCGGCCGGGCGATGGTCCCGGCCAGATACAGCGACAGCAAAATGGTGACGCTGAGCGCCACGGCAACGACTTTCAGGATATCCCGCCGGACGTCATGGAGCGCGGTTTTGATGTTTTCGCCGTCTCTGGACAGCATGATCGCACCCAGCACCTGCTTGTATCGCTGCACCGGCACGGCGGCGCTGAGCACCAGGCCGTCGCGCCCGAAACGGCGTGCGGCGACCGCGCTTTCGCCGATTAGCGCGGCCTGGGTTTCGGGAAAATCGCTTGCCGACTGCAGCGGGTTTTCCCGGTATTTCGGCAGCGGGCCTTCGCCGCTGATGGCGCGCGCCAGATTGTCATACTTGTCGAGCAGGGTGTCGAGAAGATCGAAATCGTCCTCGGGCGGGCGCAGAATCTCGATCTGTACCGTACCCCCGGCACCGCCGAGACGCCGGGAATCGACGATCATGGTGCCGTCGGCGCGGAACAGCCGGGCGCGGGTTTCGGTGATTTCAACAAGCCTGCGGGTGATCTGATAGGCGATGTCTGAAACCAGATACTGGCCATTGGGCGCTTCCGATACGACGGCGCCTTCGCCGAGTGCGGCGGCGAACATCTCCGCCTGGACTTCAAGCGATGCCAGTTCGTTGTCGATCAGCGAGCGCCGGTATTCGCCCAGATACAGCAGACCGGCAACAAGCGTGCCGATGGCCAGAAGATTGACCGTCAGGATACGCCGCGTCAGGGGTGAAACAAACGGCCGCGACGCGGTGCCCCGCATCGTTCCCCGAGGTTCGTCTTCCTGCCCCCCCTTGGCCATGTATCCCCCGACGTTGGAAAATTAACGGAGACCCGTCCCGGTGATCTGTCTCCCGGCGTTATGCCTTATAGCGATAGCCGACGCCATAGAGTGTTTCGATTTCCGAAAACTCGGGATCGACCTCGCGGAATTTCCGGCGCAGCCGCTTGACGTGACTGTCGATGGTCCGGTCCTCGACGTAGATGTTCTCGCCATAAGCAGCGTCGATCAACTGGTCGCGGTTTTTCACATGACCGGGACGGCGCGCCAGGGACTCGACCAACAGGAATTCCGTTACCGTCAGAGTGACTTCCCTGTCTTTCCAGGTGCACAGGTGGCGGTCCGGGTCGAGCATCAGTTCGCCGCGCCTGAGCACGTTTTCGCCGTCTTCGCCCTCGGTCACGGGGCCGGCGTCCTGGCGGCGCAGAATGGCACGGATGCGCTCGATCAACAGACGTTGCGAGAACGGTTTCTTGATATAATCGTCTGCGCCCATGCGCAGACCCATAAGCTCATCGACCTCGTCATCCTTCGACGTCAGAAAGATCACCGGCAGGGCGTCTTTCTTGCGGATCTCGCCCAGAAGTTCCATGCCGTCCATGCGCGGCATCTTGATGTCGAGGACGGCCAGGTCGACCGGGTGTTCGCCGATGCCCTGCAGGGCGGCAACGCCATCCGGATAGGTGGCGACGTCATAACCTTCGGCTTCAAGAGCCATGGATACGGATGTCAGGATATTTTGATCGTCGTCGACCAGCGCGATTTTCTGCAACATGGGCTTGGGTCCAGTCATGATAGTGGTGTTACCTCGCTCCTGGTACGTGGCCAATATGGCCAAATTATATGCGAATTGCGGCGAAATAAGGCATGATCAATGCCTATACAGGTGTATTTGCCGCGCGCATTCACTATCTGAGCTTAACGGAAAACAATAAAAACATCGAACATCGAGGATTTCAGGGAGGAAACCATGATCAAAACGACAATCGCCGGGAGTCTGCCGAAACCGGCCTGGCTCGCGGAGCCGGAGAAACTCTGGGCACCGTGGCGGATTCCGGACGACCTGCTTTTCGAGGCTCAGTCGGATGCGGCGCTGGCGTGGATTAAATGCCAGGAAGACGCCGGGATCGATATCGTCAGCGACGGCGAACAGTTCCGAAAGCATTTCGTGCACGGCTTCCTTGAAAACATCGAGGGCATCGACTGGAACAAGATGACGACCATGGGCATCCGCAACGACCGCTATGACGCCGACGTGCCGACGGTGACGGGCGAGGTCAAGCGGAACGGCTCGGTGCACGCTGCCGGTGCGAAATTCTGCAAGGAACACGTCAACGGCGGCTACAAGTTCACGCTGCCGGGGCCGATGACCATCTGCGATACCATCGCCAACGGCTATTACGATACGCGCCCCGACATGGCGATGGCCTTCGCCAAGCTGCTGAACGAGGAAGCCAAGGAACTGGAAGCACTCGGTGTCGATGTCATTCAGTTCGACGAGCCGGCCTTCAACGCGTTCACCAAGGAAGCCGCCGAATGGGGCGTTGAAACCCTGGAAGCCGCCGCCGACGGGCTTAAATGCACGACGGCCGTGCACATCTGTTACGGCTACGGCATTCAGGAAAATCTCGACTGGAAGGAAACGCTGGGCGACGAATGGCGTCAGTACGAGGATTTCTTCCCGGCGCTGAACGCCAGCAAAATCCAGCAAGTCTCGCTGGAATGCGCCGACAGCCATGTGCCGCATGAGGTGATGGGGATCCTGAAAGACAAGGAAATCCTGGTCGGCTCCATCAACGTCGCGACCGAGGAGATCGAGACGCCGGAGAAGGTCTGCGCCACGCTGACGGCGGCGGCCGAGTTCGTCGATCCGGAACGCATCATCGCGTGTACCAACTGCGGCATGGCGCCGCTGCCCAGGCACGTCGCCGAAGGCAAGCTGAAGGCGCTGGGTGCCGGTGCGGAACTTTTCAGGAAGTCGCTCTAGGGGTCAGCTTGCTCTCGCCATTCCGGCGACCGCCGGAATCCAGGGCAAAGCGTGCCCCTGCATCCGGCGAGCCGAAATGTATCCCTGGGCCCCGGCCTGCGCCGGGGTGACGACGTAAGGGGATCGCCTTACGCGGCACCCTCGGCCTTCAGTTTTCGGCGGCGCCGGCGCGACAGCATGTTCAGCCCCTCGACGAATCCTGAAAACGCCATCGCCGCGTAGATGTAGCCCTTGGGGACGTGGAAGCCGAGGCCGTCGGCGATCAGCGTCATGCCGATCATCATCAGAAAGCCCAGCGCCAGCATGACGATGGTCGGGTTGTCTGCGATGAATTTCGACAACGGATCGGCGGCGACCAGCATCGCCATGACGGCGATGATCACGGCAATGATCATCACCGGCAGGTGGGTCGTCATGCCGACGGCGGTGATGATGCTGTCCACGGAAAAGACCATGTCGAGCAGCAATATCTGCACAATGGCGGCATTGAACGCCATGCCGGCGGCGCCCTTGTTGAAGATATCGGGCTCCGGGTCCGGATCGACGTTGTGGTGAATCTCCTTGGTCGCCTTCCACACCAGAAACAGGCCGCCCGCGAGCAGGATCAGATCGCGCCATGAAAAGCCGTGCGCGAAAATTTCGAGCACCGGATCTGTAAGGCCGACGATAATGCTCAGCGTGCCGAGCAGGATCAGGCGCAATACCAGCGCCAGGCTGATGCCGATGCGCCGCGCCTTCGGTTGCTGATCGACCGGCAGCTTGTTTGTCAGGATCGAAATGAAGACGAGGTTGTCGATGCCGAGGACGATTTCCATGACGATCAGCGTGACGAGCGCGATCCATGCTTCGGGGGTTGCGGCGAGGGTTAACAGATGCTCCATGGCACCTCTCCGGTTTGCTGGTGGTTATGCGTGATCGTAGGGCGTCAGATCAGCACTCCGCACGGGCGGGGTCAATGGGCGCGGCATGCCGTGAGATACCCGTTCTTCGATCCGATCGTGATTTCTTGACGCCGGGGGGCGCGCTCCGCAAAGTCCACTGGAACGTTTCGGAGGCATATCATGACGGCACGCAGAAACGCAGATATCTCGAGGCTTCTGACCCGCAGACGCGGCGTCGGCATGCTGTCGACGGTCATGGCCGACGGTGCGCCATACGGATCGCTCGTCACCTATGCCTGCGATCATCAGGGACAGCCGCTGTTTTTGTTCTCGGGGCTTTCGGATCACACCAAGAATCTGGCCGGCGACAGCCGCGCCGCGCTTTTGGTTGAAAATGCCGCCAGGAACCGTAACCCGCAGACCGGCCCGCGCCTGACATTGATGGGCAAGATCACACGCGACAAAAAGCCGGAAACCCGCGCACGCTTCCTCGCCCGCCATCCCGATGCGGCGCTTTATGCGGGGTTCGGCGATTTCGGCTTTTACCGCATGTCGGTGGAGCGTGCGCACTACGTCGGCGGCTTTGCCCGCGCCGTCTGGTTCGAGGCGAAGCACATCCTGACCCCGAAAAAAACGGCCGCCGAGATGGCGTCGATCGAGGCCGGGGTCATCGCCCATATGAACGCCGATCATCCGGATGCCGTGCAGGCGTATTGCGAGTCGCTGCTTGGACGAAAACCGGGCGAATGGCGGATAACGGGGGCGGATTCGGATGGTCTCGACCTGATGGCCGACGGCCGCTATGCGCGTCTCGAATATGACAATCCTGTAACAGATTCAACGACCTGCCGCAGTGCACTCGTGACGCTGGCCGAACGGGCCAGAAAATAATCCCAAAAAAAGCCCGGAAACCCGCCACTTTGTCTTGATTCCACATAACCACTTTGTCTAAGTTCGCCGCCTTCGGGTGGACATCAGGCGGCAGGTGCATAGACCGCTGAAATAGGAGCGAGGAAACGTTGCAGAACATCGGTCATCGAGTAAGCCGGAACGGGCTTGATCAACAAGGCTTGGGCAAGGTTGCCAACGCCTTTTGGAATTTTTCGGCACCGCGTTTGAGCGAAGAAGCGATTCGCCGGGGTGAAGTTCACCTGGGTCAGGGCGGCTCTTTGCTGGCGCTGACCGGCAGCCACAGCGGACGGTCCCCGAATGACCGTTTCGTGGTCGAGGAAGATGAAACCAAGGACCAGATCTGGTGGGGCGACGTCAACCGCCCGATGTCGGAGGAAAATTTCGAGAAGCTTCTGACCAAGATGCAGCGTCATTATGAAGGCCGCGATGCCTTCGTGCAGGACTGCTACGCTGGCGCCGACCCGAGCTACCGCCTGCCGGTACGGATCGTCACCGAAAACGCCTGGCACAATCTGTTCGCGCGCAACATGTTCATTCAGCCCGCCGACAGCGAGCTTGAGGATTTCGCGCCACAGTTCACCGTGATCCAGGCGCCGAGCGTGACCGCCGATCCCGCGACGGACGGCACGACATCGGAAACCTTCATCGTCCTCAACCTGAAGCGCCGCATCGTGATCGTCGGCGGCTCGGGTTATGCCGGCGAGATCAAGAAGTCGATCTTCTCGGTCATGAACTTCCTGATGCCGCCCAAGGATGTGCTGCCGATGCATTGCTCGGCCAACATGGGCCCGAACGGCGACACGGCCATCTTCTTCGGCCTGTCGGGCACCGGTAAAACGACGCTCAGCGCCGACAGCTCGCGCACGCTCATCGGCGACGACGAGCATGGCTGGAGCCCGGAAGGCATCTTCAACTTCGAAGGCGGCTGCTATGCCAAGTCGATTAACCTGACGGCCGAAACCGAACCGGAAATCTTCGCCACGGCGTCCCGCTTCGGCACCATCGTCGAAAACGTGATGATGGACCCGCAGACCCGGTCATATGACTTCTTCGACACCACGCTGACCGAAAACGGCCGCCTGTCCTATGACGTATCGGAAATTCCGAACGCGTCGGCCGACGGCCGCGGCGGCCTGCCGCAGAATATCGTCATGCTGACGTGCGATGCGTTCGGCGTTCTGCCGCCGATCAGCCAGCTCACGCCCGAACAGGCGATGTACCACTTCCTCAGCGGTTATACCGCCAAGGTTGCCGGGACCGAGCGCGGCCTCAAGGAGCCGGCGGCAACGTTCTCGACGTGCTTCGGCGCGCCGTTCATGCCGCGTCATCCGACCGTCTATGCGCAGTTGCTGCGCGACAAGATGGCGGCTTCGAACGCCAAGTGCTGGCTGGTCAACACCGGCTGGTCGGGCGGCGGTTACGGCGTCGGCGAGCGGATGCAGATCGCCTATACCCGCACCATGCTGAACGCGGCGCTGGACGGCCGTCTGGCCCAGGGCTCATTCCGTCAGGACCCGAACTTCGGCGTTCTCGTGCCGGAAGCCTGCCCGGGGATTCCGGACGACGTGCTGAACCCGAAAAGCACATGGTCGGACGGTGCCGGCTACGATGCACAGGCACTGGACCTGCGTCAGCGTTTCGAGAATAACTTCACGCAGTTCGAGCCGCACGTTGATGGAGAGGTCAAGGCTGCCGCGATTCGCGCCGCCGCCTGATCCGGTTTCGACACCGCTTTCAAAAGGCCGGTTCCGAAAGGAGCCGGCCTTTTTGCTGCGCTCCTTATGCGGGTGCGGTTGCACATGTCTGGTGTGTATGGGATCGTTTTTGTAATCGGGCGGTCAGTCCCTATATGCATTTTAGGTCAATACCTAAGACAAATACCCATGGGAGGGTTCACGCGTGACGAAAATCAATATTCAATTCACCCTGTTTTCGGCGTTCTATTCGCCGCTCATTTCCACCATGTCCGGCGGTTTTCTGGAGGCCGAAGGCCTGGAGCCGAACTGGTCGATTTCCCCGGTCGGCAAATCGGCCATCGAATCCCTGCTCGACGGCAGCGCACATGTGGTACAAACGGCACCGAGCCAGTCGTTCAACTGGCTCAAGAAAGGCGAAGAGCCGCCGTTCAAGCATTTCGCGCAAATCAACGAGATGGATGGTTTCTTCATCACCGGGCGCGAAGCGGACGACAATTTCACCTGGGATAAGCTTGAAGGCGCCGAGGTCGTGATGTTCAAGGCCGGTCAGCCGAACGCCATGTTCCGCTATGCCTGTCACAAAGCGGGCATCGATTACGACAAGATCATCCCGGTGACACCCGGCGGTGCGGGCGATATCGACAAGGCGTTCCGCGACGGCCAGGGCCAGTATGTGCAGCAACAGGGGCCGTTCCCGCAGCAACTTGAAGCCGACGGCGTCGGCCATGTGGTCGCACAGGTCGGCCCGATGATCGGCCCGAACGCATTCTCAAGCCTGGCGGCGACGCCGGCATGGCTTGAAACCGATATGGCCAAGGCCTTCATGCGGGCGTACCGGAAAACCCGCCAGTACATGAACGACACACCCGCCGCCGAGATCGCCAAGGCGGAAAAGCCGTATTTCCCGGATATCGACGAAGCGGTGCTCGCCGACTGTATCGGCACCTATCAAAAACTGGGCTGCTGGGCGCCGCATCCGGAAATCACCCGCGAAGCCTTCGAGGTGGCGATCGATGTCTTTATTCATGCCGGCGCGATTACCGAGCGCTATCCTTATGAGGCGGCGATTGCACAACCGCCGTCAACGGATTGAGGGAGCCTGGCTGCCGCCGGCAACCTGCAATTAAGTGCTGGATAAAATAAGGGGAAGTCCTATCTTGGCCAGCAAGGGCAGGGCGGCTATCATCGCTCAGCTTGGGGGTCCTTGAGGGAAGGAAACGGATGCTCTGTCACGTTCTGGCCGAAGAGGGTGCTCGGACCTGGCTTGCTTTTCGCCGTCCGGTGGCATCGGCCAATGGATCGCGTTTCTGCAGCCATTATGTGGTCTGCTCCGATGATCAGGCGATTCTGATCGATCCGGGCGGGACGGCAGACTTCGGCCCGCTTCTGGCGGCCATCTCAGATAACATCTCCCTCGACAAGATTGTCGGCATCGTCATCACGGAATCGGGCGCGCACACAGCCGGATCCGTCGGCATGTGGGCGGAAGCTCTCGGCTACGACCTGACGATCCATGTCCCCGAGCTGATTGCAGCGGATCTTCTGCATATCGATGCCGCGTTGAATATAGAGACGATTTCCGAGAACGGTGGCGAGATCCCCATGTCGGACGGGTCGGGTCTGCACCTGATGCCGGCGCCGTATCTGCCGACGGCCGCATCGATGTCGCTATATGATCCGGTGGCACGGGTCCTTTATTCAAGCGATATCGGTACCGCCGAAGGCAAGTGGATGGATGATGCAACGCCCTTCTGTGAGCAGTTCTCGCTGATCAGCCATGCCATGAACGCCTACCATCATACATGGCTGCCGTCACCGGCGGCTCGTGATGACTGGCTGGCCAGGATCGACGGTCTGTCCATCGATATTCTGGCGCCGCGCGCCGGGCCGTGTTTCCGTGCCAAGGACGTCGATCATTTCAAGCGCTGGCTGGCATCGATGGATATTGGTGTGCTGGTCGATCATCAGGCGCCGGCGTATCTGTCCGAGACAACCTATGCGCCGGAGCAGGGCCGCGAAGATTCGGATATCGTTATGGAGCCGCCGGCGGTTGTCGACGACGATGTGCCGTTCATGGATGCGATCGAACAAGCCGAACTGGGCATAGCCGACGATGACGACGAAGAAGAATACGTCGACATCGACGATGATGAAGTGTCGCGGCTTGTCGATGCGCTTGGCGTCGAAGAGGCCGAGGACGAGCATGTTGTCGAGGATATCGACGACTACAACGATGACGAGGAATTCGATATCGTCTACGTCGACGAGGACGGCAACGAGATCGATCCCAGCGAAATCGAGGACGACGAGATTATCGAGGAAGAGGAAGAGCTTGTCGGTAACGACGAGCAGCGACTGGAATTCCCGCCGGGTCAGATGTACCGGCTGATTACGCGAAGCGACTTCGACGGCCTGGTGTGCGCGGTTCTGCTTGAGGAACTGGATCTGATCAACGATATCCTGTTTGTGCACCCGAACCAGATGCAGGAAGGCGAGATCGAAGTTTCGGAAACCGACATCTCGACCAACCTGCCGTACACGCCCGGAATTTTTGCCGCCTTCGACCACCACCTGTCGGAGATCACGCGTCTCGGCAAACACTACGACAACCACATCATCGACCCGCTGGCACCGAGCGCGGCGCGCGTTGTGTACAACTATTTCGGCGGTGAAAAGCGCTTCCCGACGATCTCGGCGGACATGATGGACGCCGTCGACAAGGGCGACGCGGCGCAGTTCAGCCAGGAAGAAGTGATCAATGCCGAAGGCTGGCCGCTTTTGAACTTCATCATGGATTCCCGCACCGGCCTCGGCCGTTATCGCGGTTTCCGCGTGCCGAACTATGAACTGATGATGTCGCTGATCGATTATTGCCGCAGATACGACATCGAGCAGATTCTCGAGCATCCGGACGTCAAGGAACGCGTCGAGCTGTACCGCGAGCACGAAGGTCCGGCAAAGGAACAGATCAAGCGCTGCACGACCGTGCACGGCAACCTTGCCGTGATCGATTACCGTGAAGAAGAAATGATCCACGTCGTCAACCGCTTCATGGTCTATGCGCTGTTCCCCGAGTGCAATATCTCGATGCACATCCTGTGGGGCCGGGGCGAGCAGAACACCGTCTTCGCCGTCGGCAAATCGATTTTCAACCGAACGTCGAACACCAACATCGGCGATCTGATGCTGACTTATGGCGGCGGCGGTCACCGCAACGCCGGGACCTGTCAGGCCGACAACATGTTGGCCGACGTTGTGCGCGATGCCCTGATCCAGCGCATCAACGCCGACGGGTAATTTTCCGCTGTTCCGGATTCCGCGCTGCCGCCCGATCTTTATGGGTACCCGGCGCGATATCTGCGTGTTACCAATAAGCCATGGATTTTCAGCTTAAGGACAAGACCGTTCTCGTTACCGGCGGCTCGCGCGGTATCGGCCGTGCGGTGGCGCTGACGCTGGCGGCGCAGGGCGCGCACGTGGCGATCTGCGGGCGCACACGCGAAAGCCTCGATGCCGCGTGCGCCGAGATCGAAGCGCTGGGCGTCAGGGCGTGGGGCTTTCAGGCCGACGTCAGCATCAACGAAGAGGTCGAGAAGCTGGTCGCCGATGCCGCCGCCGCGATGGGCGGGATCGACATACTCGTCAACAATGCGGTGACGTCGGTCAGTGCGCCGTTCGACCAGTTGACGGACAAGGAATTCCGCTATCACATCGACGTCAAGCTGATGGCCTATATCCGTATCGCGCGGCTGGCGCTCGATCACATGATTCCGCGGGGCGGTGGGCGGATCGTCAACATTGGCGGCATGACGGCCCGGATCGTCGCACCGCACCGCATGACCAACGGCGTCACCAATGCCGGCGTCGCCAATTTCACGAAGCAGTTCTCAAGCTACGCGGCCAGGCACAACATCACCGTCAACTGCGTGCATCCCGGCTACACGGCGACCGAGCGGGTTACGCAGATATTTACCAAGGAAGCCGAGGAAGCGGGCATCGACCTGGACAAGGTCATCGCCAAACGCACCGGCGATATACCGCTCGGCAAGCTGATCCAGCCCGAGGACATTGCCCGTGCCGTGCTGTTTTTCTGCTCACCGTTGGCGGAGATGGTGACCGGTCAGTGCATTGCCGTCGACGGCGGGTCGGGCGAGTCGGTGAATTACTGACGGCTCAGGCCGCCATGTCCTCGCCGCGCGCGGCGCGCTCGATCAGCTCAAGGGATTCCTGCATCCCGTAGAGTGCGAAGAACGAACCCATGCGCGGCCCCTGGCTCTGGCCCAGCAGGATTTCATACAACGCCTTGAACCACGCCTTCAGATCGGCGAACGCTTCGCGCTTGCCGATTTCGTAGACCTCGGTCTGGATCGCTTCGGCGTCGGCATCGGCGGGAAGCGCACGCAGGCGTTCGGCGAGGTCGACAAGCGCCTGGCGTTCGTCATCCGTTGCCTTGCGGTAGGACTTCGCCGGGCGCACGAAATCGCGGTAGTAATTGATCGCGTACTCGACCAGCTTGTCGAGGATCGGCGCCGTTTCAGGGCTGGCGTCGGGGCGGTAGCGGGAAATGAAATGCCACAGCACAGCCTTGTCTTCGCTGTGACAAACGCTGGCGAGGTTGAGCAGAATGTTGAACGACAGATGTGCCCGTTCACTGGGCGGGTTGCCCATGTGGATGAACCATGCCGGGTTGTCGATGCGTTTCGCCGGTTCCTGGTCTTCATAAGCTTCCAGCATGCGGGCGTATTCGTCGACCTGGCGCGGGATCACGTCGAAATAAAGCCGCTTCGCCGTCTTCGGCTTCTGGAACATGAAATACGACAGGCTTTCCGGCGGCGCATAGCGCAGCCATTCCTCGACGGTCAGGCCGTTGCCGCGCGATTTTGAAATCTTCTCGCCGTTGTCGTCCAGGAACAGCTCATAGGAAAAACCGGCCGGCGGCTTGCCGTCGAGAATGCGGCAGATCTTGCCCGACAGGTTGACGCTGTCGATCAGGTCCTTGCCCGACATCTCGTAGTCAACGTCCAACGCCGCCCAGCGCATCGCCCAGTCGGCTTTCCACTGCAACTTGCAATGACCGCCTGTGACCGGGACTTCGGTCTTCGCGCCGTCGTCTTCCTGATACACGATGGTGCCGGCGGCGGGGTTGGTTTCAACGACCGGCACCTGCAGCACGACCCCCGTTTTCGGGCATACCGGCAGGAACGGTGAATAGGTGCGGCGGCGTTCTTCGCCGAGTGTCGGCAGGATGACGTTGATGACCGCGTCGTAGCGCTCGAGAATTTTAAGCAGCGCCGCATCGAAGCGCCCGGCCTTGTAGCTTTCCGTCGAGCTGACGAATTCGTAGTCGAAACCGAAGTCATCCAGGAACGCCTGCAGACGCGCGTTGTTGTGCGCGCCGAAGCTCGGGTGCGTGCCGAACGGATCGGGGATTTCCGTCAGCGGCTTGCCCAGATGCGGTTCCAGGATTTCCTTGTTGGGCAGGTTGTCCGGTACCTTGCGCAGACCGTCCATGTCGTCGGAAAACGCGAACAGGCGCGTTGGAATGTCGGAGAGCTGGTGGAAGGCATGGCGCACCCACGACGTGCGCGCAACCTCGCCGAAGGTGCCGATGTGCGGCAGGCCGGACGGACCGTAGCCGGTTTCGAAAAGCACGTAGCCTTTTTCAGGCGTCTTGCCGTTCAGCCGTTTCAAGATCGCGCGTGCCTCGGCAAACGGCCAGGCATTGGACTTTTCGGCAAACTCGCGCATGTCGCTCATGTGTTCATTCCTCAAGGCGCTTCGGGCGTCGGGAAACTAAGGTTTCGGCGGCATTTAATCAAGCGGGCAGGGGGATCACCCGCGCAGCTTCACATCCGTATTGATGACATTGATCGGGGTGCCGTCGGCAAAAGCAAGAATCTGCCCGAATATATCGGTGAACTGTATTTCGTACTCGTCTTCCGTCACATAGCCGATATGCGGCGTGCAGATGACGTTATCCATGTTGAGCAGCGGATGCGCGGTGTCGGTCACGGGTTCTGCGTCATAAACATCGACGGCGGCGGCGCCGGGTCTGCCCGCGCGGAGCGCTTCGACCAGCGCATTGGGTTCGATCAGCGCCGAACGGCTGGTGTTGATCAGCACCGCGCCCGGTTTCATCTGTGCCAGATCGTCTTGCGTGATACAGCCTCGCGTCGACGGATAGAGCCGCACATGCAGGGAGATCACGTCCGAGGTGGCAAAGAATGCCGCACGGCTTTCCGGCACATGCACACCGGCTTCGCGGGCGCGTTTAAGCGTGTTCTCGCTGCCCCACGCCTGGATGTTCATGCCGAAGGCTTTGCCGATATCGGCGACGGCGGAGCCGATGCGGCCATAGCCGTAGATGCCGAGGGTGCGGCCACGGACCGATTTGCCGACCCCCATCATCCAGTTGCCGGCCCTGAGCGACGCCATCTGCTGCGGGATCATGCGCATCGCCGACAGGATCAGCCCCCAAGCCAGCTCGACGGTGGCAAAGGACGGCGTGCCTTCGTGCTGGCCGGAACACAGCATGATGCCGAGCCGCGTGCAGTCGTCGACGTCGATGTGCGGATAAACGCTACGCTGCGAGATCAGCCGGAGCTTTGGCAGGCGTTCCAGCAGCGGCTTGCGGATCTTCGTGCGTTCACGGATCAGCACCAGAACCTCGGTGTCCTTGAGCCGTTCCGCCAAAACGTCATCGTCCTGCACGTGGTCGTTCCAGATCGTCACGTCATGTTCGGCGACCATGGAAAAGCACGGCAGATGGCGGATGGTGTCGAACCAGTCGTCGAGGATGGTGATTTTCATATGTTTCTCCTATGCGCGCCAGAAATCAGGATCGAAGGCCACCAGCAGCGCCAGTATTTCCAGCCGTCCGGCCAGCATGGCGACGGTCAGAAGCCACTTCGCGGCAACCGGCAGCGAGGCGAAATTGCCAGCCGGACCGATGATGTCGCCGATGCCCGGGCCGACGTTGGTGACGGCGGTGATGCTGGCCGAATAGGCGGTCTGAATATCGAGGCCCAGTAATGACAGCAATACCGTAAACCCGGCGATGGTGGCGACGAACACCGCCATAAACGACAGCACGGAATACGGAACGTCGGGAGGCAGGGGTTTGCCGTTGTAGCGCAGCGGGATCACGCGGTTCGGGCTGAACAGGCGCTTGATGTGGGCGCGTACCAGCAAAAGCAGGATCTGGTGGCGGTAAATCTTGATCGCGCCCGACGTTGAGCCCGAACACCCGCCGACGAACATCAAAACCAGGAACATGCCGACGGCGCCCGGCCCCCAGGCGGTGTAGTCATCGGATGCGAACCCGGTGGTCGTCACCACGGAGGTGATATTGAACGACGTCAGGGTCAGTGCCTCGAAAAAGTCGATATTGCGTTCCATCGCCAGCCATACCGCCATGCCCAGGCTGCTGAGCACCAGAAACCCGACGAATCCGCGCACCTGCTGATCGTTGCCGAGGGCGCTAAAATTTCCGCGCACCGTCTTGATGTACAGCATGAACGGGACCGAGCCTGCGATCATGAATGCGGTGGCGATCCAGTGCAGGCGGGCATCCTTGAAATAGGCAAAGGATTCGTCATGCGTCGAATAACCGCCGGTCGACAGCGTCGTCATGGCATGGGTCGCGGCATCGAACGGCGTCATGCCGAAAACCTCGTACAGGACCGCGCAAAGCACCGTCAGTCCGGCGTAGATTGTAAACAGCGCGACCACGGTCCTGAGTGCGGTGAAGATTTTTTCTTCCGAGGTGTCCGAGCTTTCGATCTTGAACAACTGCATGCCGCCGACACGCAGCAACGGCAGGATCAGGATGGCGATGGCGATGATGCCGATGCCGCCGAACCATTGCAGGATGGCGCGCCACAAAAGGATACCCGGCGGCAACTCGCTTAAATCGGTCAGCACGGTCGATCCCGTGGTCGTGATCGCCGACATCGACTCGAAAATGGCATCGGAAAAACCGATCCCGACATGCATGAACGGCAACGCCGAAAGCGCGGCGACGACGATCCAGCCCAGCGACGTGATCAGGAATGCCTGGCGGATGTCGATCTCCATGCCGCCCCGCGAATGCGTCGCATAGACGACGCTGCCGCCGATGAACACGGTCGTGATGCAGACTTCGAGGAAAATCTTCCACTCGGGGTTGCCGGCGAGACCGTCGGCCAAGGCCGGCACGCACAGCACACCGGCCAGGGCCAATGAAATCCAGCCGAGAATGTTGAGGACGGGGCGCAGGTTGAGCATCAAAATGTCCGCCGGCGAAAAGGGTGCATAGTGAACTCCGTGAACGCCCGGAAATCAAGCTGGCAGCAGGCAAATTACAGCGATAAGCCGCTATGCGCGAAGGGCATTGAATATGACGCATGGCGGGGTCACGTAAAGGGCACGGCTCGGGTTCTTGATCTCTGCGCCGCTCGGGCGCGTAATGGCGGCTGATTTTTTTACGATCACGGAATGTAACGGCGATACAAGGGGGATACGATGAGCATCGAACGTTTGGACAGCGGTGAAATTCTCAGTCAGGCGACAATTCACAACGGCATCGCATATATCTGCGGGCAAACGGCAACCGACAGAAGCGCAGATATCAAGGGGCAGACCGCCGAGGTGCTGGCCAAGATCGATGACCGGCTGACGCGTTGCGGCACCGATAAATCAAAGATGCTGATGGTGACCATCTATCTCGCCGACATGTCGCAAAAATCGGAAATGAACGAAGTCTGGACGGCCTGGCTCGGCACGCTGGCCCGTCCGGCCCGCGCCTGTGTCGGCACGCCGTTGGCGACGTCTGACACGCTGATCGAAATCGTCGTCAACGCCGCCGTCTGACACCGGGACTTGGATACGCCGCCCGTCACGCCTAAAGAGGCCGCCTCGGACAAAGTTCAGAGCGCGCTCAAAGGCATCGCGTTCATGCTTGCTTCGACGCTGTTGGCGGCGGTGATGAATTCTGCGGCGCGGCATGTTTCGCAAACCGTTCATCCCTTCGAGCTGGTTTTCTTTCGAAATCTGTTCGCCTTCGCTTTCGTACTGCCGATGTTGTGGCGGGTCGGTTTCGGCGCGCTGAGGACCAACCGCCCATGGATGCATGCCGGGCGCGCTGGCCTGAATGTCGTCAACATGATGGTCTGGTTCACGGCGATCAGCCTGGCGCCGTTGGCCGAAGTCGTCGCACTTGGATTTACCGGGCCGATATTCGCGACGATCCTGGGCGTGCTGATCGTCAAGGAAGTGGTCGGTGTCCGCCGCTGGTCGGCGATCATCGTCGGCTTTATCGGTACGCTCGTCGTCCTGCAGCCCGGCTTCGATACGGTGCAGACCGGACACGGCCTGGCTTTGATGGCGGCCTTTATGTGGGCAGGAGTTCTGCTGATCATCAAGTCGCTCAGCCGTACCGAAAGCTCCATCACCATCGTCGCCTACATGTCGATCCTGATGACGCCGCTGTCATTGATTCCGGCGTTGTTCGTCTGGGTCTGGCCGACATGGACCGAACTGGGCTGGCTCGCATTGATCGGGGTTTGCGGCGGCGCGGCACAGTACCTGCTGTCGCAATCCTTCCACGAAGCCGACATCAGCGTCGTCATGCCGTTCGATTTCGCCAAGCTGGTGTGGATCGCGCTGATTGCCTATATCGCATTTGCCGAGGTGCCGACGCTGACCACGTGGATCGGCGGTGCGATTATCTTCGCCAGCGGGCTTTACATCGCCCGGCGTGAATCGATTAAGAACCGGGAAAAACGCCGGGAATAGGCGTTCAGTTCGCGGGCTCGAGGCGAAGGATCTGTCCCGGATCGTGATCAACCAGGATATACAGATATCCGTCCGGACCGTCGACGACGGCGCGGATGCGTTTGTTGATCCCTTTGAGAATGCGTTCCTCGGCGACGACCTTTTCACCGTCCAGCGTCAGGCGCGCCAGAAGCTGGTATTTCAGCGCGCCGACAAAGGCATTGCCCCGCCATTTCGGGAACCGGTCGCCGGTGTAGAACGCCATGCCGCTCGGTGCGATGGACGGGTCCCAGTAATGCACCGGTTGTTCCATGCCGTCCTTGTGCGTGCCTTCGCCGATCTTCAGTCCCGAGTAATGCACGCCGTAGGCAATCACCGGCCAGCCGTAGTTGCGCCCGGGTAGCGGAATGTTGACCTCGTCGCCGCCGCGCGCACCGTGCTCGTTGATCCACAATTTGCCGGTTTCGGGATGGCGGGCCGCGCCCTGCGGATTGCGGTGACCGACCGACCAGGTCTCCGGCCGGTAGCCTGGACGACCGACGAAGGGGTTATCGGCGGGGATCGAGCCGTCGCGGTTGATGCGGATCACCTGGCCCCGGTTGACGGTAAAATCCTGGGCGCGATCCCGCTCGCCGCGTTCGCCGACGGTGATGAACAGATGCCCCTCGGGCGAGAACACGAGCCTGGAGCCGAAATGCCGCCCGCCGCTCGTTTTCGGGAACTGCCGGAACAGGACCTCGACATTCCGGACGGCATTGCCGGCACGGTCGAGTCTTGCGCGCGCAACGGCGGTGCCGGCACCACCCTCTCCGGGTTCGGCATAGGAAAAATAGATCAGCTTGTTTTCGCTATAGTCCGGATCGATGGCGACATCGAGCATGCCGCCCTGACCCGACGTGAAGGCCCGGGGCGTGTTTGCCAATGGTTGCCGGACCTTACCGTCCGGCTCGACGATGCGGATGGTGCCGGGGTCGCGCTCGGTGACCAGAATTGCGCCGTCCGGCAGGAACGCCATCCCCCATGGGTGATCGAGCCCGTCGGCGACGACGGACAGTTTGACGTCGTAATGCTCGGTCTTGAAGGTCTGGGCAGCCGCAGGCTGGGCAGCCAGCAGTAGAATACCGATCAATGCAGAAAGTGCCTGGCGCATGAATGCCCCCTCTCCTGTCCTCTCCCCCATAAATGGTGGAGAGGGACTCTCGGATCAAGTCACTGTCTTGATCCTCTCCTCCCATCGGGGGAGCGGTTAGGTGAGGGGGTAATCAGTACATCCGCCCGCCGTTCGGCACCTCGAGGTCGGGTTTCAGTAAAACCACCTCGTTTTCGTCGTCGGGTATGCCGAGCACCAGGACTTCCGACATGAACTTGCCGATCTGGCGCGGCGGGAAATTAACGACGCCCAGGACCTGGCGGCCCGGCAGCGTTTCCGGATCGTAGTGCTTGGTGATCTGCGCAGACGATTTGCGCTCGCCGATCTCGGGCCCGAAGTCGACCCACAACTTGATCGCCGGTTTGCGCGCTTCCGGATACGGCTCGGCACGGACAATGGTGCCGACACGAATATCGACTTTCATGAAATCGTCGAATGAAAGGTCCCCGGTACTATCCATGGCTCATTCCCCCTGAATTCGAATTGGGGGAAAATGCCCGAGCGGCGCCAAAAAATCCAGACCGGAGAAAGCCATTCAAACAAAAGAAAGGGCCGCCCGGTCTCCCGGTACGGCCCAATCCATCACTTCAGGAAAGTGTGATTACTTCTTTTTGGAAGCTTTCAGGACGGTCGTCTTGACTTCTTCCAGAGCTTCGACAACGCGGGTGTTCAGCGCGTCGCTGGCTTCGGTGTTCGACTTGGTCATCAGGTCGGCGAGTTCGCGGGTGTTGTCGACGGACTTGACGAAAGCACCTTTGAGCATGTCGGTCTGAACCGCGGCAACAGCCTGCGGGTTTTCGATTTTCGAGAAGGATTCGATCATTTTCGAAACTTCTTCGAGAGCCTGCTGCAGCATTTCCGACTGGCGCTTGGCGAAAGCCTGCGCACCTTCGGCGGCAACCTGATTGGCGGCGGTCAGCGCGTCGAAGTTCTTCTTCTGCAGTTCGATAACGGCATCGAAGTCGAATTTCGGCATGTCGTAACCTTTGGTCACTTTGGCGAATTCGTCAGCCATTTTCTTCGGGTCGAAACCGTCCATCATTTTCTTCGGGTCGAAATCGGCCATGATCTTGGTGTATTCAGCGAAGAAAGGGTTGGCTTTCTCGGCCATTTTGAAAAAATCTGCGTACATTGGTCTATCTCCATCTCCAGGGTGGGTGCATCGGCACCCGTTGAAACTCTCAGTTGCGCGCTGACATGAGATTCATATTGCGCTGCAACATGACAACAATATGGAGATATCCGGCTCGGAAGTCAATAGGTTTTTGTGCAGTGCACAAAATATTTCTCGCGACTGCAATATGCTAAAAATTGGTGGATACGTTAGGCTTTGGAGGTCTGGTTTCTTAAAGGGGGTCGTCTCGATGCAAATTTTTCTGCACGTGCGAGGCCTTTGTCGAGGGCGGCCATGGTTCTGGAAAGGCCGGCATCGTCGTCATTTATCCATACGCGCGCGGCATTCAACTGGATCACTGCGAGCGCCTTGGATTTGAGCGCACCGGCGCAGCCTTCGGCGGAAACGCCCGCCGCCTGCAGGCTGAGCGCCATCGATTTCAGGAACCTGGCGCCGAGGCATGCGGTGCTCAGCGGGTCGCGCGCGCTGTCGCGCGTCATGGATTTCAATGCCGCCTGATGACCGTCCAGCGCATCGAAGCGGCGCATCAGAATATCGAACAGTTTGTCCTTGGTCGTGCCATCGAGGGGATCGTCTTCCAGACCGCCGAACACCTGGGCATCGATGCGTTCGATCAAGGCGCGCTGAATGTGCAGCCGCGACGGCAAGCACAACAAAGCCTCACCGACAGGCACCCCGGCATGAGCGGCAATCGTTGGCAACGACAGCGTGCGCCATGGGTTTTCCGCAGCCAGTTCCAGCGCTGCATCGACCAGTTTGTCGCTGACGCTTCGCTTGTCCGTTTTGCGGCGGGTGGATTTCTTTTTTGCCGGTGTCATGCGCATCCTCCTTCACCGAAGGCAGGAAGAGGTCCCGCTTTCGGGTTCTGCATTATACAGAAGTGGGGGTGCGGCGGCTAACCTGCAAGTTCGCGCGAACGGCGCGTCGCCGCGGCAATGGCTTTCGTCATCAGCGGCTGCAGGGCGTCGTCGGCCATCAGCACCTTGAGCGCTTCCGCCGTGGTGCCGCCGGGGCTGGTGACGTTGCGGCGCAGCGTCTGGGCATCCTCGCTCGCCTGATATAAAAGCTCACCCGCACCGGCCACGGTGGCGCGCGCCAGTTGCATGGCAAGTTCATCGGGCAGGCCGTTGTCGATGCCGGCCTGCGCCATGACCTCGACCAGCAAAAAGACATAGGCAGGACCGCCGCCCGACAACGCAGTGACGCAGTCGATCTGCCCTTCGTCGTCGACCCAGGCCACGTCGCCGACCGATTGCAGAAGTTCGCCGGCCCATTGGCGCTGGGATTGCGAGACCAGATGATTGGGATAGCCGACGGTGATGCCGCGCCCGACGGCCGCCGGCGTGTTCGGCATGGCGCGGACAATCGCCGCCCCCGCGCCCAGACGGCTTTCGAAATAGGCGATGGTCTTGCCCGCCGCGATCGACAGATAAAGGCAATCCGGCCCGGCAAAACGGACATAGTCGGCAAGGGCGTCATCCATCATCTGCGGTTTCACGGCAAGGACGATGGTTTGCGGTGCGCAATCGGCGGGAATCCCCGCAGCGTCGGCGACACAGTTTACGCCCAGGTTTTCGCCGACAAGCTTGCGGGTTTCCTCGAAAGGCTCGACGACAAGGACGTCTTCGGCGCGAAGGCTGCTTTTCAGCCACCCGGCCAGCATGGCGCTGCCCATCTTGCCGCCACCGACCAGCAACAGTTTAACGCTCATGGATTATGCTTCGCCCGCAGTCTCGATCATGGCTGCGGCAATCGCCTCGCTCGCGGTTTTGCCGCCCCAGATGACATATTGGAACGCCGGATAGAATTTCTCGCATTCGATCAGCGCCGTTTCGACCAGATCTTCCATCTGCTCGAGCGTCGGTTCGATCTGGCCGCGCATCGGCATCGCGTGCCGGTACATCGGCAGGCCCTCGTCGGCCCACATGCCGAAGTGACCCATCCACAGCCGCTCGTTGACCTCGGCCAGCAGTTCGAAAACCGGCTGGCGGCGGTCGGCGGGGACGCGCATGTCGAAGGCACAGGTAAAGTGCATCGCCCCCATGTCGTCGTTCCAGGCGAAATACATGCTGAAATCGCACCAGGCCCCAGGCACCTGTACGGCCATTTCCTGATCGTTGCGGCGATCGAAGGTCCAGTCGTTGTATTCGACAATTTTTTCGACGATATCGAGGGGATTTGCGAGGGAGGTATCTCGGGATATTTCTGTGGTACGCATAGAGCGCTCCTCTCAATGCCCGGCCGGCGTTGGTATCGGACCGAATAGAGCGTAACTACTATACCTAGCGGTGATCGCTAGATATTGCTAACGCCATCCGATCACCTACAAGATTTACCCTGCACCAAGTCGGAATCGCGCGCAAGCGGAATTGAGAGAATTAACGCAAACTGTTGTGGATAATGCGGACACTTACACACATTGTTGTGTTCAATCCGGCGGGAAACACAGGACAGGCGGGGCTTTCCGGCACCGTGCCGGTTTCCTTAAATGCGCCCGGGCGAACAGATATGGTAGGTTCGGAATTTACGGCTTGGCTTTTGTGGCGGGTTTCCTTGGTGCTTTCGCACGCGTTGCGGCACCAGGTTTCGCGGATGCTTTCGCGGCCGGCTTGGCGGCCTTTTTGAGGTCCGCTTCGAGCTTGGCGATGCGGGCTTCCAGCTTTTCGTTTTCCGTTCTGGCCTTTGCAGCCATCGCCTTGACGGCGTCGAATTCCTCGCGCGTGACCAGATCGGCATCGCCCATGAAACGCTCCAGGCGCTGGCGGATCATCGCGTCGATTTCATCCTTCATCCCGGTCAGGGTCGAGACCGCGCCGTTGGCGACACGGGCCAGATCGTCGAAAAGCTTGTTCTGCGTCTGCATCGAAGGCTCCTTTGTCTGAACAGAATATGGTCCTTTGTGACGCGCTTCGCAAGCCGGTGGCGCTTGCCCGGTCCGTGTTCCGGGGCCTATAAGGGAGCACGGAAAACATGAGGCTGAAGCATGTATGTGATTACCGGCGGCGCCGGCTTTATCGGATCGAATGTCGCTGCGGCGCTTGAGGCGCGCGGCACGGCCCCGTTGGTTATCGTCGACCGGCTGCGCGACGCCGACAAGTGGCGCAATATCGCCAAGCGCACACTCCATGACATCGTGCACCCGGACAATGTGCACGGATTCCTCAAAGATAACGTGCGCGACGTCAAAGGGCTTGTGCACATGGGGGCAATCTCGGCGACGACCGAGACGGATGCCGATCTGATCGTCGAAAACAATTTCCGTCTCAGTCGCGATCTGTGGAACTGGTGCGCCGATAACGACATTCCCTACATCTATGCATCGTCGGCGGCGACCTATGGCGACGGTGCCGAGGGTTTCGACGACGACATGTCCGCGGACGGTCTCAACAAGCTCCGGCCCTTGAATCCGTACGGCTGGTCGAAGCTGCTGTTCGACAAGTGGGTGGCGCAGGAACTGGCGGCCGGCCACGCGCGGCCTCGGCAATGGGCGGGGCTCCGCTTTTTCAACGTTTACGGTCCGAACGAATACCACAAGGGGCGGATGGCCAGCGTGGTCTCGCAGATCCAGCCGCTGGCTGCCAAGGGCGAAGCGTGCCGCCTGTTTAAGTCGCACCATCCGGATTACGAAGACGGCGGCCAACTGCGCGATTTCGTCTCCGTCGACGACTGCGCCGATGTCATCCTCTGGCTGCTGGATAACCCGTCGGTGTCCGGCCTGTTCAATCTCGGCACCGGCAAGGCCCGCAGTTTCGCCGATCTGGCGCGCGCGGTCTATACGGCGATGGGCCAGGACTTCAAGGTCGAGTACGTGCCGACCCCTGAAGACATCCGCGACAAGTACCAGTACTTCACCGAAGCCGACATGACCCGGCTCCGCGATGCGGGCTACGCCGGGCAGTTCACCTCGCTCGAGGACGGTGTCGGCCGTTACGTCCGAGATTTCCTCGGCGCCGCCGATCCGTATCGCTGACCCGGCGGCCAGCGGATCATGTTCTTCGCCATTCCGTTCCCCAATATAGACCCGGTCATCTTTCAGCTCGGCGTGTTCGCAATCCGCTGGTATTCGCTCGCCTATATCGCCGGGCTGGTGCTCGGCTGGTTTTATATGAAGAGGCTGTGCCGCCTCTCGCCCGAGGTTTGCAAAACCGAAGCGGTCGACGACTTTCTGGTCTGGGCGACGATGGGTGTCATCCTCGGCGGCCGCCTCGGCATGGTGCTGTTCTATCAGTTCGACTATTACATGGCGAACCCCGCCAAGATCATTGCCGTCTGGGAAGGCGGGATGTCGTTCCACGGCGGGTTCCTCGGCGTGGTGGCTGCGGGTATCCTGTTCACGCGCAAGCACAAAATCAATCCGCTCCGCTTCGGCGATCTTTTGGGCTGCGTGGCGCCGATCGGTCTGTTCTTTGGGCGCATTGCGAATTTCATCAACGGCGAGCTGTGGGGCCGCCCGGCCGACGTCGCGTGGGCCGTCGTGTTCCCGACCGGCGGGCCGGTCCCGCGCCACCCGAGCCAGTTATATGAAGCCGCGTTCGAGGGGCTTTTGCTGTTTGCCGTGATGTTCGCGCTGTCGCGCAGCGAATCCGTGCGCCGGCGCCCCGGGCTGCTGATGGGGACTTTCATCGCCGGGTACGGCATTGCGCGCAGTGTCGGCGAGCTGTTCCGCGAACCCGATGCCTACATCGGTTTCCTTAGCTTCGGCACCACCTGGGGGCAGTGGCTTTCGGTGCCAATGATCGGCGTCGGCGTTTACTTCATCATCCGGGCACGACGCCGGGAACCGGTGTGAGATGCCGCCGCTTGCGGCAAAACTGAAAGCGCGCATTGCGGCAGACGGACCGATGCCGGTCGATGAGTGGATGCAGGCCTGTCTCTGCGATCCCGATCACGGTTATTACATGACACGCGATCCGCTGGGCCGCGCCGGCGATTTCACCACCGCACCGGAAATATCGCAGATGTTCGGCGAGTTGCTGGGCCTTTGGGCGGCGGTTGTGTGGCAGCAGATGGGCAGCCCCAGCGGTGTTCGTCTGATCGAGCTTGGTCCCGGGCGCGGCACGCTGATGACGGATGCGCTCAGGGCGACGGCGCAGGTGCCGGGTTTTCCGGATGCGCTTCGGGTTCATATGATTGAGGCCAGCCCCGTGCTGCGCAAGGCGCAACAGGCGGCTTTGGCGGCGGTCGGCATTTCGGCCACGTGGCATGAAACCGTCGGGGATGTGCCGGACGGCCCGGCCATCATTCTAGCCAACGAATTTCTCGATGCCCTGCCTGTGCGTCAGTTGATCCGGCTGGGCGGCGCGTGGCGCGAACGCCTTGTCGACGTCGACGGCGAGGGGTTCGTCTTTGTCGGCGGCGCGGAAACCGGCGCGGACCTTGTTCCGGCGCATTTACGCGATGCAGGAGAGGGCAGCATATTCGAGTATTCCCCCGCCGTCCGGGACGTCACGGGAACACTGGCGGCACGCTTGGCCGCTATGGGCGGTGCGGCGCTGCTGATCGATTACGGTCACGACGCACCGGGGCTGGGCGAGACCCTGCAGGCGCTGAAAGACCACAATTTCGCCGACCCGCTGTCCGCCCCCGGTGAACAGGACCTGACCGCGCATGTGGATTTTGCCATGCTCGGCGATGCGGCGGCGACTGCCGGTGCCCGCGTCTGGGGGCCGTTGGGGCAGGGGGAATTATTGGAGCGCCTCGGCATTGCCGCACGCGCGGCGACGCTTCTGGCGGGCGCGGACCAGGCACAGGCGCAAAATATCGGTACGGCCCGCCGGCGTCTTGTCGACGCCGATGCCATGGGCCGGCTTTTCAGGGCGGTTGCCCTGACGCACCCCGAGGCCCCGGCGCCGCCGGGGTTCGAGGTCGTCAGTTGGGCCTAGGCGTCAAACGGCGCCTATTTGCTTCACAGCCTCAGTCCGTCTTGCAGGACTTGATGCCGAACGGCACATAAGCCGGGCACCAGCGGATGATGCCGGTCAGTAGCGGCACGACACCGACCCATCCCCAGACGGCGTATTCGTGCCCCGAGAAAAGGGCAAAGGCGATCAAGGCAAGGCCGACGACGATGCGAAGGATGCGGTCGATGCCGCCAACATTACTGGTCATGTGACTCTCCTATATATTCATATTGTTGAATATGTATAAGCGCACCGCGCCGTTTCCGCTTTGATACAGATCAATTCACGCAATCAAACGACGGCGCTTATTGTGCAAATTCGTAACGGTCGGCCAACTCGTCCAGCGCTTCCTGGGCACAGGCCTCATCGATGTCGCCCCCAGGTGCACCGCTGACGCCGACAGCCCCGATACGCACACCGGCGGCGTTGATCGGCAATCCACCCTGCATCATCTTGATGTCCGGCAGCCGGCTGAGGTTCCGCGCCAGTTCCGGACGACTGGCGACCAGCTCGCCGGTCGGTGTCCCGGCCATGATCGCACCGCGCGCCTTGCCGCCGGCAATGACGATGGTCTGCACGGCGGCGAACTGGCTGCGCAGCACGGCAATGTCGTCACCGCCCCGGTCGACGACAACGGCCGAAACGGAATAGCCTTTTTCGGTGCAGGCAGCGACGGTCTTGTCGGCGATATCGCGGGCCAGCTCGGTGCCGATGGATTTCACGTTCAGAACATCGGCGGCGCGGGCCTCAGTAGCCCCCAGCGCAATCAAAGCGGCGCCGAAGGCCAGGCCCGTCATGGTGATTTTGGAAGTCTTGAACATGGTTTCTCTCCCTTTTGGCATTTTTTACATTGCTTACCCCTTAAACATATTCTTCGGGTGGAATATGTAAATAGTCTTGGGGTTCATCGGTTGCTTCTACCTGGCGCTAATATCGGATGAAGGCCTTTCAAGGCTGCCGGGTTTCATGAATAATCAGCGGATGATCACGGCAGCGAATCTACTCAGTGCACCGGGCGTCCGGCATATGTTTTTCACCCGCAAGGGCGGCGTCAGCGAAGGCATATACGGCTCGCTGAATTGCGGCCCCGGGTCCGACGATGACCGCGCGGCGGTGCTCGATAACCGGGCCCGTGCGATGGCGGCGCTGGATCAGGAGCCGGGCCGGCTGGTGACGGTCCATCAACACCATTCGCCGATTGCCGTTCGGGTGTATGACACATGGGATCTCGCCCAGGCGCCGAAAGCCGATGCGATGGTCACGACCGAACCGGGCGTGGTGCTGGGCATTCTGACGGCGGACTGCGCGCCGGTGCTTTTCGCCGACGCAGAAGCCGGTGTCATTGGTGCGGCGCATGCCGGATGGAAGGGCGCCCTTGGCGGCGTCCTGGATGCGACCCTGGAATTGATGATCGATGCGGGGGCGCAGGCGGATAGGGTCTGTGCCGCCGTCGGCCCCTGTATTCAGCAGCCGTCCTATGAAGTCGGTGCCGATTTCCGCTCGTCTTTCATGGAGGCGGGCCAGGCCAACGAACGTTTTTTCTCTTCAGGTGCGCAGCCGGGCAAATACCAGTTCGATCTTGCTGGATATGTCCGCCACCGCCTCGCCGAATGCGGTATCGGTGCCATTGAAGATCTGGCGATCGACACCTACGCCGATGCGGATCGTTTTTTCAGCTACCGCCGCGCCACGCACCGGGGGGAACCGGATTACGGGCGCGAGCTGTCGGCAATCGTTTTGGAAGGATAAGTCGAACATGGCGCTTCACTTCAGCGAGCAGGAACTGGCAGCCCGCCGGCGGCGAACATGCGAAGCGATGGCTGCGGCGGGGCTCGACGGGATGCTGCTGTTCCGCCAGGAAAGCATGTACTACCTGAGCGGCTATGACACGTTCGGGTATGTGTTTTTCCAGTGCCTGTATCTGGGCGCCGATGGCACGCTGACGCTGTTGACCCGCGCTCCCGACCTGCGTCAAGCGCAGAACACGTCGATCATCAAGGACATCCGCATTTGGGTCGATGCGCCGGACGCCGAGCCGGCCCGCGAACTGCTGGCCATTCTCGACGAGCACGGATGCCGGGGAAAGCGCCTCGGCGTCGAGTATGAGAGCTATGGTCTGACGGCTCGGAACGGCAAACGCCTCGATGCGGCGCTGGACGGCTTTTGCACATTGGTCGATGAATCGGAACTGATCAGCCGCTTGCGGGTCGTCAAAAGCGACGCCGAGATCGCCTATGTGCGGCGTGCCGCCGAGCTGGCGGACGATGCGCTCGACGCGGCGATTGAGGTTGCGGCCCCCGGCGTTTCCGAATCCGATGTGCTGGCGGCGATGCAGGGCGCGGTCTTCAAGGGTGGCGGCGATTATCCGGGTAATCCGTACATCATCGGCTCGGCCGAAGATGCCCTGTTATGCCGGACGAAATCCGGGCGTCGGACCTTGACGGCAAATGACCAGCTCAATCTCGAATGGGCCGGCACGTACCTGCACTATCACGCGGCGATGTTCCGGACCATGGTCTTCGGCGAAATGCCCGACAAGCAAAAGCGCATGTACGATGTCGCCCATGAAGCCTTGCTGGCGGTCGAGGGCGCGCTCCGCCCCGGCAACATCGTCGGCGATGCGTTTCAGGCCCATGCCGACGTCATCGACCGCGCCGGCATGCGCGCGCACCGCCTGAATGCCTGCGGCTACAGCCTCGGCACGACATTTCAGCCGAACTGGATGGACTGGCCGATGCTGTATGCCGACAATCCCGTCGAGATCGCGCCGGGCATGGTCTATTTCTGTCATATGATCATCTTCGACAGCGATGAGAAACTGGCGATGTGCCTTGGCGAAACGGTCCTGACCACGTCCGGCGCCGCCGAGCGTCTGTCGCGATCGCCTCTCGATCTGATCCACAAGGGGTGAACACCGCATGCCGCACATGCTGATCTTCCTTTGTGTGCTGATGCTGGGCATGCTGGCGACATGCGTTATCGGCATCGGTCCGGCATGAAGCAAATCCGATGAAACGGGGTCTCGCCGTCATCTGTCTGCTGTCGTTTATTCTGAATGCCTGTGGGCCCTTGCCGCGCCCGTTCGGCCGAGACGAAGGCGACGGCGGCAATGCCCTGGCGCAGGGGATATCTTTCGAAGGCGTCGAGGTGCAACCGCTCAGCGGCACGACGCTGCCGATGGGCAAGCTGATTGCCGAGCAGGTCGTTCGCGGGCTTGAGAAGGATTTCGAGATACCGGCGGCGGCGAGTGGTTTCGACGGCAGCCAGTATCTCCTGCAGGGTCATGTCGTCGACAACGAGGGCAAGCCTGGTGCGGCAACCCTGATCGCCATCAACTGGGAACTGTTTTTTCGCGACGGCACGCTGGTCGATAGCTTTACCGAGAATATCGATGCGACCCGCCTGCAATGGGATTACGGCGCGCCGCCGCTGCTGAAAAGTATCGGCGAGCAGGTCAGTGCGCGGGTTGCCGAGAGAGTTCTCGGCGAACGCTTCGGCAGTGCCGGACAGGATCGGCTTCTGGGGCGCAGCGGCTTGCTCATCGGCAACGTGCACGGTGCGCCCGGTGACGGGAATGCATCGCTCCGGCGTGCCATGTCCGTGGCCCTCGGTGGCGGCGGAATCAAGCTGACCAACGATCCGGACAAGGCGTTGTTTACGCTGACCGGCAGCGTCGAAATGGGGACCCCTGAAAACAATGCGCAATCGATCCGCATCCTCTGGCTGGTTAAGGATATAGAAGGGGAGGTTGTCGGCCGTGCCGAACAGCAGAACGTGGTTGCCGCCGGCAGTCTGGACGGAACCTGGGGACGCACGGCGGCATTCGTGGCGGCCGCGGCGACCGAGGGGATCATCACCGTCGTCGAGCGCAACGATCCGACCCGGCTGCGCGGACCCGATCTGGGCGCGCCACGGCCGCCGCGCGTCCTGCCGTCTTCCAATTCGCCGAACGCACCGCCGCTGAAACAGGTGCCGGGACGCGCGCCGCCTCCGCCAAGCTGAGGCTTTTGCGGCGCAGAACCCTGTTTTTACTGAAAACACGCGCCGGGACTGATAGATTCCTTACGTGGCGACATGGATCTCGAGACATGAGAATTCGTGGCGGCCGGGCATGCGTGGCCGGACGTTGTCGCTTGCTGTCTATGCCTTGCTGAGCATGGCTTTGCTGCTGTCCGGATGCGGTGGCGGCGAAACCCATGCGCCGCCGCCGAGTGCCAGCATGAGCAGCGAATCGGCGCCCGCCGGCGCGGACCTGGCCGGTGTGATCTTCGTCGTGCCGCTCGAAGGTGCGCCGACGCGGACAGGACTGATCCTCGCCGATGCCATCGCCGCCGAAATCCGCGACAGAAACCATCCTGCGATCCTTTCGCACGAGCCGAATCAGGCCGGCGCCTCGGTGGTCGGCAAAGTGATCACCGCCGATACCCGCGGCAATGTCATCTGGCTCGGTGTCGACTGGGCGATCCGGGCGCCCTATGGCACGCATGTCGCGACCTATCGTCAGCATGTGGTCATCGATGCCCTGATGTGGCGTAACGCGGCGCCGGAAGCCATCAATCTTATTATTACCGATGCCGCACCGAAACTCGCCGACATGGTCAATGACGAGGTCGGCCCGCCCGTGCTCTCGGCCATGCACCGCCCCGAGGATCATTCGATGGCCGATGCGGAGATTTCACAACAGGCGGCGGCGCGGCCGCAAACCACAATGGAAATGCGCCAACAGGAAATACAGCACCAGAAAATACAGCACGAGGAAATGCGCCCGGACCTTTCCCCGTCGCCGGCAACCGCTCCGTCAGCGGCGCCGCAAACGGTGCAGCCGCTGGCGCGCATTGCCGATGCCACCAACGGGCAGGTTGTCCACCAGTCCTTACCGGCGGGGGCTCCGCGTGCACCAAGCGTAATCTCTGCCGAGCGGCCCACGGAAACAGCGAGCGCGCCGCCCACCGGCCTGCCGTCGCTGCTGACGCCCGTGCCGGCCCCGCAAGAGAATGCGGCAGCGGCCGCTTCGTCAGGGCCGCCGCAACCTTTGACGCCGGGGACCAGTATCGTGCAGCCGCCTCCGGGCGGTATTACCGGGTCTTCAAGCGATGAGGAATCGAAAAGTTTCCTCGATATGTTGAATCCCGGTCTGGATACCAAGACCCGTCTGCCGGACGATGCCCGACCGGCAGGGGCCGGCGGGGCTGCCTTCGCCAAGGTGCGCTGGGGGCAGCCGTCATTCCTGATCAAACCGGTCAGCGGTGCGCCCGGCAACGGCAACGAGGCGCTGACGGCCGCGCTTAAATCCGCGCTCAGGGATCGCGATCTGACGATTTCCGACGATCCGCGTCAGGCCGGCTTCGTGATCCAGGGAGCGGTCGATACCGGTGAGCCGGTCAACGGGCGCCAATATGTCCGCATCACCTGGCGTGTGAATACGGTCACCGGCGAGGAGGTCGGCAAGGCGGTACAGGAGAACACGGTCGTTGCCGGCAGTCTGGACGGGGAATGGGGTAATGTCGCCGAAGCCGTCTCCCATGCGGCCGTCAGGGGCATCAAGGACCTGTTTAGCGATGCCGACGAACACCTGACAAGCCGTGAACCACTGCCGAATTTCCCCGATGTCACGCTGCCGACGATCCCCGGGCGGGCGCCACCGCCCCCGGCATCTTATTGATCCCATTATTGATACAAGCGACGTATCGTCACAAAGCAGTCATCAAAGCGTTTACAGGCCATGATCGGGTTGGTATGTTCCGCCCGCTTTTTCCGGGGCACAGGTACGACGCATGAAAATCATTGCTTGCAACAGCAATCGGCCACTCGCCGAAGCCATCTCCGCCTACGTGAACCTGCCACTGACCAAGGCCAGTGTGCGGCGCTTCTCGGATATGGAGGTATTTGTCGAGATCGAGGAAAACATGCGCGGCGAGGATGTCTTCGTCGTACAGTCGACGTCGTACCCGGCCAACGACAACCTGATGGAACTTCTCGTCACGCTGGACGCGTTGCGTCGCGCGTCGGCACGCCGCGTCACGGCGGTCATTCCGTACTTCGGATACGCTCGCCAGGATCGCAAGTCCGGGCCGCGCACGCCGATTTCCGCCAAGCTGGTCGCCAACCTGATCACCGAAGCCGGCGCCGACCGGGTTCTGACCATGGACCTGCACGCCGGACAGATTCAGGGCTTCTTCGATATTCCGACCGACAATCTTTTCGCCGAGCCGGTTCTGGGCGAACATATTCAGAGCGACATGAACGGTGAAACGGAAAAGCTGGTCATCGTCTCGCCGGACGTCGGCGGTGTGGTCCGAGCGCGCAGTCTGGCGAAGCGCCTGAATGCGGATCTGGCGATTATCGACAAGCGCCGCGAACGCGCCGGCGTCTCGGAAGTCATGAACATCATCGGTGAGGCCGAAGGCCGTCACTGTATCCTCGTCGATGACATCGTCGACAGCGCCGGCACATTGTGTAATGCCGCCGTGGCGCTGATGGAGCAGGGCGCTGCATCGGTTTCCGCCATTGTCACACATGGTGTGTTGTCGGGCGGTGCCGTGGCGCGGGTATCGTCATCGCCGCTGCAGAAGCTGATCATTACCGACAGCATACAGGCAACCGAAGCGGTTCGCGTTGCCCAGAACATTCAACAATTGACGGTCGCGCCCCTGATCGGCGAGGCCATGGAACGGATCAGCTCGGAAAGCTCGGTATCGTCGCTTTTTGACTGATCTGCAGGAATTCCGGCCCGATGGTAGGGCCGGTAACGTGGACGGACACCCCTGGAGGCCGTCTGCAAATTTGAGCAAGGAGATTTATTATGGCTCAAGCCCATCCTTTGAATGCGGAGCTTCGCGATCGTGCCGGCAAGGGGGCCGCTCGTGCTGTGCGCCGCGAGGGACGTGTCCCTGGTGTTATTTACGGTAACAAGCAAGAACCCGTGCTGATTTCCCTCGACCCTGTCGATCTGATGAAGGAATACAGCAAGTCCGGTTTCTTCTCGCACGTTTATGAAATCGCCGTCGGTGGCGAAACCTACAAGGTGCTGGCGCGCGATCTGCAAACGCACCCGATCAAGGATATGCCGATCCACGTCGATTTCATGCGCTTCAGCGCTAAAACGCGTCTGGCCGTTAACGTCTACGTTGAATTCACCAATGAAGAATCCTGCCCGGGCCTTCGTGAAGGCGGCGTTCTCAACGTGGTTCGCCACGAAGTCGAACTGCGCTGCTCGCCGGACAGTATTCCGGAAAGCCTGATCGCCGATCTGAGCGGTCTGGAAATCGGCGATTCGCTGCACATCAGCTCGATTGCGCTGCCGGATGGGGTTGAGCTGACCATCGATCGTGACTTTACGGTCGCGACGATTGCCGCGCCGACGGTCTTTACCGAAGTCGAAGAGGGTGAAGGCGAAGAAGGCGAAGGCGAAGCAGGCGAAGCTGCAGCCGAAGACGGCGAAGAAGACGGCGACGACGAAGAGAAATCCGAGGAATAATCCCGGGATCACATCCTGGGAGGAGGATTCTCATGTTTCTCGTGGTCGGTCTCGGCAATCCGGGTCAAACCTATGCCGCAAACCGTCACAACATCGGTTTCATGGCGGTGGACGAAATCGTCCGCCGCCATGATTTTTCGCCCTGGCGCAGCAAGTTCCAGGGCGAAATTGCCGACGGCACCGTGAATGGCCGCAAGGTCCTGGCCCTGAAGCCGTTGACTTATATGAACGACAGCGGCCGGTCGGTTCTGGCGGCGGCCACTTTCTTCAAGATTCCCCCGGAAGACATCATCGTCTTTCACGATGAAATCGATCTGGCGCCGGGCAAGCTCCGGGTCAAGCGCGGCGGCGGTCATGCCGGACACAATGGCCTGCGTTCGATCCATGCCGGTATCGGCGCCAACTACGCGCGTGTGCGCATGGGTGTCGGTCATCCGGGCGAAAAGGACGAGGTGAAGAACTACGTGCTCAGGGACTTCGCCAAGGCCGATGCGGCATGGCTGGAACCGATGCTGGACGGCTGCGCCGAATTTCTTGCCGACGTTATTGAAGGCGACGATCCGTCCTATATGAGCAAGATCGCACATCGCATCAGCCCGAACCGGCCGAATGCCCCCAAACCCGGTTCAGCGGAACCGGATAACACCGAAGAGGCTTAAAAGATGGGTTTTAACTGCGGTATCGTCGGCCTGCCCAATGTCGGCAAATCGACGCTTTTCAATGCATTGACGCAAACCGCGCAGGCGGAAGCGGCGAATTTCCCGTTCTGTACCATCGAGCCGAACACGGGCCGTGTTTCGGTCCCCGACTCGCGTCTGGAAGAGATCACGAAAATCTCGCATCCGGAAAAGACCGTGCCGACGAGCCTGGAGTTCGTCGATATCGCCGGCCTTGTGCGCGGCGCGTCGAAAGGCGAAGGCCTCGGCAACCAGTTTCTCGCCAACATCCGCGAGGTCGATGCGATCTGCCATGTGCTGCGCTGTTTCGAGGACGACAACATCACCCACGTCGAAGGCAAGATCGATCCCATCGCCGATGCCGAGACCGTGGAAACCGAACTGATGCTGGCGGATATGGAGAGCCTGGAAAAACGTGAAATTCCGCTGACCAAGCGCATCCGCGGCGGCGACAAGGAAGCGGCGAAGGAACTGAAGCTCTGCGAACGTGCGCTCGAACTGCTGCGCGCGGGCAAACCGGCGCGCATGCTCGAGGTTGCCGACGACGAGAAAAAAGCCTTCAAGATGCTGCAGCTTCTGACCGGCAAGCCGGTGCTTTATATCTGCAATGTCGAGGAAGAATCAGCCGCCGAGGGCAACACTCAGTCGGCCCGCGTGTTCGAGAAAGCGGCGGCCGAAGGTGCCGAAGCGGTGGTGATCTCGGCGAAGATCGAGGAAGAAATCGCGCAACTCGGCTCGCCCGAGGAAAAGGCCGAGTTCCTGGAAACCCTGGGGCTTGAGGAAACCGGCCTGGCGCGGGTCATTCAGGCCGGCTACAGGCTTTTGGACCTGATCACGTTCTTCACGCAGGGACCGAAGGAAGTCCGTGCCTGGACCGTGCGCAACGGTGCGAAAGCGCCGGAAGCGGCGGGCGCGATCCATACCGATTTTCAGCGCGGCTTCATCCGTGCCGAAACCATCGCCTATGACGATTTCATAACCCTGGGCGGGGAACAGGCCTGCAAGGACGCCGGCAAGGTGCGCCAGGAAGGCAAGGAATACGTTACAAAGGACGGCGATCTGATGCTGTTCAAATTTAACGTCTGATTTTCGAAGACCAACCCAAGGGGAAAGTGTCGATGCCGTGGCTGTATATGATCGGAGCGATTGCCCTTGAAGTCAGCGGCACGATTTCGCTGAAGCTCTCTGAGGGTTTCACGAAACCACTGTTCGTCGTCATCACGACCGTCGGCTATCTGATGAGTTTCGCTTGTCTCGGTATCGCGCTCAAAAGCCTGCCGGTGTCGACGGCTTATGCGATCTGGGCGGGGGCCGGCACCGCGTTCGTCGCCATCATCGGTATGGCGTTCCTGTCGGAACCGGCGAACCTGATTAAATACGCAAGTCTCGTGCTGATCGTGCTCGGCGTCGTCGGATTGCACGTCGCCGAACGCTTCGTCTAGGTTTCCGTTTCCGGCGGGCGGCTGCGCCGCGTCACGATATACAGGGCTGCCGGCAGCATCACGGCACCGGCCGCCGTCGGTAGTTTCCAGTCCTGGGCAACCCATATCGCAACGTAAACGAAGCTCAGTGTCATGACGATGACAGCAAGCACCTTGCCGCGGATCGGGATGACCTGATGCAGATGCCAGTTCCTGACCGGCGGCCCGAAAGCCGAATGCGTCCACAGCCAGGTCTGAAATCTGGCGGAGCTTCTGGAAAACGCCCAAAGCGCGGCGATCAGAAAAACCGTTGTCGGCATGACGGGGACGAAAATCCCGACAATCCCGACACCGATCATCAGCCAGCCGAAACCGATCAAGGCCCAACGCAACCACGCCGATTCCGAGATGGCCGGGGTCGGTTTTGCCGGGATTTCTCTTTCACCGGTTTTTATCGGGGCTTTGATCACCTGCATGGGATAGAGCATACTCGGGCTTCGGAGCAAACGCGAGAAAGACAAGGTTCGACAGTCCACATATGATCCCTGCGAAATTTCCTTTTGGTGCCACCATCGGCGCCGACGGTGTCTGGCGACAGGTTCTGACCCGTCTGCCGTCGTCTGCCGTGCGTCCGGCGTTGTTTCTGGACCGCGACGGGGTTGTTGTCGAGGAAGTTCATTATCTGCACAAGCCCGCCGACATGAAGGTGATGCCCGGCGCGGCGGATGTGATCCGCGCCGCCAACGCCCTTGATATTCCCGTCGTCATCGTCACCAACCAGGCCGGGATCGGGCGCGGCAAATACGACTGGCAGGCCTTCATGGATGTGCAGGAGGCGATGCTCGATGAACTGGCCGGGGACGGGGCTTTCGTCAATGCCGTGTTTGCCTGTCCGCATCATGCCGATGGCGTTGCGCCTTATAACGTCGCCGATCACCCGGCCAGGAAACCCAACCCGGGCATGTTGCTGGCGGCCCGGGAGATGCTGCCCATCACGTTCGAGGACTCGTGGATTGTCGGCGACCGCGCCGGCGACATCGAAGCGGCGAAGCGCGCCGGTTGCGCCGGTGGCGTTCACGTGCTGGCCGGCCATGGCAGCGCCGAGGGCGAACGTGATGCAGCACTGACGCAGCGCACTGTCAGCTTCGATGTGAAGGGCGCGAAGAGCATTGAAGATGCCGGCGGACTGATACCCCTGCTACGGAAAGGCACATGAACATGACGAAATCCGCCGACATCGTGATTGAAAACGCCGAGATTATCGATGGCACCGGCGCTGCACGGTTCAAGGGCGGTGTTGCGGTCACCGGCGCGTTGATCACGGCGCTCGGCGACGTCTCGGATATCAAGGCGGATCACCGGATCGACGCCGGCGGTCATGTTGTTGCGCCCGGATTTATCGACTGCCACACCCATGACGACCGGGTCCTGCTCGACGATCCGGCCATGGCCTGCAAGGTGACGCAGGGCGTGACGACGGTCGTCACGGGAAATTGCGGGGTCAGTCTGACGCCGTTCCTGCCCGGCGACGACTGGGAGATGCCGGTGCCGATGGCGCTGCTGGGCGAAAAGCATCAATACCGGTTCCCGGCCTTTGCCGATTACGCCAAGGCCTTTGCCAAGGCACCTCCGGCGGTTAACGCGGCGATGCTGTGCGGACACAACACGCTCCGCGCCGAGGCCATGCAGGGCGACGTGAAGCGTCCGGCGACGGATATCGAGATCGAACGCATGCAGGCGCGTGTCCGCGAAACCATGCAGGCCGGCGCCATCGGCGTCAGTTCAGGGTTGATGTATCCGGCGGGCTTTGCGGCGCCGACGTCCGAAGTTGCGGCACTGGCTGCGGCGGCGGGGAAATTCGGCGGTCTTTACGCGACGCATTTGCGCGACGAAGCCGAGAAACTGGTGCCCTCGATCGAGGAAGCCGCCGAGATCGGCCGCGCCGGCGGCGTTGCCGTGGTGTTATCGCACCACAAGGTGACGGGGCGGAACAACTGGGGCGGGACCAAGCTGTCGTTGAAACGTATCGAGCAACTGGCGGAAGGGCAGACCATTCACTTCGATGTCTATCCCTATGTCGCCAGCGCGACGGCGCTGATGGTCGAGCGCATCTCGGTTGCCGAGAAAGTGCTGATTGTCGCCTCCGACAAGCACCCGCGCACGGCGGGCTGGTATCTCAAGGACATTGCGCTGGAATGGGGCATGAGCGAAGCCGAGGCGGCCGAGGAACTGCTGCCGGCACAGGCGATCTATTTCGCCATGCACGAAGATGACGTGCGCCGGGTTCTGGCGCACCCCCGCGCGATGGTCGGCTCCGATGGCATTCCCGGCACCGATGCTCCGCATCCGCGTCTGTGGGGAACGTTCCCGCGTGTGCTCGGCTACTATGCCCGCGACGAAGGACTCTTCTCGCTGGAAACCGCTGTTCACAAGATGACCGGCCATACGGCAAGTGTCTTCGGTTTCAGCGACCGCGGCGAACTGCGCGTCGGCGCTGTCGCCGACATCACGGTGTTCGATCCGGAAACGGTGCTCGACCGTGCGACATTCGAGAAACCGACGACGCCGTCGGACGGCATCGAACATGTTATCGTCGGCGGCGAGGTTATCCTGGAATCCGGCCGCCAGACCGCTGCGCGCCCGGGCCGACTGTTAAGCCGGGGCTGAATATGCAAAGATCGTTTAAGGATTTTTTGATACTGACAGATTCCTATAAATAACGGAAAAAAACCAAGCAGGTTCAATGCTCTGATGGCCAATTCGGATCATGACAGCACTTCCAAAGATGAAGTAGTGCGAGCGCTTCGCGACGAGATCGAGACGCTGCGCGTCAGGCTCGATCAGGTTGAAGCCGATGCCGTTTTCGCCGAAGCGATGGAAAACAGTTCCGAAGCGATTGTCATCTATGATGACGATGGAAAGCTCGTTGCCTGCAATCAGAATTTCCGCGACCTGTATGGCTATTCTGCGGAAGAAGCCAAAAAGGGTGTCCATTTCGCCAAGTTGGGCCGTATCGACATTGAGCGCGGGAATGTCGTCATCGGCGATGAGTTCGGCGGTGGCGATGAATACTTGGAGCGCAAGGCCGAGTACCGGAGGAAACTCTCAGGATCATTCGTTGTCCGCCTCAAGGACGGCCGCTGGATCAAGACCGTTGACCGGCGTATGCAAAGGGGCGGGTTTGTCAGTGTTCAGGTCGACATCACCGACATAAAGAAAAACGAACAGAATTTGCGCACAGCCATGGAAGCGGCGGAAAAGGCAACGCAGGTCAAGTCGGAATTCCTCGCCAATATCAGTCACGACCTGCGCACGCCGTTGAATGCCATTATCGGATTTTCCGAGATGATCCGCTCAGAATTGCTGGGGCCTATGGGGCACGCAGGGTACATGGGATACGTCGACGACATCAACGAGAGCGGGCAGCTCCTGCTGTCGATCGTGAACGATATTCTGGATACGGCACAATTGGAAAGCGGCAGGCTGAGCCTGTCACGTAACAGGTTCGATGCGATAAAGATGAGCAAAGATATCGTCCGGCGGATCGAGCCGATTACGGCCAGCAAGAAGCTGAGCGTCAGCATCGAAAAAGCCGAGGACTTCCCTGAAATCATTTGTACCGATCAGCGCGCGACGGTGCAGATTCTCAATAACCTGATATCGAATGCCGCGAGGCACAGCGATGAAGGTGCGGCTATTGCTATTGAATGGTGCCTGGCGGAAAGCGGGGATATCACCCTTAGTGTGACCGATGCCGGCGAAGGTATGACACCGCTTCTTCTTGAAAAGATCGGCGATCCGTTTCTGCAGGACGGCACTTATGCCACGCATCCCGGCGAAAAGGGCGCCGGGCTCGGCCTGTATATCTGCAAGAAACTGATCACCGCCATGGGCGGCGACATGGATATCGAAAGCATTCTCGGCAAGGGCACCAGGGTGACCATGCATTGGCCCGCCGATTGTATCGGCCCCGGTTACTGTACTTAGAGCCAGACCCTATTCCAACGTCTCCATCAGCCGGATCATCAGGCGGCAGCGTTCAACCAGGCTTGAATAATAAATAAACTCGTCGTTAGCGTGGGCGCCGTGACCATCCGCGCCGAGACCGTCCAGTGTCGGGATGCCCAGTGCGCCGGTGAAGTTGCCGTCCGAGCCGCCACCGGTCTTCAGGTCCTGCAGATCGAAGCCGATTTCGGCGGCGCATGCCTTGGCGTGCTCGAACAGCTTCTCGATCCCTTCGAATTTTTCATAGGGGGGGCGGTCGACGCCGCCTTCGACGGATATCTTGCATTCGGAGTCTTCCGAAGTCAGCCCTTCGACAAACGCCATGACCTGGTTGGCGGCGTCCATGTCGGGGATACGGATGTCGACGCTGATGAAGCAATCTTCGGGGACGACATTGGTCAGGGTGCCGCCGTTGATGAGACCGACGGAACACGTCTGGCCCTTGTCGTAATCGGTCAGCGCCTCGAGCTTGAGGATGATGTGCGCCATTTCGCGGATCGCCGAGCGGCCGTCCATGTGCCGGGCACCGGCGTGGGCGGGCACGCCTTTGACGCGGATTTCGTACTGCAGTCTGCCGTTGCGCGCGGTGACGATCTTGCCGCCTTCACGGGCCGGTTCGGTGACCAGCACGAATTTGTTCTTTTTACCCTCTTCGGCGATCATCGCCTTGGAGGTCGGTGAGCCGATTTCCTCTTCGGGGATGAACATGAAGGTGACCGGCAGCGGCGTCTGCTTGCCGTCTCGGATCAGATGACGCATGGCGTGCAGCGCGATATAGGCACCGGCCTTCATGTCATAGATACCGGGGCCGTAGACCTTGTCACCCTCGCGGCGGATCGGATTCTTGGTTTCCTTCATGCCGATCGGGTGCACCGTGTCCAGATGCGACAGCACGAGGATGCCCGGTCCGTCGCCGCCCCAGGGCGTGCGGCACTTGAGGATGTCGCCGAACCCGTCACGCCCCAGCGTGCGGTCGATGCCGAGCCCCATGGTTGCGGCTTCCCGCTCGACCTGATCGACCATACCGTTGACCGCCTGGCCGTCGTGGCTCGGGCTTTCGATCTCGACCCAGCTCAGAACGCCAGCCAGAATTTCCTCGGCATCGAGCGCAGGCAGGTTCGATTTTACTTTGTCCATCTTTTCCCCCAGGAATTTGCTTGGTAAGAACGGTCTGTCCGGAACGGATATGTCAGAATAAATCACGAAACAGGAACGGGAAACCATCATGTCGGTCATAGATCAATTGAATTTGCGTCAGGCAACTGCGAACGACGTTGCCGCCATCGTTCAATTACTGGTCGATGACCCGCTTGGGGCGAAGCGCGAAAATCCCGGCGATCCGGCCTATGACGCGGCTTTTGCCGAGATCGACAAGGATCCGAACAACGAACTGTGGGTGATCGAAGGTGACGACGGTCGCATTCTCGGCGTCCTGCAGCTCACCTTCATTCCCGGCATCACGCACACGGCGGGTACGCGTGCCATGATCGAAGGCGTGCGTGTCGCCGACGAACTGACGGGCCAGGGCGTCGGCACCTGGTTCTTCCAGCAGATGATCGACCGCGCGCGCGAAAAGGGCGCGCGGCTTGTACAGCTGACCTCCGACAAGTCCCGCACGGACGCGATCCGCTTTTACGGCAACCTCGGCTTCACCGCATCCCATGAAGGCTTCAAGCTGAAGTTCGATTAGCCTCCTCACCTGTCCTCTCCTCCATAAATGGAGGAGAGGGACTCTCGTATCAATGCACGTTGCTCTCGTATCCCTCTCCCCCTTTCAGGGGGAGAGGTTAGGTGAGGGGGTGTTCAGCCCGGCATCTTCAGGTGATACGACTTGGGCCGGGTCAAACTCTGATAGCCCAGCGATGACAATGCCGCACCGCGTCCGGTTTCCTTGCAACCGGTCCAGCACAGGCCCGGATCGAGGTAATCGGCGCGGTTCATGAAGATGGTGCCGGTCTCGATCCGCTTGCCGATGGCGGCGGCGCGCGCCGGATCGGCGGTCCACAGCGACGCGGTCAGGCCGAAGTCACTGTCATTCATCAGGGCCACGGCCTCGTCGTCGGTTTCGACCTTCATGATGCCGACCACGGGGCCGAAGCTTTCATCGCGCATCACGCGCATGTCGTGGCTGACGTTGGTCAGGATCTGCGGCATCAGGTACGCCCCGCCGTCGTCCTCCGGAAAAAGCGCCGGATCGATCAGCGCCGTGGCCCCGGCTGCGATTGCTTCGGATGTCTGGGCGCGAACTTCAGCAGCGAAGCGGACGTTGGCCATGGGCCCCAGCGTCGTTGCCGGATCCAGCGGATTGCCGAGCTTGTAGCCCGATACAATGGCGAGCGCCTTTTCGACAAAGGCGTCGTACAACGAGGCGGTAACATAAATCCGCTCGATCCCGCAGCAGCACTGCCCGGAATTGAACATGGCACCGTCGATCAGGGTGTCGACCGCGGCATCCAGATCGGCATCGTCCATCACGTACCCCGGGTCCTTGCCGCCCAGTTCCAGCCCGACACCGGTGAACGTCCCCGACGCCGCTTTTTCGATGGCCCGCCCGCCGCCGACCGAGCCGGTGAAGTTAACGAAGCCGAAGGACTTGGCCGCGATCAGTTCCGACGTGGTGGCATGATCGAGGAACAGATTCTGGAACACGTCGGCCGGCACGCCGGCTTCGGTGAAAGCACGCACCATGCGTTCGCCGACCAGAAGCGTCTGCGTCGAATGTTTGAGGATCACCGTATTGCCGGCGATCAGCGCCGGGGCGACGGTGTTGATCGCCGTCATGTAAGGATAGTTCCAGGGCGCGATCACCAGAACGACGCCGACGGGCTCGCGTTCGATGCGGCGTTGAAAAGCAGGGCTGTCCTCGATGACGATCGGCTTCAGGGCCTCGGCGGCAATACCCGCCATATAGGACGCGCGTTCGTCGGTGCCGCCGAATTCGCCGCCGTAGCGCACCGGCCGGCCCATCATGCCTGCTAACTCCGGAACGACCTCGTCGGTCATTTCGCCGAGCCGCGTCACCCCGGCGCGGACCAGTTCGATACGGGCCTGCAGCGGCATGTCCGCCCAATCTCGCTGCGCTGCTTTGGCGCGCGCGGTGGCGGCAAAGGCGTCCTCGCGGGTCACGACGGGACGTTCGGCGAAGACCGAACCGTCAATCGGGGAAATGCATTTCAAGGTGGTGCTCATCGATGTGCCTCTGAAAGGGTATGCGGACTGCTTTCTTAGGATGCCCGGGCGTCAACGTAAATACCCCCGGCAAATGATGCCGGGGGTATCTGACGCGAATGGAAAGATGGCTCAGCCGTAACGATACGGGCGGCCGGCTTTCAGCATGTCTGCGTTATATTTCTTGAAGATGTCGACGACCTTCTTCTTGGTCGCGGACTCCGAAGCGATCTCGTCCCAGAACTTGACCGCCGCGGCCTCGACCGTTTCCCATTCCTTGTCGGGGATGGTGGTCAGCTTCATCTTGGTACCGTTGACGCGCAGCGATGCCTCGCCGCCCCAGTACCACCACTGGCGGTAATAGTGCGAGCTGTCGAAGGTCAGCTTCAGCAGTTCCTTCAGGTTGTCCGGCACCTTGTTCCAGCTGTCCATGTTGGCGAAGAACGATCCCGCCCACGCACCGGAGATGTTGTTGGTGAGGAAGTAGTTCGTCACATCGGCCCAGCCGACCGTGTAATCCTCGGTAATGCCGGACCAGGCGATGCCGTCCAACTCGCCGGTCTGTACCGCGACTTCGATATCTTCCCACGGCAGCGTCACCGGGACGACGCCGAACTGGGTCAGGAAGCGGCCCGCCGTCGGGAAGGTGAAGACACGCTTGCCCTTGAGGTCGGCGAGCGAGTTGATCGGATCCTTGGTGGCGAAATGGCACGGATCCCACGACCCGGCCGAGATATGCTTGACGCCGACTTTGGAATACTCCGCGTCCCAGATTTCATTCAGCCCGTACTGGTTGAACAGCACCGGCACGTCCAGCGAGTAGCGGCTGGCGAACGGGAAGTAACCGCCGAACACCGTGACTTCGGTCGGAGAGGCCATGGAATCGTCATCGGACTGCACGGCATCGATGGTGCCGGCCTGCATGGCCCGGAACAGCTCACCCGTCGGGACCAGCTGATCGGCGAAGAAAAGTTCGATTTCCATCTGCCCGGCGGCGACCTTGTTGAAACTGTCGATGGCCGGCTTGATCACGTGCTCGGCAAGTGCCGGACCGGCGTATGTCTGCATGCGCCATTTGATCGGCGCCTGAGAATGAACGGCTGGCGCCGCGATCGTTGCGGCACCGGCGACACCGGCGGCGGCGCCGGCTTTCAGGAAGTTACGTCTCGTTGTCATTGTGCTCTCCTCTGGTTTTTATCGTCTGTTGTTTTCCGGCCGTCGGGTATTGTACCCGCTGATCGCTCCTTTCCGGAGTCCTGGTTATTTTCCGTAGATATAATTCGGCAGCCACAGCGCGATTTCCGGGAATGCCAGAATCAGCGACAGGGCCAGCACCATGACGATAACGAACGGCAGGATCGAACCGTAGATATCGCGGATGCTGATTTCCGGCGGTGCCATGGCGCGCATCAAAAACAGATTATAGCCGAACGGCGGCGTCATGTAGGCAATCTGGGTGGTGATCGTATAGAGCACGCCGTACCACACCAGATCGAAACCCAGCGCCGCGACTAAAGGCACATACAGCGGTGCGACGATGACCAGCATCGCGGTATCGTCGAGGAACGTCCCCATAATCAGGAACGACAGCTGCATCAGAATCAGGATCATGATCGGGCTCAGGTGCAGTTGATCGGTAAACAGGTTGTCGATGGCCTTGACCGCGCCCAGCCCGTCGAACACCGCGCCGAAACCCAGCGCGGCCAGAATGATCCACATGAACATGCACGAAATCGCCAGCGTCTGGCGTACCGACACCTCGAACACGTCCTTGTTCATGCGGCGTTTGAGGACGGCGGCCATGAACGCCGTCAGCGCGCCGATGGCCGAACTTTCGACAAGGCTGGTCCAGCCGTTGACGAACGGGATCATCATCGCCCCGAAAATCGCCAGCGGCAAAAGGCCCGAGCGCAGCAGGCGCAGTTTCTCGCCCAGCGGCACGTTGCGTTCTTCCTTTGGTAACGCCGGTCCCAGTTCCGGCTGCAGTTTGCAGCGGATATAGATGTAGATCACGAACAGCGCTGCCATCATCAGGCCGGGCACGACGCCTGCGAGCCACAGCTGACCGACCGGTTGGCGCGCGATCATCGCATACAGCACGAGCACGACAGAGGGCGGCACAAGGATTCCCAGCGACGAGCCGGCCTGAATGACGCCGGTCACCATGCGCTTGTCATAACCGCGCCTGAGCAGTTCCGGCAGAGCAATGGTGGCGCCGATCGCCATGCCGGCGACCGACAGGCCGTTCATCGCCGAGATCAGCACCATCAGGCCGATGGTGCCGATGGCGAGTCCGCCGTTCACCGGCCCCATCCAGACATGGAACATCTTGTACAGGTCGTCGGCGATCTTGGATTCCGAGAGGATATAGCCCATGAAGATGAACATCGGCAGCGTCAAAAGGGGATACCACTTCATCAGCTTCATCGCCGAGGAGAACGGGATCGTCGAGCCGCCCGTGCCCCACAATGCCAGCGCCGCAATCACGGCGACACCGCCGATGGCGGCGAACACGCGCTGGCCGGTCATCAGCATCAGCATCATCGACGAGAACATGAGAAGGGCGATCAGTTCGTACGACACGGTCTAGATTTCCTCGCCGCGGATTTTGGCGATGTCCTTGAACAGCTCGGCAAAGGACTGCAACAGCATCAGCAGGAACCCGACGCACATGATGGTCTTGATCGGCCACAGCATGGGCCGCCATGCCGTCGGGTTGCGCTCTCCGTACTTGAAGGCATAAGCCGTGCTGTCGATGGCGCCGTACAGCATGACGCCGAGATAAAACACCAACAGCAGGATGGTGATGGAATCGAAGCACGCCTTCTTCTTCGGCGACCAGTTGGCGTACAGTAGATCCATTCTGACGTTGGCGTTCATCTGAATGGAATACGGGCCGCCCAGAATGTAATAGGCGACCATGGCGAACTGTGCGACCTCGAGGGTCCACAGCGAGGGCAGAAAGAAGGTCTTGGAAATCGACGACCACAACAGGATCGCCGCCATGACGAAAATGCCGTACATGGCAATGCGGCCGATGCGGTAGTTCACCGCCTCGACGTATTTGACGTAAAGCCTGATCCCCTTCGGCATTCGCCCCCCTGCGCATTCTTAGCCGTGCATTGCTGCACGTGCGTAAAAGCAGGTTAGCGGACCTGCGGTTGCGGTCAAGCGGGGAACGGTTGCCGCCCTCTACCTGGGGAGAGGGGGGACGTTATGCCTAAACCGCCAGCGCCATACCGTCGCGGCCGGGGTCGGCGCCGCCGTCGATGCCGTTCTCCGTGATGCGGATGGCGTGCACGCCGGCAAAGTGGAAGCCGAGCGGATAGCGGCGGAAGGTATAGCCGTCCGCTTCCAGTTCCGCCTGCACGAAACGCGGGATGCGGTTGACGATCTCGATAAGGTCGCTGGTTGCCGAGAATCGCGGCGCGGAAACGGCTTGTTGCGCGTCCATGCCGAAATCGATGGCGTTGATGATCCCCTGCACAACGCCCATGGCGATGTAGGTGCCGCCCGGTGCGCCGATCAAAAGCACCGGCTTGCCGTCCTTGAACACGATCGACGGCGCCATTGAAGTAAAGCGTGCCTTGCCGGGCGCCAGCGACCCGGTCATGCCGGGGCGCGGATCGAAAACCCCCATGCAGCCGTTATAGACGAAGCCCAGTCCTTCGGTGGTGACACCCGACGGCATACCCAGGGAATGCGTCATGGTGACGCAGTTGCCCTGACCATCGATGGTGCAGAGGTGCGTCGTTTCCTTCTGGTCCTCGCCCTGTTGCAGGCGCGGTACATGGGTTTTCTCGCCCGACTTGATCTTGTCGGCCATTTGCTTCGCGTAATCCTTGGACAAAAGCCGGTCCAGCGGAATGTCGACGAAGCGCGGATCGCCGACGTGATTGTCCTTGTCGACGGTGGCGATCTTCATCGCTTCGGCGACGGTCCGGATATACTCGGGCGTATTGTGACCCATGGCCGCGAGATCGAAATTCTCGAGGATATTCAGCATCTCGAGCACCATGATTCCGCCGCCCGGCGGCGGGCTCGACGCGATCTGGTATCCACGGTAATCGGTCCACAGCACATCGGCGTCTTCCGGTCCGGCGTTTTTCAGGTCCTCGGCCCGGATCAGTCCGCCGTTGGCTTCCATGTCGGCAACGATCTTCGAGGCGATCTCGCCTTCGTAAAAATCGTCGGCGCCGGCCTCGGCGATGCGGGTATAGGTCGCCGCCATATCGGGGTTCTTGATGATGCCGCCCATCGGTTTCATGGAGCCGTCATCATTCAGATAGATTTTCGCCGTCGCCGGGGAACCGCGCAGGTATTCGATGTGCTCGACCCGGCCGCCGGGTTCGACCTGTTCCCAGAAGCGGCGCACGTGCGGGCGGATCATCCAGCCACCCGCGGCATAGTCGATGGCCGGCTGGATCACTTCGGCCAGGCTTTTACTGCCCCATTTTTTCAAGGCGGTGTCGTAGGCGCGCAGGCTTTCGGGCGTGGCGATGGATTGATAGCCGACTTCGTTGACGCGGCCTTTCAGAATAAACCCGAAACCGTCCTCGCATTCGTGCAGCAGCTTGTCGGCCCACATATCGGGTGTCACGCCCAACGGCGCATGGGCATGAAAGTCCAGGCACTGGTGGGTGCCGCTTGCGGGCAGATAGACGTGCATCGATCCGAAACCGGCGATCCCCGACATGAACGGGTCGACGGCGGTTTGCACCAGGGCCGTGGCAATCGCCGCGTCGACGGCATTGCCGCCCGATTTCAGGACCATTGCGCCTGCTTCGACCGCCTCGGGTTGAGGCGCGCACACCATACCATTGGCCATCTCAGGCTCTCCTCGGAAGTTGATTAAGGGTTCAGTTTATTCAGCGTAGCCGGGATCGATCCGGTCGAGCATCCGCCGCAGCGCATCCCATTGCAATACGGCGTTCTTGCCGCTCGAATAATTCTGTTCGAATTGCAGTGCGGTTTTCTCGCAGACATCTTCGGGAACGATGCGTAATTCGCCGCCGCCGGCCTGCGCCATCAGTTGCAGCTGACAGGCATCGTTCAGGCGTTTGTGCAGGATAAAGGCATTGGCAACGGAATTGCCGACCGTCAACAAGCCGTGGTTCCAGAGCATCATAGAATTCAGATCGCCGAGATCGGCGGCAAGGCGGTCGCGCTCCTCAAGGTCGTCGGCGATGCCTTCGTAATCGTGATAGGCAAGCCGGTTATAGAAGCACAGCGATTTCTGGTTGAGCATCAGAAGGCCGTCTTTCTGTGCCGATACCGCCATGCCTTCCATGGTGTGCGTGTGCATGACGCAAACCGCGTCTTCGCGGTTCATGTGGATCGCGGAATGGATCGTGAAGCCGGCCTTGATGTAGCCGAAGGGGCTTTCCATGATCTTGTTGCCGTCGCAGTCGATCTTGATCAGCGACGAGGCGGTGATCTCCTCGAACTTGAGGCCCATCGGATTGATCAGGAAATGATGGTCCGTGCCGGGAATGCGCGCCGAGTTGTGGGTGAAAAGAATATCGTCCCACCCGTAGTGGGCGACAAGCCGGTAACAGGCTGCCAGATCGACCCGCATCTGCCATTCTTCCTCCGAAACGCGATCCCGGACCGACGGCAGTTCAAGCGCATGCACATTGCTCATTTGTATTCCTCCAGCTACGACTATCCCATAAGGTTCTATCATCAGGGGCCTTTCCGCAAGACCCGCGCATTGGTATTTCAAAGCCATCGAGGAGAACAAAAGTGTCGGACAGCAATTCGCAAGCAGCCTGGAAAGTCGCGCCCAGAGATTATGTACGTGGGCTCGAGAAATCATATAAAGGCGAACGGCTGAGCTCGAGCTATGTGGCGATGCGCGACGGAATCCGGCTGGCCGTCGATGTCCATCTGCCCGGCACCGAAGATGAAGACAAAGCCTATCCGACCATCTGTATCTTCACGCCGTATTATCGCCGCTTCGCGCTCAGCGACGGACATCGCGAAGGTATCGACCCCTGTCCGACCATCGCCTTTTATCGCGATAACTTCGTCAAGCGGGGCTACGCGCTGGTCTGTGTCGATGTGCGCGGTTCCGGCGCCAGCTTCGGCTGCCGTGACGGTTTCCGCTCGCCGGCGGAACGCCTTGACCATCATGACACGGTCGACTGGGTGGCGGCTCAGCCCTGGTGCGACGGCAATATCGGCGCGACGGGCATTTCCTATCCGGGTGCGGCGTCGGATTTCCTGGCGTCGACCTGCCACCCCGCGGTGAAGGCCGTGGCGCCGCTGTTTGCGGTCTGGGATACGTGGTCGAACCATTTGTACCCCGGCGGTGTGCTGCTGACCTGCGTGACACGGAATTACGGCCAGCTTGCCGACGCGCTTGATTTCGATGACCGCGATATGATTCCCGATTACGCGTATTTCAAGGACAGCGATCTGGCAGGACCGGCGCCGGTCGACGAAGATGCCGACGGCAGCCTTCTGAAAGCGGCACTCAAGGACCACGTGGCGAATTTCAACATGCAGGATTTCGCGCAGCAGTTCCGCTTTCGCGACGATGCCCTGACCGATAATCCCGATTACCAGAGCCGGGTGATCTGCCCCTACAACTACGCCAGCCGGGACGCCGACAAGAACGTTGCGTACTATACGATCTCGGGCTGGATGGACGGCGGCGGCTATTCCACCGGCACCATTCAGCGCTATCTGTGGCTCAAGGAAAAACATCACCGGCTTATGCTGGGGCCCTGGGATCACGGTGCGCGCGGTCATGTCAGCCCGTGGCGCGGCGACAAACCGGCCGCTCAACAGCCGTTCGTGGCCGCCGAGGTGCTGCGGTTCTTCGACACGCACCTGAAGGGCCTCGATACGGGCCTGAATGATGAAGATCCCGTGCATTATTTCACCATGGGCGCGGAAGAATGGCAGTCCGCCCCGAGCTGGCCGCCGGCCGAGCCGGACACGGTGCTGTATTTCGATGCCGACGGCACCCTCAACGACGATGCCGCGCCGGCCGAAGAAGGGGCCGACGACTATCAGGCCGATTACGATTGCCGGACCGGGTTCCACTCCCGTTATGACCGGCTTTATATCGCCAATGTCGAAACGTATTACGATGACTGGCACGGCCGTGACGAAAAGATGCTGAACTATACGGCGGCGCCGTTCGAGGTGGATACGGAAATGACCGGACATCCGGTCGTCGATCTGCACTTCACCTGTTCGGAACGTGACGGGACCTTTTTTGTCTATATCTCGGATATCACGCCGGAGGGGAAATCCGTCTATGTGACCGAAGGTGTGTTCCGCGCCTTGCACCGGAAAATCGGCCCACTGCCAGAGGATATCCCGCCGACCGGGCCGACACATACGTTCAATCGCGCCGATGCCGAGCATCTGACGCCGGGTGAGGCGGCAAGCGCCGCGTTCGAGCTTTTGCCGACGTCGTATCTGTTCCGTGCCGGACACAGGCTCCGGGTCTCGATTGCGTCGTCGGACAGCGACCATTTCACGCGCATCCCCGATGGTCGCCCGCCGAAGTTCGTGTTCTTGCGGGGCGCGGATCACCCGTCAGCCATCCGTCTGCCGATTGTTCGGGCTTAAGTCATTGAATTCCGGAAAACCCTTCCGATATGCAGTTAATGAGAAGGGGCGAGTATGGCCAACGAGTTAATACCCGATATCGATCCGGCATTGCAGCCGACGCCCGAGGATATGACCTTCGATCTGAAGGAAGCACTCAGGGCGATATACTTGATCCGAACCCGCGTGCCGGAAGACGGTTTCACGGCCCAGTCGCTCGGCTCGGAACGTGCCGGGCACGCGGTTCTGATCGACGAGCGCGGGCTGTTGGTGACCATCGGGTATCTCGTCGTCGAAGCGGAAAGCGTGTGGCTTGTCGATGCCGACGGCGCCGCGGTCGAGGGGCATGTTCTGGGCTCGGATACGGAAACCGGCTTCGGCCTGGTGCAGATGCTGGGGCGGCCTTCGGTCAAGCCGTTGCAGGTCGGCACCGCCGATGATCTTGAGGTCGGGGACCGTGCCATCGTCGCCGGCTACGGCGGCTGCAGTCAGGCCGTCGACGTCGAGGTGGTCGGGCGGCGCGAGTTCGCAGGGTACTGGGAATATCTTCTGGACCGCGCCATTTTCACATCGCCGCCACATCCGTTCTGGGGTGGATCGGCGCTGATCGGCGAAGATGGCACGTTGAAGGGCATCGGTTCTCTGTTTGTGCAGGAAGGCGCACATGAAGAAGATGACGACACACCTCGCGAAGGCAACATGATCGTGCCGATCGATCTTCTGGCCGGGATCAAGGATGACTTGCTCAATCACGGGCAGCGCATGACGCCGCCCCGGCCCTGGCTCGGTATGTTCTCGGCCGAGCAGGCGGGGAAGGTCGTGATCGCCGGCTTGTGGGACGGCGGGCCTGCCGACAGCGCCGGACTGGAAGCGGGCGACTTGGTTCTGGAAATCGGCGGCAAGCCGGTGACGAGCATGGCGTTCATGTACAAGACCATCTGGGCGCTCGGCGATGCCGGGGTGCGCGTGCCGATGACGGTTTACCGCGACAAGCGGATCATCGAAATCGAAATCGAAAGTGCCTGCCGCACCGATTTCTACAAGAAGCCCGGCCTGCACTGATCATGTGCGCGGCGACCGGTTCCGGCCTTGATGTAAAAGGTGCGGACATCGAGCTGATCAAGAACGCCTGCGCCGATCCGGCCGGGCTTTTCCGGCAAATCCACAGCGAAGCCGAATGGTGTCAGGAGAGCATCAGCCTGTTCGGGCGCACGCATGCCATGCCGCGGCTGACATGCTGGATGGGGGACATGCCATACCGTTATTCCGGGCTGACGCACCCGCCAAGCGCGTTCACACCGGCCGTGCTGGACGTACGCAAAATAGCGGAACAACTCAGCGGTGCGTCATTCAACGGGGTTTTGCTAAATCTTTATCGCGACGGGCACGATTCCATGGGCTGGCATGCGGACGATGAGGCTTCGCTTGGCCGGGATCCGGTGATTGCATCGCTGAGCCTCGGGGCCGTCCGGCGGATGCGTTTCAAGCCGAAACCGCATTTCAGGGCAGAACCCTTCGGTATCGACCTCGCGGCGGGAAGTCTTCTCGTCATGCGCGGTCCGACACAGGCAAATTGGCTGCATGCGGTTCCAAAGACATCGCGGCCTGTCGAGGCCAGGATTAACCTGACGTTTCGCCTGATCGTGGAAGCGTCTTAAGCGGTATCGGACTCGGACATAAAATCCTCGGCAATAAGGGCCGCATATTCCTTGAGTACCGGCACGTGCTTGATCGCCGCCTCGACGTTCATGCGCGCTGCGGGGGCATGTATGGCAAGCCCAGAAATAACGTGATCGGCGTCCGAATGAACAGGCACGGCGACGGAGATTATACCGTCGTGATATTCCTCGTTGTTGACCGAATAACCGCGCGCGCGGGTTTTCGCGCAATCTGCTTCCAGTGCCTCGGGATCGGTGAGGGTTCTGGCCGTATAAGCCTTGAGGTTAAGGCGCTCGAGAATGCGTTTGCGCGTGCGGCCTGGCAGATAGGCGAGGAAAAGCTTGCCCAGACCGGTGCAGTGCACCGGCACGCGGCTGCCGGGATGAAGTTCGGCACGAAGCGGAAAGTTGCTTTCGACGCGGTCGAGATAGAGAACGCAGTCTCCGTCCAGGATGCCCACGTTGCAGGTTTCCGAGACCTTGTCGACGAGACGCGCAAGGACGGCATTTCTGGGGGCGTAGCGGATGCACCAGCCGAAAACGTCCTTGGATATATCGAAAAGTTTGGGGCCGATGGCATAACGGTCGCGTACCGGTTCACGGTACAAAAAGCCGTGTTCTTCTAGCTGACGGGCGGTGCGGTGCACGGTTTGCTTTGGACGCCCCAGCGCTTCGGCAAGCTCGGGCAGCGACAGCGGACGCCGCGCTGCAAGGATTACCTCGATCACGGCAAATGCCTTGATCACCACCGGTTCAGCATTATCGGTCATGTACCCCCCCAACAAACCCCCGAAACTTCCTATCACTTTGCAGGCAGGTAGGGAAGGGGGCGCGCCGCTTAATCAGACACCGAGAAGTTGTACCGCTATTTCGGGATTTTTGTCGAGTTCCGAGAAGCTGCCCCTGTAGGCGATGCGCCCGGTTTCCATGATGATCACATTCTCGGCGACTGTCCGGGCGAGATGACGGTTCTGCTCGGAAATCAGGATCGCGATGCCGTCCTTCAGAAGCGCCCGTAAAACCTCACCAAGCCGCTTGACGACAACAGGGGCCAGTCCTTCCGACGGCTCATCCAGTAACAACAGCGCAGGGTTCCCCATCAGGGCGCGGCCGATGGCCAGCATCTGGCGTTCGCCGCCCGACAGGGTGCCGGCAGCAGCGTCCTTGCGGCGGGCGATTTCGGGAAACAGTTCGAAGACGCGCGCGGCCGACCACGGATGGTTGCCATGCATGTCCGGTTTTGCGCCGCTAAGCAGGTTTTCCGTCACGCTGAGCGATTCGAAGATGCGGCGTTCTTCGGGAACATAACCGATCCCGGCATGGGCGATCCGCTCTGGCGGCCATGTACCGATTTCGCTGTCCCGGAAGACGATTTCGCCGGACCAGGGGCGGATCAGTCCGATCAGCGATTTGAGGGTCGTCGATTTTCCGGCGCCGTTGCGGCCAAGGATGGCGAGACCTTGCGATGCCCCGAGGCTGAAACAAACATCGTCGATGGCAAGCGCCTTGCCGTAACCGCTCCGCAGGTTTCTGACCTCAAGCATGGGCATCGTCCACATCGCCCAGATAGACCCGGCGCACACGTGCGTCGGCACGGACCGCATCGGGGCTTGCGTCGGCAATCAGTTGCCCCTGATCCATGGCCAGGACACGGTCGGCAAATCCGAAAACGGCATCCATGTCGTGTTCGGTGAACAGCACCGTGGTGCCGCGCGCGCTGACCAGGTCCTGGATCATCTGCATGATTTTCCGCCGCTCGTCCGCAGCCATGCCGGCCGTCGGCTCGTCGAGCAAAAGCAGGGACGGCTCGGCTGCCAGCGCCATCACCAGTTCGACGCGCTTCACATCGCCGTATGCCAGCGCCGTCACGGCATACCCCGCCAGGGCCGCGATGCCGGCTTCCGTCAGCAGGTCACGGGCCCCGGCGGGGTCCAGATTGGCGGCCAGAAGGGCGGTCTCGACGTTTTCGATGACGTTCATGGAACGGAATGTCGCGGCGATCTGAAAGGTGCGGCCGATCCCGCCATGGGCGCGTTTGTGTGTCGGCCACGCGGTGACGTCACGGCCCTGGAAGATGACGTGTCCGCTGTCAGCGGTCAGGGAGCCGCTCAGCAGATTGAAGCAGGTTGTCTTTCCGGCACCGTTAGGGCCGATCAGGGCGGCGATCTCACCTTTCTGCAAATCGAAAGAAACCCGGTTGACGGCCTGCAGGCCACCGAAGCTTTTGCTGAGCGACTGTATTTCAAGGATTGCGTTCATGCCGCACGCACGTCGCCTGCGGGCGGATCGCGGCGGTGTATTTTTGTCAGCACCGTTGCGATGCCGCCGGCAATCCCGTTCGGCGCGAAAAGCGCGATAATGATGATGGACGCGCCCAGCATCGCCCGCCAATACTCAAGCCGGCTCAGGACATCTTCAAGCAGGGAAAACACCCCGGCCCCCAGGATCGGGCCGGCGGGGGCATGCAGTCCGCCCAGTAACACCACCACCAGCGCATCGACTGAACGCGGGATCGCCAGGGTGTCGGGAAAGACGCTGCCCTTGGAAAAGGCAAAGATGCCCCCGGCCACTCCGGCTGCCGTTCCGGCAATGACGATTGCTGCCCAGCTCTGCTTCTTGATGTCGATGCCAAGTGCGCCGGCACGGGCCGGAGCATCACGTCCGGCGCGCAGCAGTCTGCCGAAACGCGTGCGCGTCAGATACATCAGCACGGCGATTCCGGTGCCGCAGAGGCTCAGGGTCAGGTAATAGTATGCTGTCGTGCCGTTGGCCCAGGCGGCCGGCCAGATGCCGAGAATACCGTCGTCGCCGCCGGTCACGTCCTGCCACTGAATCCCCATCGACCAGAGGATTTGCGCCGCGGCCAGCGTCAACATCGCCAGATAGACGCCGCTGAGACGGACCGCGAACCAGCCGATGACGGCGGCGCCAGTGGCGGCGGCGACAGGTGCCGCAATAAGTGCCAGTTCCATCCCGGCGCCGAATTCGCGCACCGCCAGCGCAGCGCCATACGCACCGAGCCCGAAGAAGGCGGCATGCCCGAACGAGATCAGTCCGCCCGTGCCCATCATGAACTGCAGCCCGGCGGCGAACAGGGCGAGGACCATGATGTCACCGGCCAGCACGACGATGAAGCTGTCGGCGATGAACGGCAGCGACAACAGGGCCATCATCAGCAGCACGGCGGCGGCTTTGCCGGGCCTGGCGAAAGTCTGCGGCGGTTGGATTTCAACCGCATGCGGCTGCGACGTCACCGGTTTACCGAGAAGCCCGTACGGGCGGATCACCAGGACCACGGCCATCGCGGCAAACGCGGCCACCAGCGTGATTTCCGGCAGGATCAGGATGCCGAAGGCGTTCAACTCGGCAATCAGCAACGCCGCCAGAAAAGCGCCTGCGACACTGCCCATGCCGCCGATGACGACGACCACGAAAGCTTCGGCGATGATGTTGAGGTCCATCAAGAGGCTCGCCGGCTGACGCGGCATTTCCAGCGCACCGCCGAGCCCGGCCAGCGCCGCGCCGATGAAGAACGTCGCCTGAAACAGCCGCGCCGGCTTGACGCCCAGCGCCTGCAGCATCTCGCGGTCTTCGGTGGCGGCGCGTACAAGTATGCCGAAACGGGTGTGCGTGAACATCCACCAGATGGCGCCCAGAACGGCAAGGCCGACGGCGATCAGGAACAGATCGTATTCGGGGACGGTCTGGCCGAAGATGTCGACGACGCCTTCAAGTCCCGGCGCGCGCGGCCCCAGCAGATCGGTCGGCCCCCAGATCCACAGCGCGGCATCCTGAATAATCAGCACCAGCCCAAAGGTGGCGACGAGCTGGAACAACTCAGGCGCGGCATAAAGACGGCTCAGCACGGTGCGTTCCATCAACCAGCCGACGGCACCGACGGCCAGCGCCGCCAGGGGAACCGCCAGCCAGAACCCGAACTGCTGGGAAATGCTGTAGGCAATGAAGGCACCCAGCATGAACAGCGAGCCATGCGCGAAGTTGACGATACGCGTGACGCCGAAAATGATCGACAGACCGGCTGCGACAAGAAACAGCGACGATGCGCTGGCGAGACCGGTCAGGAACTGTGCGAAATAAAAACCCATGGTCGGGCCATCCTATGGGACGGAATGGGCTGAATGCCAGCATGTCTCTCCTCTCCCCCTTGTGCGGGGGAGAGGGAAACAGTCATCCGGCTCAATTTGTCGGACGCATTGCCTTGGCTTCTTCGGGGCTCGGCAAGACTTCCGCGCCATCGACATAGCGCCAGCCGGTCATCTGACCGCCGCCACCGACGACATCGGTGCGCCCGACCCACGATCCCATGGTCGCCTGATGATCGGCGGCACGGTAGATAACCTCGCCGCCGGGGGTCGCAACCTTAAGGTCGGCCATCGCGGCGACAAGGGCGGGCGTATCGGTGCTGCCGGCTTTTTTCAGCACGGCGGCGATGGATTGGATGGTGTTGTAACCGACCAGTGAGCCCATCTTCAGGGTTTCTTTCCAGCGCGCTTCATAAGCCTTGCGAAACGCGTTGTGCGCGGGCGTGTCGATCGCATACCAGGGATAGCCGGTGACGATCCAGCCTTTCGGCGCTTCGCCTTTCAAGGGTTCGAGATATTCCGGCTCGCCGGTCAGAAGGCTGACCACGGTGCGGTCCTTGAACAGGCCGCGCACGGTGCCTTCGCGGACCAGCGCACCCAGATCGGGACCGAAGGTAACGTTGTAGATCGCATCGGGCTTGGCGACTTCGAGGGCACGGACGGTAACGCCGGCATCGATCTTGAACAACGCGGGCCACTGCTCGTCGACAAATTGTACGGACGGCTTGAGCTTGCTCAGCACCTGTTTGAAGGCAGAGACGGCGTCTTTGCCATAGGCATAGTTCGGCGCCACGGTTGCCCATTTGACGGCATCGATCTTGGCGGCCTCGATGGCGAGCATCGCTGCCTGCATATAAGTCGAGGGCCGGAGCCGGAACGTATATTCGTTGCCCTTGGACCACACCAACGCATCGCTCAGCGGCTCGGAGGCGAGGAACATTACCTTGTTTTGCTTGGCAAAATCGGCCACCGCGAGTCCGATATGCGAGAAGAACGTCCCCGTCAGCATCACCACCTTGTCGCGTTTCAGCAGTTCCCCGGCGATCTTGACGGCATTGCCGGGCTTGCCGGCGTCGTCACGGCTGATGATCTCCAGCGGCCGGCCATTGATGCCGCCGGCGGCGTTGATTTCCTCAACGGCCATCTGCCAGCCCTTCTTGTAAGGTTCGGTGAAGGCCGGCAGGCGGGTGTAGCTGTTGATCTCGCCAATACGGATCGGTTCCGCGCCGGCTTGTGCCGTGGATACAAAAAATACCGCCGCAAGGGCGAACAAACGTGTGAAATTCATCGGGTTTCTCTCTTCTGTCGCTTAAGACGCGGCGGTCGCAATCTCACGGCTTCCGCCTCTGCAAAATATGTAACGATTAATCTACGCGAGTGAAAGGCAGTTTGTGCAAATTTAGCGATAAACAGTTGTGAATTTGCCGTCTTGCGCTTGCCGCCCCGATCCACACAATAGCGGTTCCTTTGGGAAGGGGACATTTATGACTGATTTCAGAGCGAGCGTCGTCGGTCTCGGCGCAATGGGCATGGGGATCGCAACCTCGGGATTGAAGGCCGGACTGGACGTTACCGGCTGCGACGTTTCGCAAACTGCACTCGAAGCTTTTGCTGCCTGCGGCGGGAAGACCGCGAAATCACCACTCGATGCCGCCGCGGATGCCGATTGTCTGGCGATTGTCGTCGTCAATCAGGCGCAGACGGAGGCCGTTCTGTTCGGCGAAAACGGGGCCGCCACGGCCTTGCCGAAAGGCGCTGTCGTGCTTGGTTGCGCCACCGTGCCGCCGGCGTTTGCCCGGGATCTGTCGGCGCGGCTGGATGCTTTGGGGCTATTGTATCTTGACGCGCCGATTTCCGGCGGTGCCGTCAAGGCGGCTGCGGGGCAGCTGTCGGTCATGGGGTCGGGGACGCCGCAAGCGTTCGCCCGCGCCCGGCCGTTTCTGGATGCGGTTGCCGAAAAGGTGTTCGAACTGGGTGACGAGGCCGGCCCCGGCTCGACCATGAAGATGGTCAACCAGTTGCTGGCCGGCGTGCACATCGCGACGGCCATGGAAGCGCTGGCGCTCGGTATCCGTTCGGGTCTGGATGCGCGGACGGTGTTCGAGGTCATTACCGCGTCGGCGGGGAATTCGTGGATGTTCGAAAACCGGGTGCCGCATGTGCTGGACAACGATTACGCCCCGAAAAGCGCCGTCGATATCTTCGTCAAGGATCTGGGGATCGTACTCGAAACGGGCAAGCGCGAGGGCTTCCCGCTGCCGGTATCCGCCGCCGCGCACCAACAGTTTCTGGCGGCCAAGGCGATGGGGCTGGGGCGCGAGGACGACGCCGCCGTGATCAAGGTGTTTGCCCAGCTTGCCGGGATCGAGTTGCCCGACGGCAAGAAACAGGAATAGACCGATGCCGCATTTCGCCGCGAATTTGAGCCTGATGTTCACCGAGGCGCCGTTTCTGGACCGCTTCAAGGCGGCGCGGGACGCCGGCTTCGATGCCGTGGAGTTTCTGTTCCCCTATGCACATTCGGCGCCCGACGTCGCGGCAAGACTCAGGGATAACGGCCTCACGCAGGCGTTGTTCAATGCACCGCCGGGGGATTGGGATGCCGGCGAGCGGGGCATTTCGGCCTTGCCGGACCGGGTGTCGGAATTCCGCGAAAGCATCGACAAGGCCTTGGAATATGCCCGCGCTCTTGATTGCCGGACGCTGCATGTGATGGCCGGCCTGGTCCCCGATGCGGCGGACCCGGACGAGATGCTGGCGTGTTATGTCGACAACATCCGCTTCGCCGCCGACCGCTGCCAGGCGCAAGGGGTCGTGGTGTCGCTGGAGCCGCTCAATAGTCGCGACGTCCCCGGTTATCTGATGCCGACGAGCGCCGCCGTCGCCGAAGCCATGCAAAGAATCCAGCGCCCGAATGTCGGCCTGCAGTTCGACTTTTATCATGTGCAGATCATGGAAGGCGATCTGGCACGCCGCTTCGAGGCGATGCTGGACGATATCGTGCACGTGCAGATTTCCGGTGTGCCGGAACGCCACGAGCCGAATACCGGAGAGATCAATTATCCATACCTGTTCAATCTGATGGACCGGCTCGGGTATACCGGCTACGTGGGCTGCGAATACAACCCGCGGGCCGGCACGCTCGACGGTCTGGGCTGGCTGTTCGATTAGACCGGGGCCAAAAGAAAGTACGACGTGCGGTCTTCAGACATCACAATCCCACCCTTCTAGCCGGCGGAACGCGCCATGGGTGTGCCCGTAACTAGTCGAGGCCGGGTCGCGATCTGTCCTGCCCAGACAGAAAACAGAACAATCACAGCACCTGTCATCTGTAGTGCCGATAGCGTTTGGTGGAGAAATATCCAGCCGAGGATGACAGCCGTGACCGGGCTCATCATGGCGAGCATCGATACGGCGCCGGGCTCAAGTCTGGCGATCCCGCGAAACCATATCCAGTACGTGAGCGCTGCGCCGATCAGCGTCAGCCATGCGAGTCCGGCGATATTTGTTGTGCTCAATGCTGGAAGCGGCGGCTCAAGTATCAGAGCCACGGGGACCAGGATCAACCCGCCTGCCGTCAATTGCCAGGCAGTGAAACTGAGGGCCGGCACCGGGGGCTGCCACTTGCGACTAAGCACCGTGCCTGCCGCCATTGAAGCCGCACCGCCAAATCCAGCGGCAATGCCGATCATATCGAGCGATGCATCTGGCCCGAGCAGCAACAGGGCGACGCCGGCGATCCCCGTCGCCGCGGCGGCGACGGCACCGGCCCTGACGGGGGTGCCGAGCCATCCACGCGCGAGCCCGATGACCATCAGGGTCTGTAGTGAACCGAGCGTCGCAGCCACGCCACCCGGCAGCCTGTAGGCGGCGACAAAGAGAAGCGTCCAGAAAACGGCGAAGTTCAGCCCACCGAGCACGAAGCTGCGGGCAATCCACGCCCTTGGCGGCAAGCACCGGGTCACGGCAAGCAGAAGCAGCCCGGCCGGCAGCGCCCGCAGGACGGCAAGCGAGACGGGATAGCCATCGGGGAGTACTTCTGTCGTCACGAGATACGTGCTGCCCCAGACGGCAGGGGCCAGTGCAGTGAGAAGGATGTCGGTCGAGCGTGTCATATCGGTTTCCTGTAAGTCAGATTCCAATTCAGATCTGCGCGAGCAGACGGGCAGCGGTGGAGATTTGCGCGCGCAGGTCTTCTGTCGGGCCGTTGACGAGCCTGGCACCCGTGTTGCGGATGATCAGCGCCGGGATGCTGCGAACTTGCAGTCTGCGGGCCAGCTGTCGGTCGGCTTCGACGGCTTGTGCCGTCATTGGATCGTCCATGACTTTCATGAAGGCCATGCTGTTCAGTCCGATGTCGCATGCCATGTCGTTCAGTACGGCACGATCGGCAATGTTTTGCGCGTCGGTGAGGTGTGCCGACTGGATACGGTCGAACATGTCCCAATGGGCTGACTGGCCGCCGAGACGCTCTGCTGTCTTGCAGGCGATCGCGGCTGTCCAGCCGTGTGGATAATCGAACGCGGCGTTTCTCATCTTTTCGATATCGATCAGTTCGGGTCGATCGCTGACCTCGCGACAGACCGACCAGTGGCCGAGGATCGTCTCGCGGGCCTCGGCCGGCGTCCCCCAGCGGGCCGCCATCTCCGCCGGACTGGCCTGCAGGACGAACGTCCGGTGGCGGATATCCAGGTTGAGTTCCTGTGCCAATGTCCGCATCCGAGACGAGATGTTGAAGCACCAGCAACACACCACATCATGGAAAAAATCGATGGTCAGCGGGGAAGGCATCACGCAACCTCCCACACCGGTTCGGCACCGGCCAGACGTGCGGCGATCTCTGCCACGTAGGCACCCTGGAAGCGGGCACCGGCAAGATCGGTCTCGGTCGGGTTGAGCGAACCGTCGGCCCCGGCAATGGTGCCGGCGCCATAGGGTGCACCGCCGATGATGCCGTCTCTCGACGTCTGCCCGGCAAAGGTATAGGGCAATCCGGCGATCAGCATGCCGAAATGCTGCAGCGGAATCTGCGTCGACAGAAGTGTCGCCTCGTGACCGCCGTGTTGCGATCCCGTCGATGCGAACACCGCTGCGACCTTTCCGACCAGCGCGTTTTGCGCCCACAGGGCGCCGGCCTGGTCGAGAAACTGTTTCATCTGTCCGGCCATCATGCCGAACCGTGTCGGGGTGCCGAAGATAATGCCATCGTACGCCGACAACTCGGCGGGCGCGGCGACGGGGGTGTCGTCATCGACGTAACCGGCGTCTTTGCGGACGGCACGGGGCACGGTTTCGGGGACGCGGCGGAGATCGACGGTCGTGCCGGGGACGCTACGCGCGCCTTCGGCTTCAGCCTCGGCGAGTGCGCGCACATGGCCGTAACTGGAATAGTAGAGAACGAGAATGCGTGTCATGGGAACCTCTCTGGCTCGGGTTTCGGTGCCAGGAGGATCGGCGATTATGGCCGGCGGATTAACCGGTTTGCTCGCAATTCAGTGTTTACGCCATGTGAAGAGTGTCAGGTCTTCAAGGCTGCCTGCAAATGGTTCAGAAATGCCATGACGCGGCCGTCAGCGCCGAGGCGCGAAGTCGTGACGGCGAATATCTCCGGAGCCGGCAGTTCATATTCGGGGAGGACCCGGACAAGTGAGCCGTTGCTTTCCGGTTCCCTGGAGATGAAGTCCGGTAGCGTGCCGATCCCGTATCCGGCAATCAGCAGATCGCGCAACACAAGGCTGTTCCCGACTTTTACAGGCGGATCCAATGCGACGTCATGGGAGCCTTCGGGACCGGTCAGTTGCCAGGCCCTCAAATGGTCGGCGAGAAGAAATCCGATGGTCCTGTGCTTGGCGATATCTTCGGGTGTCCGGGGTGTGCCGGCATGCTCGAGGTAGGCCGGAGAGGCAAAAATACGCTGCCGCATGGTGCCGATGCGCCGCGCAACGAGAGCGGAATCAGGCATTGCAGGGCGAATGCGGATAGACACGTCAAAGCCGCCTTCGATCATGTCTACAACCCGATCGTCGAGAGACAGGGTGAGCCGGAGGTCGGGGTAGCGCTCCAGGAACTCGGGAAGGGCGGGTGCGATCACCACCTGACCGAAGGAGTTCGGTGCGTTGACTTTAAGCTCTCCCTGTACGTTTCCCGTTCCGGTGCGGATATGGTCCTCGACCTTTCCGACCGCATCCAGAATACGCTGCGCTTCGTCGTAATAGAGTCGGCCCTGGCCGGTCACCGACATGGACCGCGTCGATCGGGTCAGAAGCGTACAGCCAAGGCTTTCCTCCAACAGCTTGACTTCGCGACTGAGCAAGGCCGGAGACACCCCCAGATCTTCCGCCGCGCGCGCAAAGCTGCCGCGTTCGACAATCCGGCAATAAGCGTTCATGACCGAGAGCTTGTCCATTTCGTCTATTTCCAAACAGATCTGCGGCCAGTTGAGATTACGCTTCGAACTTCCAAAATATCACGCCAGAACAAAATCGCCAACCGAATGACCTGGACTTCGCGGAGCGCGTTTCGATGGTGTTTGCGCCTTGTTAGCGCCTCGAAATATCCGGGAGGGGGCCCATAGTTGAGCGTATGTCGGTCCCAACATTTGCTGCACAAACCTGCTAGTCGCAATCGTTTATGGCGATATGAACTCGGTTTCTGTCTTGCAGGGACAAATAGTCGTGCACACCGGGAAAATCGAAAGACACTGGCATTTACGCGGTCAATCTGTATAACCCCTCCGTAATTGTTGCATTGCGGCATTGTCTTTTTTGGAGGCTGGATAATTCCAGCTCGTGGGCGATGCCATTGATAGTGATTTGATGAGGAACGTATGACGGATCGTGTTGAAAACAGTGGTTTGCAGATCGACAAAACGCTTTTTGATTTTGTGAATGACGAAGTATTGCCGGGTATCGGTATTACCGGGGATGATTTCTGGGCAGCGCTGGCGGGGATCGTTAATGACCTGACGCCGGCGAACAAGGCGCTTTTGCAAAAGCGTGACGAACTGCAGGAAAAAATCGACGCCTGGCACCGGGAGCACCAAGGCAAGCCGTCCGATCCGGGCGCCTATAAATCGTTTCTCACCGACATCGGATATCTGGTGTCGGAAGGAGAAGATTTCTCCATCAACACGACCAATGTCGATCCGGAAATCTCGACCATCGCCGGGCCGCAGCTCGTCGTGCCGCTGACCAATGCACGCTATTCGCTGAATGCGGCCAATGCGCGCTGGGGCAGCCTGTATGATGCGCTCTACGGCACCGATGCCATCCCGTCCGATGACGGTTGCGAAATCACCGCGCAGTTCAATCCGAAGCGCGGCGCCAAGGTCATTGCCTGGGCGCGTGATTTTCTCGACAAAAACGCACCGCTGGCTTCAGGCACACATGCGGACAGCGCTGGATACCGGATCGAGAACGGCTCGCTTGTCGTCACCATGAAAGACGGTTCCGAGACCGGCCTGGACGTGCCGGAAGATCTTGCCGGCTACACCGGAGAGCCGGGCTCGCCGAACGTGGTGCTGTTCGTCAACAACGGCCTGCATTTCGAAATCGTCATCGACCGCGATCATTTCATCGGCAAGGACGATGCCGCCGGCATTGCCGACCTGATCATGGAATCCGCGATCACGACGATCATGGATTGCGAGGATTCCGTCGCTGCCGTTGACGGCGAGGAAAAGACACTGGTCTACCGCAACTGGCTCGGTTTGATGAAGGGCGATCTGACGGCCAGCTTCGAGAAGGGCGGCAAGACCGTCGAACGGGCCTTGAACCCGGACCGCGTCTACACCACACCGGGCGGCGGCGATGTCCGGCTTTCGGCGCGCTCGCTGCTTCTGGTCCGCAACGTCGGTCATCTGATGACGACGCCGGCGGTGCTCGATGCCGACGGTAACGAGGTCTTCGAGGGTCTGCTCGACTGCATGGTCACCGCCGCCATCGCCAAGCACGATATCGATGCACACGGCAAGTTCCGCAACTCGCACACCGGCTCGATGTACATCGTCAAACCGAAGATGCACGGCCCGGAAGAAGCCGCGTTCGCGGCGCAGACCTGCACCCGTGTCGAGGATGCGCTGGGCATTCAGCGAGGCGCCCTGAAGCTCGGGATCATGGACGAGGAACGCCGCACCACGGTCAACCTCAAGGAATGTATCCGTGCCGTCAGGGACCGGGTCGTGTTTATCAATACCGGCTTCCTCGATCGTACCGGTGACGAAATCCACACCTCGATGGAAGCCGGGCCGATGATCCGCAAGGGCGATATGAAACAGGCTGCATGGATTGCGGCTTATGAGGACTGGAACGTCGATTCCGGTCTGCTGTGCGGTTTCAAGGGCAAGGCGCAGATCGGCAAGGGCATGTGGGCCATGCCGGATCTGATGCACGACATGCTGGAAGCCAAGATCGCGCATCCCAAGGCGGGTGCCAATACAGCCTGGGTGCCGTCGCCGACGGCGGCGACGCTGCATGCGACACACTACCACCAGGTCGTGGTGTCGGAAGTCCAGGAGCAGCTCAAATCCCGCGAAAGGGCCAGCCTCGACGATATTCTCTCGTATCCGGTGGCCGAACTGCCGAACTGGTCGGCGGAAGATGTCCAGGCTGAACTCGATAACAACGCACAGGGCATCCTGGGGTATGTGGTGCGCTGGATCGACCAGGGTGTCGGCTGTTCCAAGGTGCCGGACATCAACAATATCGGCCTGATGGAAGACCGTGCGACGCTTCGGATTTCCTCGCAGCACATCGCCAACTGGCTGCATCATGGCATCTGCACCGAGAGCCAGGTGATGGACACCATGAAACGCATGGCCAAGGTCGTCGACGAACAGAACGCGGGTGATGCGGCCTATACGCCGATGGCACCTGGTTTTGACGGCATCGCCTTCAAGGCGGCCTGCGATCTGGTGTTCAAGGGCCGCGAACAGCCGAGCGGTTATACCGAACCGATCCTGCATGCGCGCCGCCTGGAGTTGAAGGCAGGCTGAACCGCCGGCCATCGCAATACGGAACAAGCAGGGCTTTCGCCCGGCTTGTTTTTTGCGGCCATGTACCCATGCCTGTCCACGGCCGTCCGTACCCGTCAGTCGGCGTTAGCGGACCGGCGGATAATGTCGGGGGCACCGCCGGGCAAGCCTGAAAACAATGCCAGCAGTTCAGGAAGCATACTCATCTCTATCTCCGTGTTTACGTCGGGCAGCAGCTTGAAATATGAATAGCGCCATTCCAAATATAATTGAAATCGATTGATCGTATTTATACGATAGGTATAGCCGATATCATGGGAAGGGTTGTCACATGAACCTGCGGGATCTGGCGTATGTCGTTGCGGTGGCCGAGGAAGGCCACTTCGGTCATGCATCGGAGCGTTGCCACGTTTCACAACCGGCGCTCAGCGGACAGATCAAGAAGCTCGAGGATTTTCTGGGCGTTCAATTGTTCGAACGCACCAATCGCCGTGTCGCGGTCACGCCGATCGGCGCCGAGGTGGTTGTGAAGGCCAAACAGGTTCTGCTGATCGCCGACGAGATCAAGGATGCGGCGGCGGCGTATGCCGATCCGCTGGCCGGGACGCTTCGTTTCGGGACCATTCCGACCATCGGGCCGTATCTGCTGCCGTCGATCCTGCGGCCGCTCAAGGCGGCACTGCCGAAGATGCAATTAAGCCTGAGCGAGGACTTCACCCACGAGCTTGAGCGCAAGTTGTGCCGCGGTGAAATCGATATTGCCATCACGGCGACGGAAATCAGGGAAACGGGGCTCGCGGAAATCCCGCTTTATGAAGAACCGTTCCGTGTCGCCCTGCCCGAAGGGCATCCGCTCGATACCGGCAAGGATATCGATGTAACGACCCTGGATACGGCCGAGCTTTTGTTGCTGAAGGACGGCCACTGTCTCAGCGATCAGGTGGCGCAGTTGTGCGGGCTAGCCCGCAACAATGCGGTTCTGGGCCTGGATACACAGGCATCAAGTATGGAAACCATCGTCGGGCTGGTCGCCGCAGGGGCGGGTATCACGTTCCTGCCGGCATCCATGATCGGTGATTCGGGCACGCCCCGGCCCGGCATCGCGATACGCAAGGCCACCAATGAAGCGGCGCGCCGCCGTGTGCGTTTGATTTTCAGGGAAACATTTCCGAAGCGCGCCTTGCTGGACGCCATGTCGGCAGTCATTGCCGAACATCTGCCTGCGGGCGTGACGGGTATTTGAGGCCCTTACTTTTTCAGAGTGGACGAAACGGCAAGACCCACGCCTTCGATGCCGGCGATCGCGGCCAGCTCGTCATTGCCTGAATTGTCGCCGCTGATGCCGACGGCGCCGACGATCATGCCGTTCGCATCCTTGATCAGCACACCGCCCGGGACCGGCACCATGCGCCCGCCCGATGCTGCCGCGACGGCACCCAGGAACGTCGGATTTTTTTCCTTGAGGTCGCGTCCGTCGAGCCCGAAACCGAGCGCGCCGTACGCTTTCCCCATGGCGATTTCCGGGCGCAGGATGCCGCTGTTGTCTTCGCGCTTGAAGGCGACCATGTGGCCGCCGGCATCCATCACGCAGACGGTCAGCGGATCGAAATTTTTATCTGCGGCATAGGCCAGCGCGCCGTCGACGATCCGGCTCGCCTGATCGAGAGTCAGTGTCATCGTCTTCTCCTATTCCCTTAAAGCGTCACCGAGATAGGCGGTGGCGGCGGCGATGCCGCCTTTCGAGCCGTCATCGGTCAGCCCCAGCACATCGAGTGCGATTTCCAGCACGCCGAGCGTTCCCAGCATCATCGGCGCGTTGACGTGGCCCATGTGCGCGACGCGGAAGGCCTTGCCGGACAACTCGCCGATGCCAAGACCTAGCGTCACGCCCATATTGTCGAAACAGTAGGCACGGATCGGCTCGGGGCGCAGGTCCTCGCGCAATTTCAGCGTGGTCACCGAGGCCGAGCGTTCGGACGGTTCAGTAATATTGAAGTCGAACGCGCCGCTCTCGCGCCAGACGCCGACGGCGGCATGCGCCGCACCGGCCAGCAGGGCGTGGCGGCGGAAAATGTTCTCAAGACCTTCTTCAAGGATCATATCCATTGCCTTGCGCAAGGCGAACAGCAGGTGCACGGGCGGCGTGCCGCAGTATTTGCGGTAATGCTCTTCCATGTCGCGGGTTTCCCAGTCCCAATAGGACGTACGCAAACCGGCTTTCTTGTGCGCGGCCTTGGCTTTCGGGCCGGCGGCGACAAAGCCCAGACCCGGCGGGGTCATCAGGCCCTTCTGCGAGCCGCCGACGGCGACGTCGACGCCCCAGCCGTCCATGTCGAAAGGCATGCACGCCAGCGAGGCGATGGTATCGACCATCAAAAGCGCATCGTGACCCGCAGCATCCATGGCGGCGCGGATCGCCGGAATATCGTTGACGCAGCCGCTGGCGGTGTCGATCTGCACAACGAGAACGGCCTTGATCCGGCCTTCCGTATCGGCGCGGAGCGCGGCTTCGACTTTTGCGGGATCGACGGCGCGCCGCCAGTCACCGGCAAGGCTTTCGATATTGACGCCCATGGAGCGTGCCATCTCGCCCCAGCCGACGGCAAAGCGGCCGCTTTCAAGCACCAGCACGGTGTCGCCGGCGTTGAGCACGTTCGAGACCGCGCCCTGCCATGCACCATGTCCGTTGGCGACATAGATATAGGTGTCGCCCTGGGTTTTGAAGATGGCCTTCAGATCCTTCAGGCAGCTCGTGGTGATGGCGAGAAGCTCGCCGCCGCCTTCGCCGCCGTAGATGTCGATGGCCGGCCGGTGCATGGCACTGAGAACTTCATCGGGGACCGTTGTCGGTCCGGGAATGCTGAGAAACTGTCGTCCGTTACGAAGCGTCATGGCGGGGCTCTGCTGAGAGGGGTTGGAAGTATTCGCCGATGATCCTTCCCGACCGGCGCGCACTTGTCCAGAACCTAAATCCCCTTTCGGATACTGCACGGTGGGGAATGGCGGACGGTACCAAGCAGAGATTGCGTCGCCGGTTTCGGGCGTTAAAGTATGACCCTGGTTTGGGAGGGGTATCCATGGAATTCGACTTTATCATCGTCGGCGGCGGTTCCGCCGGATGCGTGCTGGCCAACCGTTTGAGCGCGGACCCGCGTCACAGTGCCTGTTTGCTGGAAGCCGGCGGCGAGGACAGGAACCCGCTGATCCATATCCCGGCGGGCTATGTCAAAACCATGGTCGACCCGGCCATCAACTGGCTGTTTGAAACCAGTCCCGATGAAAAGACGGGCAACCGTTCGATCCCGGTGCCGCGCGGCAAGGTGTTGGGCGGTTCGAGTGCCATCAACGGTATGCTTTATGTCCGGGGGCAGGCCACGGATTACGACACCTGGGGGCAGATGGGCTGCCGTGGCTGGTCGTACTCGGATGTGCTGCCGTACTTCAAGCGCTCCGAAAACCGCGAAGAAGGTGGCGACGATTTTCACGGCACCGGCGGCCCGCTCAACGTCACCATGCCGACGGTCACCTATGAGACGCTGGACAAGGTCATCGATGCCGGTGGTGAACTCGGCTATCCGACGCATGTCGATTATAACGGCGCCGATCAGGAAGGCTTCGCCTACTACCAGGTGACGCAGCGCCACGGAAAGCGCTTCAGTGCCAAGAACGCCTACCTTGATCCGGTGCGCGGTGTCCGGAAAAACCTGCACGTCGAGACCCGTGCCTTCGCGCGGAAAGTGCTGATCGAAAACGGCCGCGCCATCGGCGTCGTCTATCTGAAAAACGGCAGGGAACAAATCGTGCGGGCGCGCCGCGAGGTTGTCCTGGCGGCCGGGGCAATCCAGTCGCCGCAGTTGCTGGAGCTGTCCGGTATCGGCCAGGGGGAGTTGCTGCAGAAACTCGGCCTCGACGTGGTGCATGAGCTCAAGGGCGTAGGTGAGAACCTGCAGGACCACTATATTTCACGCGTGTCTTACCGTCTCGCGGGCCTCGACAGCCTCAACCAGCTGACGCGCGGGCCACGTCTTGTGATAGAGGCTTTGAAGTTTTTCACGCAGCGCAAGGGCGCGCTGACGATGCCGGCCGGGATCATCGCCGGTTTCGTGAAAAGCCGGCCCGACATGCAGGACCCGGACATCCAGTTCCATATCGCGCATGCGACGTTCGCCAACCCGCACAAACGGGTTTTCGACAAGTTCCCGGGGATCACCATCGGGCCTTGTCAGTTACGCCCGGAAAGCCGCGGCTATCTGCATGCGACATCGCCGGACATGTCGGTGAAGCCGGATATCCAGCCGAATTTCCTGGCGACCCGGACCGATTGCGAGGTGCATGTCGAAGGCCTGCGCATTGCCAGGAAGCTGATGGCGACCAGCATCATGGGGCCGCACGCGGCGGAGGAACTATCCCCCGGCAGCGGTGCGGACGACGATGAGGCGCTGCTCGAACACGCCCGGCAAACCGGTGCAACGCTCTATCATCCGGTCGGCACCTGCAAGATGGGCACCGATGCCATGGCCGTCGTCGATCCGACGTTGAAAGTCGTCGGGCTTGAGGGCTTGCGTGTCGCCGATGCGTCGATCATGCCGAACCTGGTCAGCGGCAACACCAATGCGCCGACGATGATGATCGCCGAAAAGGCTTCCGACATGATGCTGGCCGACGCAACGTAGGCTATTTTGGCAGGTCTTCTGGGGTGTCGACATCGAACAACGTGCCGGGATCGTCGACCGGTACGGCGCAGACCCGTTCCGGGTGAGCATTCAGGATATCGCGCGCGCCGGTATCGCCACTGAGCGCACAGAGCCGTGTGAAGTAACGTGCCGCGAATAAAACCGGGTGGCCCCGCTTGCCGTCATAGACCGGAACCACGATATCGTGGCCGCCCTTCGGATCGAGGGATTGCAGCAACGCAAAGATCGTCTCCCCCTTCAGGTTCGGCATATCGCCGAGCACAATGAACATGCCGTCGGCGCCAGGCTTGATCGCATTCGCGCCTGTCGCCAGTGATGTTCCCATCCCGGCCCAGGGGGTAGCATTGCGGGCGCAGCGGATGTCGAGCCCTTGCAAGGCGCGCTCCACATCGTCGGCGTCATGGCCCGTCACCACCACCACATCGCCCAGTCCGGCCGCCAGTACATGCCTTGCTGTATGGCGGATCATCGGTTCGCCGTCGATCGGATGCAGCATCTTGTTGCTCTCGCCGAAGCGTTGCGAACGTCCGGCGGCGAGGATGACTGCCGCAATGTTCGCGGCATCGCGTTGCGGGGTCATACGGGAAATCTTTCGCGGTACGTCATCAGCACCTCGGCAACCAGCGAGATGGCAATCTCGGGAGGATTGCGCGAGCCGATGGAGATCCCGAGCGGGCCTTTGATGCGTTTGACATTTGCTTCACTGACGCCGTCTTCAAGGAACCGGCTGACGCGTTCGGCGTGCGTATTGCGGCTGCCAAGCGCTCCGATATAGAAGGCATCGGATTGCATGGCCGCTTCAAGCACCGGGCCTTCGAGTTCATGCTCGTGAAACAGGGTCGCGACAGCGGTCCATGCATCGATATAACCGGGCGGCAGCGATTTGGATGTCGTCGCACCGGCACCCTCGCACTGGCGGGCGACGTCGTCCTCGGTCGTGACCGCATGTACGGCAATATCCGATGCACTGGCGATTTCCGCCGTCGCCACAAGGACCGGCCCCTTGCCGGCGACGGCAAGGCGTAACGGCGGGCGATACAGGCGGTCGAAAGTGTCGCCGTTCAGCGTCAGTTGCAGGCGGTCGTCACCGCTACCGGCATCCGCCATATGACTCTCGCCGGTTTTCATGTCGGTGATCAGTGAAACCGGTGTCCGTGCCTGCTGCGCGGCAATCAACTGGTCGAGCAGGTCGTCGGCAAAACCGATATCGATGTAGACGTCGATGGCACTGCCGCACGGCAACGCAATGTCGAAATAGGGAGAATTGACGCCGTAGCGGATCGAGCGGTTTCCCCCCGCATCCATGGCGGCTTTGGTTTCTTCGACCAGCGCGCCTTCGACGCAGCCGCCGGACAGGAACCCCGTAAAGTCACCGGCATCCGAGACCGCCATCTGGCTGCCCGCCGGTCGCGGCCCGGTCGGCTCCACGTTATAAAGCGTCAGCAAGGCGGCGCGCTTCCCCTCGGACCGCCATTTTCTGAGGTCCGCAAGTACGTATTCCGAGAAACGCCCGTTCATGGCCTTGCCGCGCGGGTATCAGCTATCCGATTTTGCATCCTGTATGGCACGCCAGACGCGCTCCGGAGTCAACGGCATGTCGATGTGGTGCACGCCAAGGTCCTTGAGCGCATCGCAGACCGCATTGACGACGGCAGGCGGCGCACCCACGCATCCGGCTTCGCCGGCGCCCTTGACCCCGAGCAGGTTCTTCTTCGTCGGCGCATCCTCGTAATACCCGATGACCATTTTCGGCATGTCGTCGGCACGTGGCAGTGCATAATCCATCAGCGAGCCGGTCACGAGCTGACCGTTCTCGTCATAGACGATGTTTTCCATCAGCGCCTGACCGATGCCCTGGGCAATGCCGCCCATGACCTGGCCGTCGGCCAGCATCGGATTGACAATGGTGCCGAAATCGTCGACCACCCAGTAACCGTCGACCTTGACGGTGCCGGTGTCGGCATCGACTTCGACCTCGCAGGCATGTCCGCCGTTGGGGATCGAGATGATGCCGCGTTCGAAAATGCTGGTGATATTCATGCAGCCGGGTTCCAGATCGCCGGGCAGGTTTTCCGGATCGTTCTGGGCATCGATGGCGTCACGGATGGTCAAGGTGTGGTTGGTTCCCGGCACATGGAACCGGCCTTCGTCGAAAGCCACGCTGGCGGCATCGACGTCGAACCGGTGCGCGGCGATCTTCTTGCCGACTTTGACGATTTCACGCGCCGTTTGCAGCACCGAGCTGCCGCCGACTTCAAGCCCGCGCGAGCCGCCGTGACCGCCGCCGATCGACGTCGCGTCGGTGTCGGCCTGGTGAAATTCGATATCCTCGAGCGGCAGGCCGAGGTGCCCGGCCAGCAACTGCGCGAAGGCGGTCTCGTGGCCCATGCCGGTCGACGAGCTGCCGACGGAAAGCTCGACCTTGCCGTCATCGCGGAACACGACCTTGGCTTCCTCTTTCGGGCCGCCGCCGGTGCATTCCATATACATGCAGACACCGAAGCCGCGCTTCAGGCCTTTGGCTTCGGATGCCTCGACCCGGGCCGCGTAGCCTTCGCGGTCGGAAAGCTGAATGGTGCGCTCGAACACTTCCGGGAAATTGCCGCAGTCGATGTCGAGACCCATCGGCGACTTCATCGGCAGGGATGATTCGGGGATCAGGTTCTTACGGCGAAGCTCAATCGGGTCCATGCCGAGTTTGGCGGCCGCATAATCGATGATCCGGTCCATCTGGTACGACCCTTCCGGACGTCCCGCGCCACGGTACGGATCGAGTGGGCAGGTGTTCGTGAACGGTGCGATGGCGGAATAGTAGATCGCATCGAATTTGAACGGGCCGCCCTGTGTGCGGCTTGAGCCGCCGGTCGGCGTGAACGGGCCGACGGTAGCGCAGAACGCACCCAGGTTGCCGACGGTTTCGGTGCGCAGACCGCGGAATGTGCCGTCATTGTCCAGCGCCAGTTGCACGGTCGAGACCTGGTCGCGGCCGTGGGTGTCGGACAGAAAGCTCTCGGCGCGATCATTGACCCATTTGACGGGGCGCCCGACCTGTTTGGTTGCGTGCAGGATCAGGATCGGTTCCTGATAGACGCCGTTCTTGGCGCCGAAGCCGCCACCGACATCGGGTGCGATGTGGTGCAGGTTTTCCTTGCCGATTTTCAGCACCGCATCGGCCATGGTGTCGCGGTTGGCGTGAATATTCTGCGACGCGTTCCAAAGCGTATACTTGCCGGTTTCCGCATCATAATCGGCGATGGCGCCGCGTGGCTCGATCGGCGTCGCGGTGACGCGGTTGTTGACCAGTTCGAGCGTGATAATGTGGTCGGCGGCTGCGAAGGCTTTCTTTTGCGCTTCCTCGTCACCCAGTTCGAAATCCAGGCAGATGTTGTTGGGGGCGATATCCCAGATCTGCGGCGCGCCGTCCTTGATGGCTTCGGACTGATGCGAAACAGCCGGCAGGCTGGCGTAGTCGACGACGATCAGCTCCAGGGCATCGCGGCAGATGTCGAGACTCTCGCCAACCACCAGGGCAACCGGCTGGCCGACATAACGCACACGGTCGATGGCGATGGCATGGTGCGGCGGCTCTTTAAGATCCGTGCCGTCCTTGAACTTGCGGACACCCGATTTGGTCGGGATCGGCCCATATCCGGCAGCTTTCCAGTCTTCTCCGGTGACAATGCAAAGCACACCGTCGAGGGCGAGGGCTTCGGAAACGTCGATGGACGTAATATCCGCATGTGCCTCGGGCGAACGAAGAACCATGGCAAAGGCCTGATTCTCCAGGTTGATGTCGTCGATATAATTGCCGTGTCCGGTCAGAAACCTGAAATCTTCAAGTCTTCGCTGGCTTTCACCGATACCGTTACGTGCTACGAAAGTGCTCATGTGGTTATCTCCCGCCCTGCGCTCAGGAACTGGCTTCCGCAACCGCACGACGGGCGAGAACGCCAATCAGGTGTGCACGGTATTCGCGGCTTGCGTGAATGTCGTTGTTGAGATCGTCGGCCGGCACCATGTCGTCCTTGATGCTGTCCGGCGAGAAGCTGGCGGTCAGCGCCTGTTCCATTTCAGCGACGCGGAACACGCACGGCCCGGCGCCGGTGACGGCGACGCGGACGGTGTTGCCGATCTTGGCCGCCATGACGCCGACCAGCGCATAGCGGGTCGCCGGGTTCGGGAACTTGATGTAGCCCGCGATCTCGGGGATCGGGAAAACGATTTCGGTGATCAGTTCGTCTTCCTTGAGCGAAGTGTCGAACATGCCGGTGAAAAAGTTGTCGGCGTCGATCTCGCGTTCGGTCGTCACGATGGTGGCACCAAGACCGAGCACGGCTGCCGGATAATCGGCGGCCGGATCGTTGTTGGCGATGGACCCGCCGATGGTGCCGCGGTTGCGCACATGCGGATCGCCGATGCCGCCCGCTAGTTTGGCCAGGGCCGGAATGGCGGATTTGATGTCGCTGCTGGCGGCGACGTCGGCGTGGGACGTCATCGCCTTGATGGAAATGCTGTCGCCGGCCGCCTGGATGCCGACCAGATCCTTAACGCGTCCCAGCGAAATCAGATCGGACGGCATGGCGAGCCGCTGCTTGAGAACCGGGATCAGGGTCTGACCGCCGGCCAGGAATTGCCCGTCATCGGCTTCGTCGAGAGCTGCTTTGACGTCGTCCACGCTTGATGGTGATTTTACTGCAAATTCATACATGGCATTAACCCCGCATCGCCTTGGCGCCGGTTTTTACGGCTTCGATGATGTTCTGGTAACCCGTGCAGCGGCAGATGTTGCCTTCCAGCCCGTAGCGGATACCGTCTTCGTCGATATCCGGATTGTCTTTCACCAGCTGCACGGCGGTCATCACCATGCCGGGGGTACAGAACCCGCATTGCAAACCATGATGCTCGCGGAATGCCGCCTGCATCGGATGCAGTTCGCCGCCGCTTTCCGAATAATCGCTGAGACCTTCGATGGTGCCGATATCGGCGCCATCGGCTTCCCAGGCGAAAACGGCGCAGCTCTTCACTGTCTTGCCGTTCAATGTGACGACACAGGCGCCGCACTGGCTGGTATCGCAGCCGACATGGGTGCCGGTCAGCTTCAGCTGTTCGCGGATGAATGTGCTTAACAATGTGCGCGTATCGACCTCTTTGGTAACCTCAAGACCGTTGACGCGAACCGTAATCGCGGGCATCTGAATCTCCCCCCGGAATGTCATTAAAGGGCCTGAACAGGCCCCCGGCGCTATAACTCTATACATAGAAACACCGCCCGCACGGCTTCCCGGTCTTGCCGAGTGGCACAGGCGAGGTGTTTCTCCTATATAAAAATTGGGGATGACGCCGGGTGTTGCAAGTCTTTATACAGGATGTCGCTGCACAATTTTCAATTTAGGCCCGGAAAGTCCGGTCCCGGCAGACAAAACAGGAGACCCTGAATGAAGTTATCCGACGAGAAACGTATCGACGCGCCAAGAGAAGACGTCTGGCGCGGGCTGAACGATCCGGAAATCCTCAAACAGTCGATCCCGGGTTGCGAAGAGCTTGAACGTGTCTCCGACACCGAATTCAATGCCACCGTTCAGGCCAAGGTCGGTCCTGTCAAAGCCCGTTTCAAAGGCAGCGTGCAGCTCAGCGATCTCAATCCGCCGGAGAGTTACCGTATTTCCGGCGAAGGCAAGGGGGGCGCCGCCGGCTTCGCCAAGGGCGGTGCGACCATCACGCTCAGCGAAGACGGTGCGGCAACGATCCTCAAATACGATGTGGATGCCGACGTCGGCGGCAAGCTGGCGCAAATCGGCGGACGCCTCCTCGAGGGGACATCGAAAAAGCTCGCCGGTGAATTCTTCGACAATTTCGAAACCGCGCTCAAGGGCGGTGCGGATGAGCCATCGCCTGACGGCGGGGATGCCGCAGAGGATGCCGCCGGGGCGGCGGCGCCGGAACCGCGCACGGTCGGTGAACCGGCCTCGGGCTCGTCAAAAATGTGGCTGATCATCGGGGTTGTCTTCGTGCTCGGGGCGCTCGCGCTTACGCTCATTAAATAAACCTTCAGGAACGGGATATCCGGCGGGGCGGCATGAGTGAAAAGACTCTTCTGATTGTCGGCCATGTGCCGTCCGCGAATACCCGGGCGCTGCGCGATGCCGTTCAGGCGGGCGCGGCGTCGGATCAGGTTGATGGTATCGACGTGCGTGTGCTCAGCCCGTTCGATGCGGGGGTGGCGGATGTTCTCGGCGCCGATGCCGTCATTCTCGGCACCACGGAAAACCTCGGCTACATGTCCGGCGCACTGAAGGATTTTTTCGACCGCACGTACTATGGCGTCCTCGAAGAAAAGCAGGGATTGCCCTATGCCCTTTATGTGCGCGCCGGACTGGACGGCACCGGCACCATCCGCGGTGTTGAGAGCATCACCACCGGGCTGCGCTGGAAAGCGGTGCGTGCGCCGCTTTTGCTGAAGGGCACGTGGCAGGACGGCTTTGTTGACGAGGCGCACGAACTCGGCCTCCTGGTCGCGGCCGGCCTGGAGGCGGGGGTCTTTTAAGTCTCTAAAATCCCACAATCTTGACGCAAAACTGCTTCAGTGCCTCGTTCCATAACCAGGGCACCGGTCCGACTACGGCGTATACGATAAGGATGTTTTCACCGAGATGTTCTACCGGGACCTGGATCAGGTCGAGAAAATCGTTCAACTCTTTTGGAGCGCGGCATTGCGGGAGAGACACGGGGCGTGCCGAATCGTCCATGCACAAAACAGCAGCACATAATGCGCGCGTCTCATATTCCTTTGCCCTGCAGTATGGCGGCCACTATTTCTGTGGCGCAGGGGTATTGTAAAGCTGCGAGGGTTTGGTCACATTGTGCGTCCAGATTTTTTATGTCTAAAGGAGCCCCCCGATGAGCAGGATCGTCTACGTCAACGGCGAGTATCTACCGGAAGAAGACGCAAAGATTTCGGTATTCGATCGCGGCTTTCTGTTTGCCGATGCCGTGTACGAGGTTTCTGCCGTGATCGGCGGCAAGCTGGTCGACAACGATGCGCACATGGCCCGGCTGCAGCGCTCCATGAACGAGTTGAAAATGACACCGCCCGCCACCGGTGAAGAGATCACCGCGGTCATGCTCGAATTGGTCAAGCGCAACGATATCGAAGAGGGGCTTGTATATCTGCAGGTCACGCGCGGCGCCGCCGACCGTGATTTTGCTTTTCCCAAGGATGCGACGCCGTCGCTGATCATGTTCACGCAGAAAAAGACCCTTTCCGAAAACCCTGTCGCCAGGACGGGGATTTCCGTGATCACGGTGCCCGACATCCGCTGGAAACGCCGCGACATCAAGACCGTCGGGCTGCTGCCGGCATCAATGGCCAAACAGGCAGCGCTGGATGCGGGGGCCAACGATGCCTGGTTCGTCGAGGACGGCTTCGTCAACGAGGGCAGCTCCAACAATGCCTTTATCGTCACCGAGGACGGCAAGATCATTACCCGGCATCTGGGCACGGAAATCCTACACGGCATCACCCGCAAGGCGGTGATGGAACTTGCGAAACGCGAAAACCTCGAGATTGAGGAACGTCCGTTCACACCCGAAGAGGCACAGGAAGCGCGCGAAGCGTTCTCGACCAGTGCCTCCGCCTTCGTCATGCCGGTGGTCAAGATCGACGGGCATATTCTGGGTAACGGCGTGCCGGGTCCGGTCACGGAAAAGATGCGCAAGCTCTACATCGAGATGGCGAAGGCAGGCTGATCCGTGCGCCTTCAGAGTAAAACCGCGATCGTCGTCGGCGCCGGTCAGCAGCCGGGCGAAACCATGGGCAACGGCCGCGCCACGGCGTTGCGCTTCGCTCAGGAAGGCGCGCGCGTCCTGTGTGTCGACATCTCCGAGGAACGGGCCCGCGAAACCGTCGACATCATTGTCAATGAAGGGGGCAAGGCCGAAGCTTTCGGCGTCGATGTCACCGACGAGGACTCATGCCGCACCGTCGCCGAGGCGGCGCAGAAACGCTTCGGGCGTATCGACATCCTGCATAACAACGTCGGCCGCTCCGAAGGCGACCGGCAGACGGTCGAGATGGACGCCGACATGTGGGATACGCTGATGGCGCTGAACCTCAAGTCCATGTTCCTGATGTGCAAGCACGTGCTGCCGGTGATGCAGGATCAGGGCTCGGGGGCGATCATCAACGTCTCGTCGACATCGTCGGTGGCTGCGCGCCAGACCGTGACCTACAAGACGTCGAAAGGCGCGGTGAATACGTTCACTCAGCATCTGGCCTGGGAAAATGCGCGGCACGGGATTCGCGCCAATGCGATCCTGCCGGGCCTGATGGACACACCGATGGCGATCGAGCGCCGCGCGCGCGAGCAGGGTGTGGACCGTGAAGAGGTCCGCGATGCCCGTAACAAGCTGGTGCCGTTGCAGAATCAGATGGGCACGGCGTGGGATGTCGCCAACGCGGCGCTGTTCCTGGCGTCCGACGAGGCGCGCTACATCACCGGCGTTCTTTTACCGGTCGACGGCGGACTGCTGATCAAGATCGGCTGATTGAATATGCATGAACCTGCATATTTCGCGGATTCCCCGCCCGGCGTTAACCTTTTTAAGCGCGTTTAGCGTCTTTCAGGCGTTTTTCGTAAAAATCAGGTGCCGCCGGGCTTGGTGGCGATTTCCGTCGAGCGGTGTTTGTGTTGCAGCGCGATGCCGATTCCCTTGAGCCGCGGCAACAGCCACAACGTCATCAATAACCCGATCGGCCCCCACAAGACGAAGTGCACCCAGATCGCGGGCTCGTATTTGAATTCGACCCAAAGCGCCAGGCCGACGAGAACGGTGCCGAGAATCAGCAGCGCCGGCACCACGGCGCCATCGCCGGCGTCGTGTTCGCTCAGCACCAGGCCGCACACCGGACATTCATCGACGACTTCCAGGCGGCCCTTGAAAATCCGCCCCTGCGCACATCGCGGGCAGCGCCCGGCAAAGCCGAGACGGATGGTCTCCTTGACGGAACGTTCGGGATAGTCTGCGTTGCTGTCGGTCATGCGGATACCCTCTGAATTTCAAATGTGATAACAATATATATTTTATGAATATGTTTTAAAGTCCTGATCGTGAAATAAGCATCCCTTGCCAGTCCCCGACGCTAGAACTAAAACCCGCTGATGGCACCCCCACTTCTGATTTTAACCGATATTGCCCTGACGTTCGGCGGCACACCTTTGCTGGATGGCGCCGAGATGTCGGTGGCGCCCGGCGCACGTATTTGCCTGGTCGGGCGCAACGGGTCGGGCAAGTCGACGTTTCTGAAAATCGCCGCCGCCAAGATCGATCCGGATTCCGGCGATGTCTATCGCCAGCCCGATGCGACGATCCGCTATCTGCCCCAGGAACCGGACCTCGCCGGGTTCGCGAGCGTGCGTGAATATGTCGTTGCCGGTTTGGCGCCGGGTGACGAGCCGTATGTCGCGGATATGCTTCTGGGCGATCTCGGGCTCAGCGGCGACGAGGACCCGGCGCACCTGTCGGGCGGCGAAAAACGGCGCGCGGCACTGGCGCGGACCCTGGCACCGCAGCCGGATATCCTGTTGCTCGATGAGCCGACCAACCACCTCGACCTGCCGGCCATCGAGTGGCTTGAGCGCGAACTGAAGAGCCGCCGCTCGGCCATGGTCCTGATCTCGCACGACCGCCGTTTTCTCGAGAACCTGTCCGATACCGTGGTCTGGCTCGACCGCGGCCGCACCATGCGCCTCGACAAGGGCTTTGCTCACTACGACGAATGGCGCGACGAAATACTGGAACGCGAGCAGACCGAACGCCACAAGCTCGACCGCAAGCTGGTCGCCGAAACGTCCTGGCTGCACAAGGGCGTGACGGCCCGGCGCAAACGCAACATGGGCCGCCTGCGCGCACTCATGGACCTGCGCAAGACCCGCCAGGAACTGCGCCAGGTGGCGGGCGCGGTCAAGATCACCGCAAGCGACGCCGGTGCGTCCGGCAAGCGGGTGATCGAGGCCGAGGGTATCTGCAAGACCTACGGCGATCGTAAAATCGTCGACGATTTCTCGACCCGTATCCTGCGCGGCGACCGCGTCGGGCTGATCGGGCCGAACGGGGCGGGCAAGACGACGCTGCTGAACATGCTGACCGGTGCACTTGCGCCGGACAGCGGAAAAGTGACGCTCGGCACCACGCTCGAAATTGCAACGCTGGACCAGAGCCGGGAATCGCTTTCGCCGAACACGACGACGCGCGATGCGCTGACCGGCGGCAGCGGCGACAGCGTCACCGTCGGCGGGCAACAACGCCACGTCATCGGTTACATGAAGGATTTCCTGTTCGACCCGGCGCAGGCGTCGACGCCGGTCTCGGCGCTGTCGGGCGGCGAGCGCGGCAGATTGATGCTGGCCCGTGCCATGACCCGGCCGTCCAATCTTTTGGTGCTGGACGAGCCGACCAACGACCTCGATCTGGAGACGCTGGATCTTTTGCAGGAAATGATCGCCGATTACGCCGGCACGGTGCTGGTCGTCAGCCACGACCGCGATTTCCTCGACCGGGTGGTGACGTCTGTCATCAACTTCGAAGGGGACGGGAAATGGCTTGAATATGCCGGGGGCTACAGCGACATGGTCCGCCAGCGCGGCCACGGTGTGGAAAAGCGGACGGATGGCATTACCGGTGCCAAACCGGGGAAGAAGCCGAAGTCCGGGAAGCCGGCAAAAACGCAGGGCACGTCAAAACAGCGGATGACGTTCAAGGACAAGCACGCGCTGGAAACCCTGCCCGGGCGGATCGCCGGGATGGAGGCGGAAATCGCGAAGCTGCAAAAGGCCCTCGCCGATCCTTCGCTTTATGCGAAGGATGCCGCCGGTTTCGATGCGACGAGCCGCAAGCTGGCCGATATCAGCGCCGACCTCGCCAAAGCCGAGGACGAATGGTTGCGCCTGGAAGTGCTGCGCGACGAGATCGAAAACGCCTGAGCGACGCTCGGCGATCAAGGTCGGCTTTCAGGGCAAGAGACGCCAAGACCGGCGCCGCCGCTGAACGGCAGGGTTTAGCCAAAAGCGGACAATTCATTTGATCTGATTGAGGCAAATCAATTCTCAAGACGAATGCGTTGGGTAGGGTTGATTGCCCAGATATTTATTTAGAAACCATGTTCTGTAGAATTGACTTAAGATGCTTGATCATAGTGGAGTTGTAAGCCGGAAGGGTTTGTAGAAATGAAGGATCTTATCGGACGGGCGTTTGATTTTAAAACTATCCGCTTATTATCGAAACTCTTAGTAAATGTAATACTGCTATTTTTCCTGCCTTTCATCGGCAATGCGTTAGCCCAAAGCCCACTTGAAAACAAAGTCAATCTGACCCCCTCAGAAGAAGCATGGCTGGCGGAACACTCAAAAATACGATTAGCCATCGATGTTAACTGGGCGCCGTTCGAATTCGTTGATGATCAGAAGCAATATCGGGGCATGGCTGCTGAATACATCCGTTTAGTCGAAAACCGCCTTGGTATTGAATTGGAAATCGATAAAGAACGGCCCTGGCCGAAGATGGTAGAAGCGGTCAAAAATCGCGAACTCGATGCTTTTTCCCTGGTTGTCAGAACCCCTCAAAGAGATGAATTCGTTAACTTCACTCGACCTTATATTTCATTTCCTATGGTCATCGTGACGCAGGAAAACCAACCGTACATTGACGGTATTGAGCCCCTAAATACCAAGAGTGTTGGTGTTGTTAGAAGCTACGCCTCCCATGACTTGCTGGCTGCAAACCACCCAGAACTTGACCTGCGGCTTGCAGATAACGTCCGCAAGGGCCTGGAAGCGGTTTCAAATGGAGAGACTTACGCGTTTGTTGGTAACCTGGCGGTCGTTGGCCATGTCATAGAATCAACAGGTCTCAGCAACCTCAAGATATCCGGTCAAACCCCGTATCGCTTTGAGCTTAGCATGGCAGTTCGCAACGATTGGCCCGAGCTTATCCCTATACTGCAAAAAGCTTTGGATTCAATAACCGCGGATGAACGCAGAGCCATTCTCGGTCGATGGATTCAGGTGAAGTATCAAAATGAGGTCGATTATACACTGGCCATATTGATAATCGTCATAGCATCGGTGATCATTCTTGCAATTTATGGATGGAACAAAAAACTTCGGCGCGAAATCGAACATCGCCAGAAGGCAGAGAAAGCACTGAAAGCTAGTGAGCAAAAATACCGTGCAATATTTACCTCCTCAAATGTCGGTCTGGCATTGTGTAAAATGGACGGAGCCTTGCTGGAGGTGAACCAGGGATTTTCTGATATCCTTGGAAGAACTAAAACCGACACGCTTCAACTCTCATACTGGGATATCACACCACGTGAGTATGAACTTCAAGAAAAAGAGCAGTTGGCATCCCTGCATGAGCGAGGAACTTACGGTCCTTATGAGAAAGAGTACATACGTGCAGATGGCACAAGGGTTCCTGTTCTATTAAACGGTTCATTGGTTCTCGGCGATGACGGCGAACCGCTCATATGGTCGATTGTACAAGATATATCCGGTCGAAAAAAAGCGGAGGAACAAATCGAATTAGCTTTGGCAAATGCCGAAGTAGCCAGCAAGGCGAAGTCAGAATTCTTGGCAAGTATGAGCCATGAGTTGCGAACACCGATGAACGCAGTTCTAGGGTACGCCCAAATGCTGAAATTAGACCTCGATAAAAATTTATTGTCTACGCAACACGATTATATCGCGTCAATTATTGATGGGGGCAATCATCTGCTGTCATTGATAAATCAGGTGCTGGATTTGGCCAGCATCGAGGCAGGGGTTGTTGAGCTAAAGATCGAGAAAACATCGGCCAAAAAATGCATAGCAGAAGCCATTGGCATGATAATGCCGATGGCACAAAAGCGCAGCATCCGGATTGAAGATGGATTTAGTGCTCAGCCTGAAGTGTTCTTGCTCGCTGACCACATCCGGTTACATCAGGTGCTTCTTAATCTGCTTTCTAACGCGGTTAAATTCAATAAACCGGATGGTACAGTTACGCTTTTTCAAGGTGAATGCAAAAGCGGCTTTTTGCGAATTTGCATTGAAGATACAGGGATTGGTATTTCCGAGAGAGATTGTTTGGAAATTTTCCAAATGTTTCATCGAATTAATTCGGATCCTATGCAGCCAAGTGAAGGAACAGGCATCGGGCTCGCGGTCACCAAAGATCTGGTCGAAAAAATGAATGGTGAGATCGGGTTGAAAAGCGAATTAGGGATTGGCACAATTTTTTGGTTTGACCTGCCAGTAGCGCCGTTGACGTGAGATTTCTAAATGACTGCTAATGGGATGGACCGGCTGCTCCACTGAAGTGGCAGGTTAATGTTTCACATTACCTGCAAGAGCAAGGAGCAGCATCCCATGACAAAGACATCAACTGCATCTGTTACCGTTGTTGGCATCGATATCGGCAAGGACGTGTTTCACTTAGTCGGCTTTGATGCCGTCGGCACGGTCGTTCTGCGGCGGAAGATCAAGCGTTTAGCGCTTGAGACGGAGTTCAAGAAGCTCCCATCATGTATCGTCGGCATGGAGGCGTGTCTTAGCGCTCACTTTGTTAGCCGGACACTGCGGACGCTGGGCTTCGAGCCGCGTATCATTCCCGCCAAATACACGAAGCCGTTCGTCAAAGGTCAGAAGAACGACTTCAATGATGCGGAAGCCATTGCAGAGGCAGCACTTCGCCCAAACCTCAATCTTGTCCAGGAAAAGACACAGGATCAGCTCGATCTGCAGGCACTGCATCGTGTCCGCTCTCGGTTGGTCTCTCGTCGAACGGCCACGATCAATCAGATCCGTGCCTTCCTGATCGAGCAGGGCATCGCCGTTCGATCCGGTGCCCATGCGCTTCGTAAATCTCTCTTTCCTATCCTGCAGAACCGAGCGGATGAGATATCACCGCGCCTGAGCGCGATCATCGTCGGTCTTTATGAGGATTGGTTGTGGCTGGATGAACGTATCGAAAGTACGACCAACGAGATCGAGATGATCAGCAAACGTGAAGGACATTGCCAGCGTCTGATGACGATACCCGGGATCGGGCCGATGATATCTACGGCGATGGTCGCGGCGGTTGGCACTGGCGAAGCCTTTGAGCGAGGCAGGGACTTTGGTGCCTGGCTCGGCCTTGTGCCACGCCAGTACAGCACCGGCGGCAGGCCAATCCTCGGACGGATATCAAAACGGGGTAGTAAATATCTGCGAAGTCTGTTCGTGCAGGCAGCTCATATTATCCTGATGCGGCCAAAGAACTGGGACAGGTTTAGCTTCGGGCCCTGGCTCGAACAGGCATCGGAGAGGATGCACAAAAACAAACTGGCCGTGGCGCTGGCGAATAAGCCCGCCCGTATTGCCTGGAGCGTTCTCAGAAACGACCAAGACTTCGACGCAACCAAGATTGAGGTAGAGGCCATCTGAGCCAACGCCTCCCGGTACTCGCGATTGAGATGACTGCATGGAACGGATCAAGAAACGCACCCGAAGCCTGATGACCCAAATGACCGCTCGCCGGTCGGTCCGCTAATGAGGCAAATGGCGCGTGCGTATTCCCATCAAGGCCACAGCCCGCGTGCCGATCAAACAGGCCGGATACATATCAGCGACTTCCGAAATCTAGCAGAAATTCTCTATTGCGATCAGCAGCCGGTCCATACATTTGGGTCAGACCCAGACTTTACCCGCCTTGCCATCCTCTGTCTGCTTCCGGAACTTCAGCGGACGGGAAAGTCTCAGTTTGAAATCAGGACAGCATTGACACGGTATCGCATCCGTTCCTTCCTCCTGTATAATGCTGAACGGAAAGCATAGGAGGGCGTATGCCGCTTAAATATGAAGTCTATGGTGTTCGTGAGAATCACGACGAACTGCGGAAGCTCCTGAATGATATCGCAGCACGGGGCGAGCGCGTCATAAGCGTAACCTCTCAGGAAGGGATGCCGAACGGCATTCACATAGTACCCAGATTCACCGTCGTCACGGAAATAGAAACCGATTCATAGAAGTGCCTGACGACAGACACCGCCCCGAAGTTCTAATCCCTCGCTGCCAGGAAGCGGCAGGCTTTGGCGGTTCCCCCTCACCGCGTGATCACCCGCATGTCGATGCGAACAAGGTTGTCGCTGACCTGAAAGCCAGCGTCCTGCGGTAGGGTATAGAAGATGTGCCGGCCGATCTTGGCGACCTTCTCCTTGGCCCCGGCCCAGTGCGGCGTCACGTAATCGGCATGATACCAGAGCGCACCCCGGGTCGGATCGTCGATCACACCGGAACTGGCCAGCCTGGCCAGTGTCGTCGCCCGCCGCCACGCGTTCATGTCCAGCGGATCGTCTTTTTTGCCGTCGCACCACCACGAGAACTGGCAGCGATGGCGGCGCACCTCGCCGCCCTGACGGACCACGTCGCAGACGCTGGCCGGAAAGCGCGGGCTTTCAACCCGGTTCAGGGTCACGGCGGCGACCGCGAGCTGACCGGGAATCGATTCCGAGCGGGCTTCCCAATAGATATTCAGCGCCAGGCAGCGCAACTCCGCCAGACGTGCGGTGTCATCGTCATGAATGATAAAATTTGCTGCGGATGCGAAAAGCCGTTCCGTCTGTGCGGAGCGGGACTCCGCCTCAACCTGATCGCGGAACAGGCCGGGCATGAGAAAAACGCTGACAGTAAGGCCAAAAGCCAGTGCCAGCGCGACATTCTGACGCGACATTTTGCGCTGTCTCCTCTTTCCTGCTTCTTTCCCAGAGAAGAAGCGAGACATTCAAACGGGTCGTCATTCCGGGGGATATATAGGGACCTGCGGATACTTTTCAAGTATTTTTTGTGCAGTGCACAATATTGACATATTTCAGTACCTTGCGGCGTTCGGCACGGCGTGGCATTACGAAACGGACCTGCGCCGATCCTTGGGGGAAATCCTTTGAAGACGACCGTTCGCAAAGCCGTACTGCCCGTGGCCGGATTAGGCACGCGCTTCCTGCCGGCCACCAAATGCATGCCGAAGGAAATGCTGCCGGTTGTCGACAAACCGCTGATCCAGTACGCCATCGAGGAAGCCGAAGCCGCCGGGATCGAGCAGTTCATGCTGATCACCGGGCGCGGCAAGAACCTGATGGAAGACCATTTCGATCATGCCTTCGAACTGGAGCAGATTCTCGAGCAGCGCGGCAAGACAAGGGAACTGGACATGGTGCGCCAGTTCCCCGAACCCAGCAGAATCCGCTACACGCGCCAGCAAAAGGCGCTCGGGCTTGGGCATGCGATCTGGTGCGCCAAGGATTTCGTCCGCGATGAGCCGTTCGCGGTGCTGCTGCCCGATGACATGGTGCTGGCGGAAAAGGGCTGTCTCGCGCAGATGATGGATGCCTACGCAGAGGTCGGCGGCAATATCGTCGCCGTCACCGAAGTGCCGCGCGCGCACACCAACCGCTACGGCATTCTCGATATCGAAAGCGATGACGGACGGCTGGCCAAAGCCTGCGGGCTTGTCGAAAAACCGGCCCCCGAGGATGCGCCGTCGACGCTGTCGATCATCGGGCGTTATATCCTGCAGCCGGAAGTCTTCGAACATCTGGACAAGAAGATCGCAGGCGCCGGCGGCGAGATCCAGTTGACCGATGCGATTGCCGCGACGCTTGACGATGTGCCTTTCCATGGCCTTCGCTATGCGGGGACAAGGTTCGATTGCGGATCGAAACCGGGGTTTATCGCGGCCAACGTGGCCTATGCGCTTGAGCGCCAGGATATGGAAGCGGACGTCCGCGAAGCACTGGCGAAAATCCTGAAGTAGACCGCCATTCAGGTCTTTTCAGGGCGGTCGTGTCAGGTCTTGAATGGAACGGACGTGACGGAGGGGGCCGGTATGACGGGATATATTCTTGCCATCGATCAGGGCACGACATCGTCCAGGGCACTGGTGCTGGACGCCGCGTATAACGTCATCGGCTCGGCGCAGCAGGAATTCAGGCAGATCTATCCGGCGTCCGGCTGGGTCGAACACGATGCCGGGGATATCTGGGGGTCCGTCGTCGAAACCTGCCGCGCCGCGATCACCAAGGCCGGGATCGCCAAGCCCGGGCTCAGCGCCGCCGATCTGGCCGCCATCGGCATCACCAACCAGCGCGAAACGACCCTGGTCTGGGACCGCGCGACGGGCAAACCGGTTTATAACGCCATCGTCTGGCAGGACCGCCGCACGGCGGACGAAACCAACAGCTTGCGCGAACGGGGGTTCGAGGCCGCCGTGACGGACAAGACCGGGCTGTTGCTGGATCCGTATTTCTCGGCCTCCAAGATCGCCTGGATTCTCGACAACGTCGCCGGGGCGCGAAAAAAGGCCGAAGCCGGCAAGCTCGCCTTCGGCACCGTCGACACCTATCTGATCTGGCGCATGACCGGCGGCAAACGGCATGTCACGGATGCGACGAACGCCAGCCGAACGATGATTTACGACATTCACAAGGGCGAGTGGTGTTCGGAACTGCTGGACCTGTTCCGGGTGCCCAGGGCGATTTTGCCGGATGTGCTGGACTGCGCCGCCGACTTCGGCGTCTGCGATGCGGAAATTCTGGGTGCGGCGGTGCCGATTTCGGGGGTTGCCGGCGATCAACAGGCGGCGACCATCGGCCAGGCGTGTTTTTCACCGGGGATGGTCAAATCCACCTACGGCACCGGCTGCTTCGCGATGCTGAATACGGGCAAGCAGGCGGTAAAATCCGAAAACCGGCTGCTGACGACCATCGCCTACCGGCTGGGCGGCGAGGTGACCTACGCGCTGGAAGGCTCGATCTTCGTCGCCGGGGCCGCCGTGCAATGGCTCCGCGACGGGCTTGGGATTATCGAACGCGCCGATCAGTCCGGCCCGCTCGCCGATACGGCCGAAGACGACGAGGTTTATCTGGTGCCGGCGTTCGTCGGTCTCGGCGCGCCGCACTGGGACCCGGACTGCCGGGGCGCGCTGTATGGCCTGACCCGCGCCACGGGACCGGCCGAGCTGGCCCGTGCGGCCCTGGAAAGTGTCTGCTTCCAGACCCTCGACCTGATCGACGCCATGCACGCCGACTGGACTCCTGAACAGGAATTTGGTGGCGAAACGGTGTTGCGCGTCGATGGCGGCATGGTGGCGTCGGAATGGATGCTGCAGCGTCTCGCCGATATTCTGGCAGCGCCCATCGACCGCCCGAAAATGCTCGAGACCACGGCCTTGGGGGCCGCCTACCTCGCCGGCATGCAGGCCGGCATCTATGGCGATCCGGCGTCGTTCGCGCGCGAGTGGGCCTGTGACCGGCGCTACGCGGCGCGGATGGATTCCGATACACGTGCGCGTAAAATCCAGGGCTGGCAAACGGCCGTGCGCCGTACGTTGCTGTAAGTCTGTTTCAGCTCCGCTGGCCCAGACTGACGGCGATCAGTTCCTCGTAAAATCCCTGGGCGATGTGCGCCAGCGGTGAATCCGTCAATTCGACCAGACCGATGGTCCGGGTCACCGGCGGGTCGCCGAACGGCAGTTGCTTGAGCGGCAGCGGAAACGGCGAGGCAATGCAGTGCTTCGGGATGATGGAGACACCGAGACCGTTGTAGACCATCGTCGCCACCGCTTCGAGGTTGTCGAGCTCCATGGTCATGTTGACCTTCAGGCCGCGCTTTTTCAGGCTCTCGGCAATGATCTTGCCGGTCCACGCACGGCTGTTGAAGCGAATGTAGGGATAATCTTCGAGGACCTGCGTATCGAGCGTCGCCTTGGTATGGGCCGGGGCGATCACCACGAAAGGTTCCTTGGCGATCGGCCGCCATTTGATCGTGCCGTCGTTTTCGGGCGGGGCACTGGTGATCGCGGCGCCGATCTTGCCCTCGTGCAGCCGTGCGACAAGCTCGCCTGAGTGATCGTCGATGACGTGGATGACCAGATTGGGAAACCGGCGCTGGCACGCGACCATGGCCTTCGGCAGGATTCCCGTCAGTGTCGTCGGCATCGCGCCGATGGCGAACTCGCCGGATATTTCCTTCGACGCGGTCGCACTGGTCAGCTTGTCGTATTGCAGGACGACCTCCTGAACCAGCCCGAGGATGGATCGTCCGCGCTGGTTGAGAGCGGGCGGCCGTTTTGTGCGATCAAACAGTTCAGCGCCCAAGGCTTGCTCGACGGTCTTCATCTGCAGGCTGACGGCCGAGGGCGTGCGGTTGAGAATCTCGGCCGTCGTAATAAAGCTGCCGGTTTCCGCGACCGTCAAAAAAGTCTTCAAGTAGCTGATTCGCATATGAATTTTCTCCTGTGACCGGGCGCGGCAGGTGGTGCCGGGAAATTCCTGGAAGGCGGAACGAACAATATTTGAACAAACTAATTATAAAGTAAAAATAGTTTACGATAACCGTAAATATAACTCGTTTGCTTGATGATGGAGTCCTGACCTAGCCTTTTTACTGAAATTCGACAAGGCGGTCCGCGACAAGAATACCGCCGTCGATACCGATTTATTCCCTGAGTCGGGTCAAACAGAGAGGTATCAAAACCATGACATTAGACAGAGAAAAGAACGAAGCCGAGCTTCATAGCCGCCGCGAGTTTTTGCAGGCCGGTGCCAAGTACGGGATGACCGCTGCGTTTCTGGCGGCCGCTTCGACAGCGGGTGGCGTTTCCATTGCCGAGGCAGCCGAAGCGGCTTCAGCCGTGGAAAAGGCCAAGAAGAAAGCCGCCGATCACTCGTTGCTGTTCGGTTGCGGCGGCACGCCGAACCGTTGGCCGCAGGGGCAGATCTTCAAGCAGAACTTCGATCTGACGGGTCTTCTGCAACTCAAGGAAGGCATTGAGCGCAACACCGCCGGCAAGGTCCACGTCGACATCAAGTTCGGCGGCGCGCTGGGCGGCCAGGTCGCTGTCGGGCGCAAGGTCCAGCAGGGTATCGTCGCCGGTTCGCAGTCGTCGTCGCAGAACATGGCGGCGCACGCCCCGGTCTGGAACGTCACCGATTTTCCGTACGTCATCGGCTCGGTCGAGAACTACTGGCGTTGCGTGTTCTCGAAAGAAGTCAACGACACGCTGCGTGCCTCGTCGATGAAACAGGGCGTCATTCCGCTCTGCATCTTCCCGCAGACGCGCTGGCTCGAACTGAAGATGGGCCTGCCCGCCGAGGTTCGCCATCCCCAGCAGCTCGATGGGCTGAAGATGCGGGTTACCGGCTCCAAGCTGGAACAGACGGCCTTCAACATCCTGCCCGCCAACCCGACGCCCATCAACTGGGGAGAGGTTTATTCCGCGGTCAAGGAAGGCGCGGTCGACGGCATCCACGTCGGCACCGGGTCGGTTGCCGATGCCGGCATTTACGAAGTCGTCGGTCAGCTTGTGGACACCGAATGGATGTTCAATGCCGACACACTTTATATGAGCACCAAGTGGTTCAGCGGCCTGCCGTCTGAAGTGCAGGGCGGTATCATGGAAGGCGCTTACGAAGCGCAGGTTTACAACTATGCGATCTATGAGCCGGCGTTCAAGTTCCAGGCGGGGATCCGCAAGGATTCGCCTGCGGATGCGGCCTGGAATACAGTCAAGGCCAAGAAGGTGTATCTGACGGAATCGGAACGGGCCGAATGGGTCGATGCGTTGTCGTATGAACGTAACAAGAAGATCTACGATCCGCTTATCGAGCGTTTCGGCAAGACCGAATACGAAACGGTCAAGCGGGTTGCCAGCTCGGGCGATCCCGTTATTCCACGCCGTTGGTGGATGTAACATCTTCGCGATACGCGGCTCCGGGGCGGTCCGCCGTTCCCGGGGCTGCGGTCCACCCTGCCGGATATCCCGGCGGATAAAGGGAGGCCGGGTTTCTTGAATATGCGTTGGAAAGCCATGTGGTCATGGCTGGATGAAAAGATCGAGTACGTCGTGAATTCGATGTTCTACGGTTATCTCGCAAGCATTGTCGTTATCGAGGTGTTTCGCCGCTACGTGCTGAGCGATGCGAGTTCCTGGGGCGAGGAAACCGCGATCTATGCCTTTATCTGGATGACCTATATCGGTGCCGCGCGCGGGGTCCGAAACCGCAGTCACCTGACCATCGATATCCTGCGCCGGCATTTCAACCGCGTCGGCCAGTTCTGTCTGCACATGTTGAGCGACATATGCTTCCTTGTGCTGGCGGTGGTGATCGTCTTCACCTCGATCAAGGCCGTCGACGGCGTCATGCAGTTCGGCCAGACTTTTCAGGGCGCCGATGTGCCGATGTGGCTGGCCATGATCGGTGTGCCGATCGGCTGGACACTGATCGCCATCCGCGTCGTTCAGCGCTCGGTCCATGCCATCGGCGTTTTCCGCAGCGGCGAGGCCGAAGAAGAAGCCAGAGTTATCAGCGAGTAATGTAAATGGATGCGAGCGTACTCATTTCCCTGTCGATCATCGGTGTCCTGCTGTTACTGGGTGTCGAGATATTTGTCTGTCTCGGTATCGGCGCCATTCTGCTGATCGTGCTGACCGGCACCTTCACGCTGGACAATGTCGGCATTGCGGCATTTTCGTCGATCGAGATTTTCCCGCTTCTGGCGATGCCGCTGTATATCCTCACCGGCGACCTGATCTCGGAATCCGGCATCGCACGGCAACTGGTCCGCTTCGCCCGCGCCACGGTCGGCTGGATCAGCGGCGGCCTGGCGTTGACGGTGCTGGTGGCGTCGGGGCTGTTCGCGGCGATCAGCGGCTCGAACTCGGCAACGGTTGCAGCCATGGGCAAGATGCTGGTCCCCGAGATGGAGGAAGACGGCTACCCGAAGGATTTCGCCGGCGCCGTCACGGCGTGCGGCGGCACGGTCGGGATCATCATTCCGCCCAGCATCGTCTTCGTGCTGTACGGCGTTGCCGCAGGCGTGCCGGTCGGCGATCTGTTCATCGGCGGTATTATCCCCGGTGTTCTCATGATCGCGTCAATGGCGGCCGTCGGCTGGTTCATGGCCAAGCGCAACGGCTGGGGCACGAAAACGCCGTTCACGCTCCGCAACGTGCTGGTCAGCGCCTGGGACGCAAAACTCGCGTTCGGTGCCAGCTTCATCATCCTCGCCGGGATTTACGGCGGCGTCTTCACCCCGACGGAAGCGGCCGCGGTGGCCGTCGCCTACTGCGTGATCGGCGGCCTGTTCATTACCCGCGAGTTGAAGGTCAGGGACCTGCCGGACATCATGAACCGCAGCGCCGACATCAATGGGCTGATTGCCCCGGTCATCGCCATGGCGTTGATTCTGTCGCAGATCCTGGCGGTGCTCGGTGTGCCGGAACTCGGGGTCAATGCGCTGCTTGGGTTTTCCGACGATCCGATTGTGCTGACACTGTGTATCCTCTGCATCCTGCTCGTCGCCGGGGCGATCATGGAGGCAACGCCGAACATCTTGCTGCTGGTCCCGCTTTTGGTCCCCGTGGCGACCAAGATCGGCATCGACCCGGTGCATTTCGGCGTCATCATGGTGGTGGCGCTGGCGATCGGTTTCGTGACGCCGCCGGTGGGGCTGAACCTGTTCGTTGCGTCGTCTATTACAGGGGTGCCGTTTACCCGGATCGCATGGAAGGCGACGCCTTTCATCCTCGCTTTGCTGTTCTCGTTGCTGATGATCACTTTCGTGCCGTCATTGACGACGATGCTGCTTGCACGCTAGCGAACGGATCGGGTATTCGGGCTGCGATACATCCACTGAGAATATCGGGATAAATCACTGGCCTCACCACTGCCTGCACCGGCACAATACAGAAAACAAAAAGCCAAGAAGAGGAAGGAAACAAGAAAATGTCCGAACAACCGCTCGGCAGCCCGGATGACGCCGCAGGCGCACCGTCCGGCGGCATACAAAGCACCCCGGTCCGCGCCACCATACCGGCGCATGAAATCGGCACCGTCACGCTGAGCCCGTTGGGTGATTTCGAAGCCGGCAGCTATCAGACGTTCACGCTGGTCTATACGGCGGGCAAGTTCGGCATCGACGATTCCGGCTCCATGCGCATCTGCTTCCGGTTTGCCAGCGATCAGACGCGCCCGCAATTCGAAAATCCCACGGGGCCGAATTTCACGACCATCGTCGCGTCGAATTCGGCGGTGCTGCAATACCACTACGACCCCAAGGGCAACGTCCGGCCGTGGGACCGCACGCTGTATATCAAGGTCGTGAAGGGCTTCCTGACCGAAGGCGACACGATCACGGTGACCTTCGGCGATACCTCGCAAGGCTCGCCCGGCATGCGCCTGCAGACGTTCTGCGAGGACACCTTCGAGTTTCATACCCTGATCGATCCGATTGCCACCTATTGTTATCAGCCGGTCCCCGAACAGCCGGTGATCCGCATCGTTTCCGGCCCGCCCGAAGTGTATCTGGCCGTCGCCCCGACGCTGGTCGCGGTGGGCGATAAATTCGCGCTGAAGATGAAGGGCGAGGACAAGTGGGGCAATCCGTCCGACAAGTGCGATGCGGCGTTTACGGTGCGCGTCGCCGGTGACGCCGAAATCGGCGGCCTGCCCGAAAGCGTGACGTTCCGTCCGGGGGCGTTTACCAACATCATTGACGGCCTTTCCATGCCCGGCGCCGGCGAGGCGGTGATCGAACTGGTCGATACCGACGGCAACGTCGCCGCGCACACCAACCCGATCCGCGCCGCCAAGGCCCCGGCCCTCAAGCATTTCTGGGGCGACCTGCACGGCCAGTCGGAAGAAACCATCGGCACCGGCAGCGCCGAAGAGTACTTCGCCTATGCCCGCGACCTGGCCTTCGTCGACGCCACCGGACACCAGGGCAACGATTTCCAGATCACCTCGCCGTTCTGGCTGGAGCTGGACGAGCTGTGCGAAAAATTCGACAAGCCCGGATCGTTCATCGCCATTCCCGGTTACGAATGGTCGGGCAACACCGGGCTGGGCGGCGACCGCAACATCTATTTCCCCGATGAAGGGCGCACGCTCAGACGTTCGTCGCATGCGCTTGTTCAGGACCACAGCGATATCCATAACGACGCCAACAGCGCGCAGGAACTTTTCGATGCGCTGGCCGCCAACAAGGAATGGGACGTTGTCGGGTATGCACATTGCGGCGGCCGCTATGCCGACGTGAAGATGGCGCACGACGGGCGTTTCGAAAAATCGATGGAGGTGCACAGCTCGTGGGGCACCTTCGAATGGTTGGTGCACGATGCCTTTGAGATGGGCTACCGCGTCGGCATCGTCGCCAATTCCGACGGCCACAAGGGGCGCCCCGGCGCCAGCTATCCCGGGGCATCGCTGTTCGGCGCCGTCGGCGGGCTGACGTGTTTCCTGTCGCACGACCTGACCCGCGACGGCATTCTCGACAGCATGCGCAAGCGCCGTCATTACGCGACCACCGGCGGTCACGGCGGGCGCATGTTCATCGATGTGAAGGCGTCTTTCTCAGCGCCCGCGACAATCTATCATGACGATCCGAGGGACGGGCCGAGCGAGGGACACACGCAGAGCACTGCGCTGATGGGCGACATCGTGCATCTGCCGACCGGCGAAGCGACGCTCGATATCGATATCACCGGGGCCAAGCCGATTGAGCGGGTCGATATCTATAACGGGCTGGATCATATCGAAACGGTCCGCCCCTATACGACGGAAGATCTCGGCAACCGTATCCGCGTGATGTGGGAAGGTGCGGAATACCGGGGCCGTTTCCGCCAGGTGATCTGGGACGGCGAGGCGCACCTGTCCGATAACCGCATCCTCGATGCCAGGCCGATCAACTTCTTCAACCGCGACAAGACGCTGGACCGGACGTCCGATACGTCGCTGGCGTGGCGCGCCCTGACGACCGGGAACATCGGCGGTTTCGATCTGTGGGTCGAGGATGCCTTCGCAGGCACGCTGAAGATCGAGACGCCGCTGGTGAAATGCGGGGTGCCGCTCGAAGAAATCGACATCAACGACGAGGTCTTCGACAAGAGCGATATCCTGCCGCGCTATCTTAAGATTTTCCGTCTGCCTGCGGAAAATCCGCACCGGAAGATGAAAATCACCCGCAGCCTCGATCTCAAACCGAGCGGCGACAACCCGATCTTCATCCGTGTGACGCAGGAAGACGGGACGCTTGCCTGGACCAGCCCGATCTACATCTATCGCTGAATTGCGGTGGAAAAAGCCGGGCGGGCGGAGTAGGTTCCTGCCAACCCCGGCTTTAGCCGGTTCAGTATATGTCCAAGAGGGTGCGATCGACGCTATGAAAGCTTCGCAAATCGGTATTCAGGTTCTTCGTGAAATGCCTTCCGACGCCGACGATCTGGCGGCGGCATGGCTGATCCGCGGTGGTTACATCCATCGCCATGCGTCCGGGATTTTCACGTTCGCGCCGCTGATCTACCGGGTGGAGAAAAAAGTCTCCGACATCATCAACGAGGAAATCACCCGTTTCGGCGGTATCCAGGTGCGGTTCCCGTTGCTGCAGAGCGCCGAAATCTGGAAACAGTCCGGCCGCTGGGCGGTCTATGAACACGCCAACCTGATGTTCCAGTCGGAAGACCGCCGGGGCCGTTTGTTCGGACTCAGCCCGACGGCCGAAGAGGTCGCCTGCGATCTCGGCAAGCATTTGATCCGCAGCCCCAACCAGCTGCCGCTCAACGTATTCCAGAACCACATGAAATTTCGTGACGAATTGCGCCCCCGCTCGGGTCTGCTGCGGTCGCGCGAATTCATCATGATGGATGCCTACTCGTTCGACATCGACGAAGACGGCCTCGACCTGTCGTATCGCAAGATGCGCCAGGCCTATCACGCGATCTATAAGAAAATGGGTTTTGATTACATCGTCGTGCAGGCGGATTCCGGTGCCATCGGCGGCTCGGCCTCCGAAGAATTCATGGCCGTTTCCGAGGCCGGCGAGGATACGCTGCTCTATACCGATGAAGGCTACGCCGCCAATCTCGAGCGCGCCATGAGCGAAGCCCCGGCACCCGTGAAGGCCGAAGACGGCGAGATGGAAATCATCGACACGCCGGACAGCGAGACGATCAAGAAGGTCGCCGACTTTGTCGGCGTGCATCCGTCCGCCGTGCTCAAGACGCTGGTTTTCGATCTGGTCTATCAGGGCCGCGTCGAACAGGTGGTGGTGCTGATCCGCGGCGATTGCGACGTCAACGAAGTCAAGCTGGGCAACCATTTCGGCGCCATCGCCGCACAGCCGTCCGACGCCGACACGGTGCGCAACGTGACCGGCTGCGAGCCCGGTTACGTCGGCCCCATCGGCATCAAGGCAGGCGCGAAAATGATCGCCGATACGACCATCGCGGGCTTGACCAGCCTCGTTTCCGGCTGCTGCGAAAAGGATCGTCACGCGATCCGCGTCTGCCCGGGCCGGGATTTCGAGATGCCCGAGGTCGTCGATCTGCGCACCGCGCACCCGGGGGAAATTGCGCCCAACGGTCAGCCTTTGCAGCAGTGCAAGGGGATCGAGATCGGCCACGTCTTCAAGCTCGGCACCAAGTATTCCGAGCCCCTGAATGCGGGGGTCATCGATTCCAATCAGGTCTTCCAGAACTTCCACATGGGCTGCTACGGCATCGGCACGACGCGCATCCTGCAGACCATCGTCGATCAGAACTGCGACGCCGAGACCGGTATCAAATGGCCGGTCGTGCTGGCGCCGTTCCACGCGCACCTGATCCCGGTGAAGGCGGATAATCCGGAAATGATGCAGGCCGCCGAAGACATGGGCGCCAAGCTTGAAGCGCTCGGCTGCGAGTGCATCGTCGACGACCGCAAGGGCTCGCTCGGCTCGAAGCTGAAAGATGCGGACATTCTCGGCATGCCGTTGCGGGTCGTGTTCGGCCGCGATCTGGCGGACGGCAAGGTGGAAATCTACAACCGCCTGACCGACGAAAAAGACATCGTCCTGATCGATGACGCCATCGAGCGGCTCGCCGGGTTTGTCCGAAGCGAACTCGATGCCGCCGACGCACGCCGCGATGCGGTGGTCGACGAAGGGGTTTAGTTTCGCGGGTCCTGGTATGGATTAATCCGTCACCCCGGCGTAGGCCGGGGTCCAGGTCTGCCGTTCCATCACAGGCCGTGCCGATTGCACTGGATTCCGGCCTTCGCCGGAATGACGGTATAGAGTGCTGGAATGACGGCTTCCTGGATTGCCTATTTCGCCTCCGCCAACAACCGGTATGAATTGCGGCGGTCTTCCTGGGCATGGGTCCAGGTCAGGACCACGGCTTCGTCGATGCCGAGTTTCCCAGCCAGCGTTTCCAGTTGCTGATAAACGCTTTGCCCGGTGCCGATGATGGCGCCGGCACGCAGCTCGGCGATGCGGGCTTTCTCGCCCTGGGTGTATTCGAAGCCTTCGATGCTGTCCGGTGACTGGATGGGGAGAAGATCGCCCATCTCGCGCCGTACCTTCCAGTGTGCGCGTGACGTGAACAGGCGCTCGGCGTCGGCGTCGGTTTCCGCCGCCAATGCCCAGACACAGACATTGGCGATGGGGTCGGGATAGCGTTCGCTGGGCTGGTAGTTGTCGCGATAGACCTGAAACGCGCGTTCGACACCGCGCCCGTCGGTGATGAAATGCGCAAAGCAATAGGGCATGCCGAAATGCGCCGCGACCCGGGCGCCGTAATCGGACGTGCCGAGCATCCACATTTCCGGCGCCGTCTCACCCTGGGGCTGGGCTACCAGCCCGTTGAAGGGATGGCCGGCGATCAGCGGTTCGCCGGTGACCCAGGCCATCAGATCGCGGACGTTGGCGGGGAAGTGCTCGGCATCTTCGTGGGCGTTGGGGTTCAGCGCAAAGGCCGTCTTGCCGTCCGAGCCCGGCGCGCGGCCGAGACCGAGATCGATACGCCCCGGCGCCAGGGCGTCGAGGACGCGGAACTGTTCGGCGACTTTCAGCGATGCATAGTGCGGCAGCATGATCCCGGCGCTGCCGATACGGATGCGTGCGGTTGTCTGGGCGATCGCCGCCATGACGATTTCCGGCGCCGAGCCGACGATCGTCGGATGGTTGTGGTGCTCCGACACCCAGAATCGTTTGTAGCCTAGATCTTCGCAGTATTTCGCCAGCGCCACGGTGTCGCGAATGGCCTGCGCCTGAGGGACGCCGGCGGCGGCGGTCGACTGGTCGAGAACGGAAAGGGCGACCATCAGCCGGCCGCGTCTGCGTCTTCGAAGGCTTTCTTGACGTGGCGCATGCTGTCCAGCGCCGCGGGCAGGCCGCAGTAGATCGCGGTCTGCAGCACGGCCTCGACGATTTCCTCGCGGCTCAGGCCGTTGTTCATCGCGCCTTTCAGGTGCACCGCCAACTCGTGCGGCCGGTTCAGCGCCGTCAGCATGGCGATGTTCATGAAGCTGCGGGTGCGGCGGTCAAGCCCGGGCCGCGTCCAGCACGCGCCCCAGCCGTACTCGTTGACCAGATCCTGCAGCGGTTTCGTCAGTTCGTCGGTGGCGGCGACGGCGCGGTCGACGTATTCATCGCCCAGCACTTCGCGGCGTACCTTCATGCCGGCATCGTATTGCGATTGATCCATGAGTCCCTCCCGTGTGTTCGGATTTGCAGGGCAGCATACCCGACCGTCGCCCGGCGGCAAGCGGCGCGAGGGCTATTGCGGCGGCGGTGCCGTGGTGCCGCGGACCATGATGTCGGTCGGCAGTTCGTTGCGGGGCTCGGGCATCTCGCCGGCAATACAGTCAAGAAGGTACTCGGCGGCGCGTTCGCCCATGCGGCGGCTCGGGACATGCACCGTGGTCAGGCCCGGCGACAGGTGCTCGGCCAGCGGCAGATCGTCGAAGCCGACGATGGAAACATCCTCGGGGACCCGGATGCCGAGGTGCTGGGCTTCCAAGATGGCGCCGACGGCAAGCACATCGTTGCCGCAGAAGATACCGCTCGGGCGGTGTTTTTTCGGCAACCGCATCAGGGTGCGAAAGGCATCGCGGCCTTCGCTGACTTCGTAAGGTTTTTCGATCAACGCGTCAGGCGCCAGCTCGATGCCGCGGGCATGCAAGGCCGTCCTGACGCCGATGACGCGTTCGCGTGCCCGGTCGTTGCTGTCGCCAAGGCCGGCGATGACGCCGATCCGCTTGTGGCCGAGATCAAGAAGGTGCTCGGTGATGCGCCGTGCCGCCCCCGGATTGTCGAAGCCGACGCAGGGATATGCGGCATCGGGGGCATAGGTCCATGTGGTGACGAACGGGCAGTCCTGGCGCGACAGCATGGTCAGGGTGTCGGCGTTATGCTGGCTGCCGACCAGAATCATGCCGTCGACACCGCGTTCGATCAATGCCTGCACCTGTTCGTATTCATGATCCAGATCGTAATTGGTGACTGCCAGCAAAAGGGTGTAACGGGCTTCTGTCAGTCGGTTTTCGACGGCATTGACGCCGCTGGCGAAAATTGCGCTCTCAAGGGTCGGGATGACGGCGCCGATGGTGTGCGAGCGTGCCGACGCCAGTGCCCGTGCCGCACCGTGGCGGACATAACCAAGGGCGCGGATCTGCGTCTCGACCCGTTCGCGCAGGATAGGGCGCACATCGGCGGGGCTGTTCAGCACCCGCGACACCGTTGCCGTCGAGACGCCGGCGGCGGTGGCGATATCCTGCAGGTTGGGGGTGTTCGGATGCTTGTCCGGCATGGGGAACCCTGATGCTCCAGAACAGAATTGACTCTGCAAATTGATAATGCGATGCTGCAATTCTTGTAAGCGCTTACATTTTTGATGCAAGATATATTTTGCGCGGAGAGCAGAAGCATGCAATAATGGGATGTATAGTCTCATTATTGAGATTTGTAAGAAGAGGCAGGCAATGCCCGATAAAAAATCCCCGGGTACGGGGCGATTTGGGAGGTTTAATGTTGGGGTGGGGAGTCAAAGACTCTGATGCCATGGGGACCGGTACTTGGCCGGCCTTTTCGCATCGCGCCTTCTTCCTTCTTTCGGTTTTACTTTCCAATCCCTGTTTGACGATCCCTAGCGCAGGCCCGGGCGGATTTTCTCTGCGCACTAGGCGGAACCAAAAACGACAGCAATTGGAGGAGACGATTTATGTTTCGTGTAAGTAAAACCATCAAGGGGCTTTGCGCTGCCGCGCTCGCGGTTGCCTTTGTCTCGGCGCCCGGCATTGCCGACGCAAAGACCAAAATCCGCGTTCAGTCGGTGATCCCGGCTAAGGCCGACGAAGTCTTCATGTTGAACGATTTCGCAAAGGACGTGAAGGCTTTGACGAGCGGCTCGCTTGAAATCGAAGTGTTGCCCGCTGGGGCCGTCGTGGGTGTTAAAGAAACCCTCGACGCCGTTGATAGCGGTTTGATCGAAGGCGGGTTCGCATGGACTCACTACTGGTCCGGTAAGCACCCGGCGGCCATGCTGTTCGGCTCGCCGGTTGCAGGTGCCGGTGTCGGCATCGACAACATCGCCTTCGTTTCCTGGTTCCAGTACGGCGGCGGTAAAGAGCTGTACGACCAACTCTGGAAAGAAATGGGCGTCAATGTGAAGGGCTTCATGCTGCAGCCGGTCGGTCCGGAAGCGCTCGGCTGGTTCAAAGAGCCGATCAATTCCATGGACGACTTCCGCAAGTACCGCTTCCGCACGCCGCCGGGCATTCCGGGTCAGACCTACAAAGACATCGGTGTTGCCTCCGTCGCCATGGGTGGCGGGGATATTCTGCCGGCGCTTGAAAAAGGCACGATCGATGCTGCCGAGTGGTGCTGCCCGAAACCGGACAGCGTGTTCGGCTTCCAGAAAGTGCTCAAGCACTACTATCTGCAAGGCCTGCACCAGGTCGTCGTGAACGCCGACATGTATATCAATGGCGACGTTTACAACAAACTCTCGGCTCTCGAGAAGAAAGCCCTCGAAGTTGCAGCCAATGCATCGCTCTCGAAGGCTATGTCTTATCGGATCTACGAGAACGGCAAGGCCCTCAAGGACCTGACCGAAAATCACGGCGTGCAGCTTCATGATACCCCGGCCGACTATTTCCCGGCGTACATGAACGCGGCGAAAGCTGCCCTCGAGAAGAATGCGGCCGAGAACGCATTCTTCGCCAAAGTCTGGCAAAGCCAGAAGGATTTCGCAGCGATCGCGGTTCCTTTCTGGGCTGGTGCCCAAGCGTCAAATGCGAGCCTGGGTAAGGCGTTCGCAGACAGCGTGAAAAAGAAGTAAGACCAAATTGGGAGGCGGGGCCGTCAAGGCCCCGCCTTTCTCTTTAAACATTTCAAAATGATAACGCCGAATTTATCGGGTGGGGGGCATCATGGCCGACAAAGTCGAGATGGATAAACTTGATACGACGGACGAATTGATCGCCGAAGCGCGCACGGAAGCGCCGGGCGAGACGCCGGAAGACATGACGCCCTGGCAGCGCCCGATCACGGCCTCCATTGATGTTCTCAACCTGTGGGTAGGCCGCATCATCTGCGTTCTGATGATCCCATTGGTTTTGGCCATTGTTTACGAAGTTTTCTCGCGCAATGCGTTCGCGGTATTGACAGAGATGGACATGAACGACGTGGCCATTTCGTGGGGACTTGGTCCGACTTTATGGGTTTACGATATCAGCCGAATGCTGGGCGGCGTCATATTTATGGCAGCGTCCGGTTACGCATTGATGCGCGGTGTTCATATTCGCGCCGACTTCTTGTATCGAAACTGGTCCCCCAAGACGCAGGCGACCGTCGATGCAACGCTGTATTTGGCACTCTATATTCCTGCAATGTTGTTCTTTACCTGGGTCTCGGCGGAGTACTGGTACAAGGCATTTGCCATCGGTGAACAAGCGAGTGACTCGACGTGGGCGCCGATCTTATGGCCGGCCCGTCTTGCGATGCCGGTGGGCGGTTTTCTGCTTCTTTTGCAAGGCTTCCCGGAACTGTTTCGCGCATTCCATAAAATGGGCAAGGAACGCGAACGGCTCTTCCTGCGCGTACTCCCTCTTTATGGCGTTGCCTTGCTTGTGTTGGTCGGTGCGGTGTTCTTCCCCGATGTTGTGCCAATCACAGACTGGTGGAACGAAACGTTTAACCACGAGGGACAGGTCGACATTTCTAAACCGGTAATCGGCCTCATCATGCTCGCGGTGATGCTGTTCTCGATCTTCGTCGGTTTTCCGATTTCCTTCACCCTCATTTTCCTCGGGTTCGCCTTTGGGACTTGGGGTGCGAACTTCAAACTCGCCACATTCCTTATGGCCCTGCAAACCAATTCCGTGATGCTGAGCGACCAGTTGGTTGCGGTTCCGCTCTTCATCTTGATGGGGATTGTGATGGAGAAAGCCGGATTGATGGAACGTTTGTTCCAGGCCGTTCAAATGATGATGAGCCGGACAAGGGGCGCGCTATTCATCGCCATCCTGTTCGTGTCGACCATCTTCGCGGCCGCAACGGGCATCGTCGGCGCATCGGTCACGATCCTCGGGATCATGGCTGCGCGCACGATGAACCGCTCTGGGTATGATGTGAAACTCGCCGCAGGGACGATCACAGCGGGCGGGACGCTCGGTATTCTGATCCCGCCTTCGATCATGTTGATTGTCATGGGGCCGGTCCTCGAGGTGCCTGTCACGGATTTGTTCCGCGCGGCGATCATCCCCGGCATCATGCTCGCGGGGCTCTACATGCTGTATGCGCTCGGACGGTGTTTCATCAATCCAAGCCTCGGCCCCATTCTGCCGCCGGACGAGCAGCCTGAAACGTCCAGCTTCTATCTGCTCGAAGTGGCGATGGTTATGGGCGCGCTCGTCTTCCTGATCTGGCTGATCACGCATGGGATAACGAACGGCTTCGGCTTCCCCATGGGTGCGTTGATTGTTCCGTTCGCCTGGATTGGCGTGATGTGGGCCGTCTATAGGTGGCTCGGGAAAACACGCCCCGGTGGCTTCTATTTCTCGGACCTTTGGTACGAGTTTTTCATGGGCCTCGTGCCGCCGACCGTGCTCATCGCATTTGCGCTGGGCTCAATCCTTGCCGGTTGGGCGACACCTGCCGAAGCTTCGGCCTGCGGCGCATTCGGTGCGGTGCTTCTATCCATGCTTTATGGCAAGTTTTCGATCGAGGAGCTTTATAGCGCTTTGATCAAAAGCCTGGAGATCACGGTTCTGATCATGTTCCTGGTGGCGGCGTCGAACTTCTTTGGGGCCGTGTTCTCGAACCTCGGTACGCCAACGATGCTGACAGAGCTTCTACTGACGCTCGATATGTCGCCCGTTTTTATTCTGATCTTGATCATGGCGTTGATCTTCCTGCTCGGATGGCCGCTGGAATGGGTGCCGATCGTCCTTATTATCGTTCCCATCCTGGTCCCGACGGTAACGTCGCTTGATCTTGGATTTGAGAACCAGAACGACTTGTTGATCTGGTTCGCGATACTTGTCGCTGTCAATTTGCAAACGGCATGGCTGAGCCCACCCGTTGCGCTTTCCGCATACTTCCTGAAGGGCGTTGTCCCGGAGTGGGACCTGCGCGATATCTATTTGGGAATGATGCAGTTCATGGTGATCCAGCTGATTGGGCTCACGTTGATCTTCGTGTTCCCGCAAATTGCCTTGTGGCTTCCTAACTATATTTACGGAAATTAGGGGGCGTGAGTGACGTATACCATTCGATTGGATGAGCTTCTCGTCTGTCGGCACTTACAAGAGGACCAGGAAAAATGACCCGCGAGTACCTTAAGAAAGCCACGTTGACATCGCGCTCGGATTCTAGCGAAACGGCTGAAATCGTTTCCACGATCCTTGCCGAGATTGAAGCGGGCGGTGAAGAAAAAGCGCTCGAGTATGCCGCGAAGTTCGATAAGTACGAGGGCAATATCGTACTGTCGCCAGAAGAGATCGAAGCCGCGGGGGCAAAGCTTCCGCAAAAGCTTAAGGACGATATTCTCTTTGCTTACGACAACGTCCGCCGGTTCGCGGAAGCCCAAAAGAACACGGTTGCGGATTTCGAGTACGAGATAAATGAGGGACTGATTGCCGGACAAAAAGCGATACCGGTATCCGCCGCCGGCTGTTACGTGCCGGCGGGGCGGTACCGCCATATCGCCAGCGCCATCATGACGGTGACGACGGCTGCTGTCGCCGGGTGCCAGCATATTTCGGTTTGTTCCGCGCCTCAGCCTGAAACGGGCGTCGATCCGGGGGTCGCTTATGCGGCGCATGTTTGCGGCGCGGATACGATTATGGCCATCGGCGGAGTGCAGGCTGTGGCGTCCATGGCGTTCGGCTTGTTCGGACAGCCCAAGGCGAACATCATTGTCGGTCCGGGCAATCAGTTTGTCGCTGAGGCAAAGCGCATGCTGTATGGCCGTGTCGGCATCGACATGATCGCCGGTCCGACGGACAGCTTGATCCTGGCCGACAAGGATGCCGATGCCCATATCGTTGCCACCGATCTCGTTAGCCAGGCGGAGCACGGTTACAACTCACCGGTTTGGCTGGTTACCGACCATCGGCCGTTGGCTGAGGATGTCATGGCCCGTGTGCCGGACCTTATCGCTGACCTGCCGGAACTCAACCGTGGGAATGCAGAAGCGGCATGGCGCGATTATGCCGAGGTGATTGTCTGTTCAGACCGCGAGGAAATGGCCAGAACGTCGGACGAATATGCGCCGGAGCATCTGACCGTTCAGGCGGATGATCTGGATTGGTGGCTGGGTCGGTTACAATGTTATGGGTCGCTGTTTCTCGGCGAAGAAACCACTGTCTCTTATGGGGACAAGGCTTCCGGGACCAACCATGTTCTGCCAACCTCGGGAGCAGCCACGTATACGGGCGGCCTCAGTGTCCACAAGTATATGAAGATCGTGACCTGGCAACGGGCCACCCGCGAAGGCGCCAAGAAAGTTGCCGAAGCGACCGCGCGGATTTCGAGACTGGAAGGGATGGAAGGCCATGCACGGGCTGCGGATGTCAGGCTTGCCAAGTACTTCCCAGGTGAAAACTTCGACCTTACAGCCAAAGGATAGTTTGGCGTAGGGCACGGAAAATCAAAGGGAGCAACGATGTATCAAAAGGTCCTAGTACCCATGGCATTGGACCATGGAATTTCACCACAGACTTTGGAGATCGCCCGGGCACTTTTGTCGCCGGGAGGGTCGATCGTCGCCCTGCATGTATTCGAGGTGCCGAAGGGTTCGGTCTCCGCCTATGTTGGTGACGATGTCATCCAAAAGGGTTTCGATAAGGCAGCCGAGATTTTGCGGGAGAAGGTCTCTCATCTTGACGGTGTCGTCACAGACATCATTCGCGGAGAAGCCCATCGCAAGATCATCGATTACGCCGTCGAGCATGGTTGTGATTGTATCGTCATCGGGTCCCATAAACCGGATATCACTGACTACTTTATCGGTTCGACCGCCGCGCGGGTGGTCAGGCACGCGCCCTGCGCAGTCCATGTGCATCGCGACTCCTGACGGTGTGGCAGGATCGGTGATTGCACCTGGCTGAAGCGTTGCTGGCTGAAATAGTCTTACGTCATCCTTGAAGGGATGGGATTGGAAAAACGACCTATGCCGTCGCAATTTGATCTTACTGGTTCTGTCGCTCTGGTCACCGGCGCATCTTCCGGCATCGGCCGGCGCATGGCCGGTGCGCTGGCGGGGGCCGGTGCCAAGGTGATACTTGCCGGTCGGAACGAAGCGCGTCTTGGCGAGGCGCAGGCGTCGATTACAGAGGCAGGCGGCGCGGCAGAGACCGTGACCGCCGACCTGAACGACAAGGCCGTCATCGACGATCTGTATGCCCGCGCCACCGCACCGTTCGGGGCGCCGACGATCCTCGTCAATGCGGCGGGCATAAACCTGCGTGAACCGTGGGCCGAGATCAGCATGGAAAGTTGGGACAGGACCATTCACCTGAACCTGAGCGTGCCGTTTTTCCTGGCCCGCGCCTGTGTGCCGGGGATGGCCGATAAGGGCTATGGCCGGATCATCAACATCGCATCGCTGCAAAGCTACCGGGCGTTTGCCAACTCCATGCCGTATGGCGCGTCGAAGGGCGGGGTCGTGCAATTGACCCGCGCCATGGCCGAAGCGTGGTCGAAGGATAAAATCAACGCCAACGCCGTTGCCCCCGGGTTTTTTCCGACCGAGCTGACTCAGGCGGTTTTCAACAATCCGCAACTCGTCGCGCACAATGCGAAAATGACGGCCATCGGGCGCAACGGCGAACTCGCGGACCTTGACGGCATAACGGTATTTCTGGCCTCGCCCGCGTCGGCCTACATCACCGGCCAGACGATCCCCGTCGACGGCGGCTTTACCGCCAAGTAGGAGGCTTCGATGAAAGCACTCGTCTATACCGGTCCGAAACAGATCGTCTTTCAGGATTCCCCGGACCCCGAAGCCGAAGCAGGCGATGTCCTGATCGAGGTCGGTGCGGTCGGCATTTGCGGATCGGACATGCATGCCTATCTCGGTCATGACGAGCGCCGTCCGGCGCCGCTGATCCTGGGACACGAGGCCGCGGGCGTGGTCCGTGGCGGCATGCATGACGGCAAGCGCGTGGTCGTCAATCCGCTGGTGACATGCGGGGTGTGCCGCGATTGTCTGTCGGGCCGCGAGAACCTGTGCGCCAAGCGGGAAATCATCTCGATGCCGCCACGCCAGGGCGCGTTCGCCGAAAAGATCGTGATCCCGGCGCGCAACATGATCGAGGTGCCGGAAAATCTCGACCTGACCCATGCCGCGCTGGCCGAGCCGCTGGCGACGTCGTGGCACGGGGTGGCGCTGGCCGACCGTCACGCGGCGAGGCCGCTGGCCGAAGCCCGTGCACTGGTCATGGGATCGGGGGCCGTCGGGCTGGGGGCGGCACTGGCGCTCAGGGCCTTCGGCTGCTCAGACGTGACGGTTGGCGAAACCAACGAATTGCGCCGCAAGACGGCCTTCTCGCAGGGCTTCGACAAGGTCGTCGATCCCACTGTTGACGGCGCGCTGGATGCGGGCTTCGCCGATGTCGTCATCGATGCGGTGGGCAACAAGCATACCCGCGCCGCGGCGGTGCGTTCGGCCCGGCCCGGTTCGGTGATCGTGCATATCGGCTTGGGCGATGGGACCGACGGCTTCGATGCCCGGCGCGTAACGCTGCAGGAAATCACCTTCGTCGGCGCCTACACCTATACCATGACGGATTTTCGCGCCACGCTGGCGGCGATGGCGTCAGGCGCGCTCGGCGATCTCGACTGGATCGAGGCACGCGGCCTCGAAGACGGTATTCAGGCCTTCGACGACCTGCTCGAAGGCCGCACCGGGGCGGCCAAGATCATCCTCCACCCGGCTTCTTTGTAGGTTCTAATCCGTCTCGAAAGCCTTGAAGGCATCGCCGTAACCGCCGTGCCAGCGCGACAGCGCCGGACGGTTTTCGGTGACGTCGCCGGCGCTCCACAGGATGCGGGCGCGGTCCATGCCCGGCGTCACTTCGCCGTCGGGGCAGACGATATAGAAATCGCCGTTCTCGATCCGGGGCATCATCACGTCGACGACCTGTTCGGGCAGCCACGCGCCGGGTTTGTGTTCGCGGTGCCCGGTGGTTGTCCAGCCGGGGATCACCAGATGCGCCGAGACGTTCGGATTATCGCCGTTGCGCAGTTCGTGTTGCAGGCTTTCCGTGAAGGATTTGATCGCCGCCTTGGTCAGGTTATAGACGGTGTTGCCGGGCGGATTGGTGATGCCCTGTTTGGAGCCCATGTTGATGACGTATCCCGGCCGGCCGCTTTCGATCATCCCGGGTACAAAGGCCCTGACGCCATGAATGACACCCCACAGGTTGACGTCGACGGTGCGCCGCCAGTCATTGAGGTCATCCCAGAAACCGGGGCCGACACGGCTCACGGCATTGTTCATCAGGACATCGACAGGGCCGAACCTGCCGGTGACGGTGTCGCGCAGTTTGCTCATCTGGCCCAAGTCGGCGACGTCGGCGCTGACGGCCATGACGTGTTCCGGATCGGCGGCGGCTTTGCGGACGACGTCCAGTGCGGCATCGAAATCTTCGGACGCCAGATCGGCCATGCAAACCCGCATGCCGAGAGCGGCGAAACGGTGCGCGGCGGCACGGCCGATGCCGAGCGCGGCACCGGTGATAACGGCGGTGTTGCCGGCCTTGAAAAGGGTTTCGGGCATATGGACCTCCCTCGTTTTCGATTCCGTAAGCATGCCATGCCGAGGATCGTGGTCAACGCTCAACGCATCAAGGTACACTCTTGAAAGACGCCGTTACAGGCAGCACCTATGAACAAACACATTTGGGGAGGACACATTCATGGAAGTACGTATGGACGGCCGCAACGCGATCATCACCGGCGGCAGCGCCGGTCTCGGCAAGGCCATGGCCCGGGAATTCGTAAGCTCGGGCGGCAATGTCGCCATCGTTGCGCGGCGTCAGGAAATTCTCGATCAGGCCAAGGCGGAAATCACCTCGGCGGGTGGCGGCAAGGTGGTGGCGATCTCGGCGGATATCCGCCAGGCATCCGAATGCACCCGTGCCTTCAGCGAAGCCCAGGCAGCGCTCGGCCAGATCGACATTCTGGTTAATAACGCCGGCACGTCCCGGCGCGGTCCGTTTCTCGACATCAGCGACGAAGACTGGCAGGAAGATTTCGACCTCAAGGTTTTCTCGGCGATCCGTTTCGCCCGCCTTGTCATCCCCGGCATGCGTGAACGGAAATGGGGGCGCATCATCAACGTGCTGAATTCCGGCGCCAAGACCCCGCCCGCCGAAGGGGCGCCGACCGCCGTTACCAGGGCTGCCGGCATGGCCATCATGAAGGTGCTGGCAAACGAGAATGCCGCGCACAACGTGCTCGTCAACTCGCTGCACGTCGGCAAGATCCGCAGCGAACAATGGGAAAAACGCCATGAAAAAGACGAGCGCGGGCTGACGCTCGACGAGTGGTACGACGAAGAAGGCAAAACCCAGCCCATGGGGCGGCTCGGCACGCCCGAGGAATTTGCCGCCATCGCGTGCCTGCTGTGCTCGGACCGGGGGTCTTATATTTCCGGTGCGGCGATCAACGTCGACGGTGGTCTCTCGAAGGCTGTGTGATCAGGTGTCGTGTGTGATCAGGCCTTCTTCGAGGGCCTTGATCTGCAACGCCAGGAAGCGGGAATAGATCCGGCACTGCGCCAGCGAGCCGGCGGTGAACCATAACCCCGGCTGCGGCGTGCGGCACCACATGTTGTTCAACTCGCCGCCGTCGCTGAATCCCCAGACCGGGCCGACCTTGTCGGCGATCTCGTCGCCCATGAACTGGCGCACGGTTTCCTGCTGCATCTTGTAGCCGGTGGCCATGACGATCAGATCGGCCTCAAGAACGGTGCCGTCCTTGAGCCGGGCGCCCTTGTCGCAGAAGCTATCGATGTCGGCATAATTGACGATATCGATTTCACCGTCGGCGATCAGTTCCGAGCAGCCGACGTCGAAATAATATCCGCCGCCGCGCTGCAGATAGCTCATCTGGAAGCCGCAGTCGTCGACCCCGTCATTGGTGCGAAAGCCGCGTGCTTCCAGTCTGTCGAGCAGGGGCTTGTCGATCTCCTTCGACATCTGCGTGGCGCGTTTGTAGGCGACCTTGAGAACCGGAAACGGGAACGATGTCGCCAGCAAGTCGCAATCGTCGATCGACGGTCCTTCGGCATACAGCAGATACACCCGCTGCGCTTCCTTAAGGCTGACGATGTGCGACGATGCGCGCTGGATCATCGTCGTCTTGACGCCGCAGGCGTGCAGGTCCTGGGCAACATCGTGCGCGCTGTTGCCGGTGCCGATGACCATCGCTTTCTTGCCGGCCCATTTGTGGCCGATTTCATAGGCGCCGGAATGCATCACCTCGCCCTTGAAATCCTTCAGCCCCGGCAGCTCCGGCATGATCGGAATGCCGCTGGCGCCGGTCGCCATGATGACGTGGCGCGGGCGGACGATACGTTCGCTGCCGTCGCTCTTTTTCAGTGTGACGATCCACTCATTCCTGTCGTCGTCGTAATCGGCCGACGTCATCTCGGTGCCGGTCCAGTAATTCAGTTCCAGCGCCTCGACATAACATTCGAACCAGTTGGCCAGCATGTCTTTCGGGATATACACCGGCCACGTCGGCGGGAACGGCATATAGGGCATGTGGTTGACGTAGACTTCGTTGTGCAGCGTCAGCGAGTGGTAGCGCTTTCGCCAGTTGTCGCCGATGCGTTCATGCTTGTCGATGATCAGCGTATCCACGCCCAGGTGCGTCAGCCGCGCCGCCACGCCAAGCCCGGCCTGACCGCCGCCGACAACCAGCACCGCCGGGTCGCGGTCTTCATAGGCGCGCTGGCGGTCGCGAAAATCCTGCCAGTTCTCGCCACCCCATTCGCGGCTGAAGGCATCGCCGCCGGCGCGCTCGGCGCTGGTGCGCTCGGGAAAACCGTTCAGCGCCTGCAACGTTGTCGACAGGGTCCAGGCGCGCCATTCATTATCCGCATCCATGTCCTCACGCAGCCGGAGCACACCCGAGCCGGTGCCGACGGCTGTTGAAAAATCGAAGATAACCTCGATGGAATCGCTGCCCGCGCGCGTCACCATGCGCGGTCCCGCGTGGTCGTCGCTGAGATGAAAATCGGAGGGTTTCGCCGTGGCCAGTGTGGCGGCCAGTTTTGCGGCGATGGCTTCAGGGCCGCTGACCGTCGCAATCCGCCAGTCGAACGCCAGAACATCGCGCCAGTGGCCGTCTTTCATGAAAAGCGCGGCGGCGGCGGCTGTGTCGCCCGATGCCAGGGCATCGTTGAACGCGGCGAGCCAGGTTTCGGCGATTTCCAGCAGCGGAAGGTCGGTATCGGCGTCTTTGGGCATGTTCGAATCCATCTCTTATTGAGGAGGCGATGGTAAGGCACAGGCCACAGGGATCAAGGGCCGAGAGACCGGTAACAGGGCTTTGCATGGTCTGTCCGCGCTATATACTTGCCCGTCAGAACTTGAATGCAAGAATGGACACATTACGTGTCATAACGGATCAAGAAGACAGAAATTCCGGGGGGACTTATGGATTACAAATGGCTCGGCAGCACCGGCGTCAAGGTGTCGCAACTGTGTTTCGGCACCATGTCTTTCGGCGGCGATGCCGATGAGGCGGAATCCGCGAAAATGTATGCCGCGTGCCGCGATCGGGGGATCAACTTCTTCGACTGCGCCAACGGCTATTCGCAGGGCAAGGCGGAAACCATCCTCGGCAAGCTGATGGCGTCCGAACGCGACGATCTGGTGATCACGTCGAAATGCTTCGTCCCCATGGGCGACGACATCAACATGCGTGGCGGCAACCGCCGCCATATCGCCACGGCCGTCGAGGCCAGCCTGAAGCGCCTGAAAACGGACCGGCTCGACGTTCTGTTCATGCACCGCTGGGACACGCAGGTGCCGCTCGAGGAAACGCTCCGCGCACTGGAAAATCTCGTCTCCCAGGGCAAGGTCATTTACCTCGGCGCCAGCAACTATACCGCCTGGCAGACCGCCAAGGGTCTCGGCATATCGGAACGCATGGGCTGGCCGCGCTTCGACGTCATTCAGCCGATGTACTCGCTGGTCAAGCGTCAGGTGGAATCCGAGATATTCCCGCTGGCGCTGGAGGAAAACCTCGGCGTCATCACCTACAGCCCGGTTGGCGGCGGCCTGCTCAGCGGCAAGTACGGTCCCGGCCAGCGCCCCGAACAGGGCCGTCTGATGACGAACAAACAGTACACCGACCGTTACGGCGAGGAATGGGTGTTCGAGACCGCCGGCAAGTTCACCGAACTGGCGAAATCGAAGGGGGTGCATCCGGTCAGCCTTGCGGTCGCCTGGGCGGCGGCACATCCGGCGGTGACGTGCCCGATCATCGGCGCCCGAAGCCTGGAGCAGCTTCAGCCGTCACTGGACTCGCCAAGCATCGACATGACGCCGGAACTGCACGCAGAGATCGCCCAGCTCGGGCGCACACCGCCGCTGGCAACGGATCGGCTCGAAGAACAGCAAAGCTGACGCGGGTGCGTCCGCGTGCGAATGGGGGAATAGCATGAAATACGCCGGGCTCGGGACCAGCGGTCTCAAGGTGTCGCCGATTTGTCTCGGTGCGATGACGTTCGGTAAACAGACCAGCCCCCAGGTCGCGGCGAAGATGGTCGGGCTGGCGCGGGACGCCGGGGTCAACTTCATCGATACGGCTGAATCCTATGTCATGGGGGAATCCGAAAAGATCGTCGGCAAGCTGATCAAGAAGGATCGGTCCGACTGGGTCGTCGCGACCAAGCTCGGCTCCAAGGCCGTTGGCGACGGCCCCAACCAGCGCGGCCTCAGCCGGGCGTGGATGATCGACGGATTGAACGCAAGCCTGAAGCGGCTTGGCACGGATTACGTCGATATCTATTACCTGCACCGGGCCGACCCGACGACGCCGCTGGTTGAAACCCTCGAGACGATGGGCGAGCTGATCCGTGCCGGCAAGGTCCGCTATTGGGGGTTCAGCAATTTCCGCGCCTGGAAGATCGCCGACATGGTGCACCTGTGCAGGGAACTGGGCGTGCCCAAGCCAGTCATCGCGCAGCCGTTCTATAACGCGATCTATCGCGTGCCGGAACTGGAATATCTGCCGGCCTGTCAAGAATTCGGCATTGGCGTTGTCCCTTACAGCCCGCTGGCGCGGGGCGTGCTGACGGGGAAATACGGTCTGGATGTCGGATCCGCCAAGGACACCAAGCGCGGCGCCGGGGAAATCGATACCTATGGCGATGTCTATACCCGCGATTGCCTGCGCATAGCGGCGAAGATCAAGGCCCGTGCCCAGGCGCGCGGCATGACGGCGGGCGACATGGCGATCAACTGGCTTTTGAACAACAGGATCGTCAGTTCGATTGTCACCGGCCCGCGTACGCTGGCGCACTGGAAAGCGTATCTCGGCGCGCTCGAGCACGCATTCACCGCCGCAGACGAAGCGTTCTTCGAAAAGCTCGTGCCGGGATGCTATCCGCTGGGAATCGGTTACACCGAACAAAAGGATCCGCCGCAGGGCCGCGTCACATATACATGAGCTAAGCGTATATCAGACAGAGTGTGATTAATTATTTATGAATAAAATTTAATCACACCGTATAAAATGCCTATTAAATAATCTGTTTTTGCCATGGCAAGCCTTGCGGTCGCCCGTATAGACCCCTTGATCCGGCCCCTGCCTCTTCCCGTTTATCCATTTTTATCAATCTTCTAGGTGCGGCCTTCGGGGTTATACACAGCGTCCCCGGATTCTTGGCCCATTTTTTGTAATGCCTTGCTGCAGTGCAACAACATCCTAGGGGAGTCACTTCATGCAAATGAGATGTAAATCACTCGTCACTGCCGGCGTTCTTGCCGCGTCCATGGCGATCAGCAGCGTCGCATCGGCGGCGGACACGATTAAGGTCGGCATTCTTCACTCGCTTTCCGGCACCATGGCGATCAGCGAAACCACGCTGAAAGACGCCATGCTGATGCTCATCGAAGATCAGAACAAAAAGGGCGGCATACTCGGCAAGAAACTTGAAGCCGTCGTCGTCGACCCGGCCTCCAACTGGCCGCTGTTCGCCGAAAAAGCCCGCGAACTCATCTCCGTCAACAAGGTTGATGTTGTTTTCGGTTGCTGGACGTCCGTTTCGCGCAAATCCGTTCTGCCGGTGTTCGAGGAACTGAACAGCATTCTGTTCTACCCGGTGCAGTACGAAGGTGAAGAAAGCCAGAAGAACGTTTTCTATACCGGTGCGGCCCCGAACCAGCAGGCTATTCCGGCTGTCGATTACCTGATGGAAGAAGGCGTAAAGCGTTGGGTGCTTGCCGGTACCGACTATGTGTACCCGCGGACCACCAACAAAATTCTTGAAGCCTATCTCAAGGACAAGGGTGTCGCCGCTGGCGACATCATGATCAACTACACGCCGTTCGGTCATTCCGATTGGCAGACGATCGTCTCCGACATCAAGAAGTTCGGCTCGGCCGGCAAGAAAACCGCTGTGGTTTCGACCATCAACGGTGACGCCAACGTACCGTTCTACAAGGAACTGGGTAACCAGGGCCTCAAGGCCGAAGACATTCCGGTCGTCGCGTTCTCGGTCGGCGAAGAAGAACTCGCCGGTCTCGATACCGCACCGCTGGTCGGTCACCTGGCTGCATGGAACTATTTCATGTCCGTCGACAGCCCGGAAAACGCCGACTTCATCAAAAAGTGGAAAGCCTTCACCAAGGATCCGAAGCGCGTATCCAACGACCCGATGGAAGCACACTACATCGGTTTCAACATGTGGGTTAAGGCCGTTGAAATCGCCGGGACCACCGACGCCGACGCGGTCATCGACTCGCTCGTCGGTGTTGCGGTGCCGAACCTGACGGGCGGTTACTCGGCGATGATGCCGAACCACCACATCACCAAGCCGGTCCTGATCGGCGAAATTCAGGCCGACGGCCAGTTCGAGGTCGTGACCTCGACGCCGGGCCTGGTCCCGGGTGATGCCTGGTCCGACTTCCTGCCGGGTTCCAAGGACCTGATCAGCGATTGGCGTGCGCCTATGTCGTGCGGCAACTTCAACACCAAGACCGGCAAATGCGGCGGTCAAGGCAGCTAAGCACATGATCGTTCGGGGGTGGCATCATGCCACCCCCGGGCATCTGCTCTTCACATCTTTACTGATGGCGGACCTGCCTCCATGAATACGCCTACAAAGACCGGAACACCCTTCTTCCTTTTCCTGTTTATTCTTTTTCTGATCTCGCCGGTGCGTGCCGACGATCTGGGCGCACAGATCGATGCTCTGGCCGAAGGCGGATTCAGTGCCCGCGCCAAAGTCATCGACGCGCTCGCGGCAACCGGCGATAGCCGCGTCATCCCGGCGCTCGAAGCGCTCGGTGACGGCAAGCTCTACCAGCAAAAACTCGGCGGCAAGGTCTTCATTACCGAAAAGACCGGCAGCCAATACAAACTGATCGATCCGCTGACGCTGGCGCCCGGCGAGACCGTCGCCAAGGGCGCGCTCAAGAAAATCAAGGTCAACAACCGGCTGCGGCGTGCCGTCCGGGACGCGCTGGGCGGGCTGCAGCTTCGCTCCAAAAAACCCGAAGACCGTATGGCGGCAGCCGAGTCCGTCTTTAAATCCAAGGATCCGAACGCCATTCCGCTGCTCGACAAGGCGCTTGCGCAGGAAGCCGATGACGCCGTGAAAAAGGTCATGCGCGAGGCGCGCGCCACGGCGGTGCTGGCGAGCGGGCTGGACGAAGCGGCCAAGCTCGACGCCATCAAAGTCCTGACCGAACGGTCCGGGCGCGATTCACGCTCGATCCTTCTGGCCTTCGCCAACACCGCCGAGGGCACGCTGAAAACCGCGGCCACCGAAGCCGCCGCGCTGATCGAACGCTCGCTCGCCGCCTGGGCGACGGCACAGAACGTCTGGTACGGCCTGTCGCTGGGCTCGGTGCTTTTGCTTGCCGCCATCGGCCTTGCCATCACCTTCGGCGTGATGGGCGTGATCAACATGGCGCACGGCGAGATGGTGATGCTCGGCGCCTATACGACGTTCGTCGTGCAGGACGTGATCCGAACGTCATATCCGCAACTGTTCGAAATTTCCCTGCTGATCTCGATCCCGCTGGCGTTCCTTGTCGCCGGCGGCATCGGCGTCGCCATCGAACGCGGCATTATCCGGTATCTGTACGGCCGGCCGTTGGAAACGCTGCTTGCGACATGGGGCATTTCACTAGCGCTGCAGCAGACCGTGCGCTCGATCTTCGGGCCGACCAACCAGGAAGTCGGCACCCCCGATTTCATGTCCGGCGCCTTCGAGATCGGTCAGATGACGATCACCTATAATCGGCTTTATATTCTTATCTTCGCGATGGTCGTGCTTTTCGTCCTCATGCTGGTCATGAAAAAAACGCCCTACGGTCTGCAGATGCGCGCGGTCACGCAAAACCGTTCGATGGCCGGGGCCATGGGAATTCGCACCGACTGGGTCGACGCGCTGACCTTCGGACTCGGCTCCGGCATCGCCGGGATCGCCGGTGTCGCGCTCAGCCAGATCGATAACGTCAGCCCCAACCTGGGCCAGTCTTATATCATCGACAGTTTCATGGTCGTCGTCTTCGGCGGTGTCGGAAATCTGTGGGGGACGCTGGTCGGCGCCATGACGCTGGGGGTCGCCAACAAATTTCTTGAACCCTTCGCGGGCGCCGTGCTCGGCAAGATCGTCGTGCTCGTCTTCATCATCCTGTTCATTCAGAAGAAGCCCCGCGGCATGTTCGCGCTCAAGGGCAGGGCGGTGGAAGCATGATGACCAACTTCATGGCCGGGGCGCTGGGACTGCGCACGTATCTGTTCATCGGCATTCTGGCGGCGGTTATCGTGACGGTCGGCATCCTCAATCTCGCCGTGCCGGAAAGCCACCCGCTGCACACCTCGACGTACGTCGTATCTCTGTTCGGCAAATATCTCTGCTACGCCATGCTGGCGCTGGCGATCGATCTGGTGTGGGGCTTCTGCGGCGTGCTGTCGCTGGGGCACGGCGCGTTCTTCGCGCTCGGCGGCTACGCCATGGGCATGTATCTGATGCGCCAGATCGGCACGCGCGGCGTTTACGGTCACCCGGAGCTGCCGGACTTCATGGTGTTTTTGAACTGGAAGGAACTGCCCTGGTACTGGTATGGCTTCGACAGTTTCTGGTTCGCCGCCCTGATGGCGGTTTTGGTGCCGGGGCTGCTGGCGTTCGCCTTCGGCTGGTTCGCGTTTCGCTCTCGCGTGACCGGCGTTTATCTGTCGATCATCACCCAGGCCATGACCTTTGCCCTGTTGCTGGCGTTCTTCAGGAACGACATGGGCTTCGGCGGCAACAACGGCCTGACCGACTTTAAGGACATCCTCGGCTTCGACGTGCAGACCGACGCCACGCGGTTCGGCCTGTTCGCGGCCAGCGGCATCGCACTGATCGCCGCCTTCCTGATCGCCCAGGCGATCGTGCATTCCAAGCTCGGCAAGATCCTGATCGGTGTTCGTGATGCCGAAAGCCGGACCCGTTTCCTTGGCTACCGGGTCGAACACTACAAGCTGTTCGTGTGGGTGTTGTCGGCGATGATCGCGGGGGTCGCAGGGGCGCTTTATGTGCCGCAGGTCGGTATTATCAACCCGTCCGAGTTCTCGCCCGCCAACTCCATCGAAGCGGTGATCTGGGTCGCCGTCGGCGGGCGTGGCACGCTGGTCGGCGCGGCGCTGGGCGCGGTGCTGGTCAACGGCGCCAAGACGATCTTCACCGGCATCCTGCCGGAAGTCTGGCTGTTTGCGCTGGGCGCGTTGTTCATCGCCGTCACCCTGTTCCTGCCGAAAGGCATCCTCGGTCTGGCGAACCAGATCATCGCCCGGCGCAAGACCCGTGCCGCGACAAGTGCGCAACCGCAACCGCAAGAGGCCGACTGATGACGCAAATGGGCGATACGCTTTTGTATGTGGATAACGTCTCCGTCAGTTTTGACGGGTTCAAGGCGTTGAACGGTCTGTCGCTGTATATCGCCGAAGGAGAGATGCGCGCCATCATCGGCCCCAACGGCGCCGGCAAGACAACGATGATGGATGTCATCACCGGCAAGACCCGGCCGGATACCGGCATCGTCGCCTTCGGCGCATCGCACGATCTGACGAAAATGGATGAAGCCGAGATCGCCAAGCTCGGCATCGGCCGCAAGTTCCAAAAACCGACGGTGTTCGAAAGCCATACGGTGTACGACAACATCCTGCTGGCGCTGGACCGGCCGCGCGGCGTGCTCAGCACCCTGTTCGACAAATCGAACGGCGCCGATCACAAGCGGATCGACGAGATTCTCGAAATTACGCGCCTCGGCGATCTCAAGAACGAGCTGGGCGCCAACCTGTCGCACGGTCAGAAACAGTGGCTGGAAATCGGCATGTTGCTGGCGCAGGACCCGATGCTGTTGCTGGTCGACGAGCCGGCCGCGGGCATGACGGATGCGGAAACCGCCGAGACGGCAAGGCTTCTCAAGGAAATCGCCAGGACCCACTCCGTCGTCGTCGTCGAACACGACATGGATTTCGTCCGCGATCTCGGCGTCAAGGTGACGGTGCTGCACGAAGGTTCCGTGTTGGCGGAAGGCTCGCTTGAACAGGTGAGCGCAAATCAGGACGTCATCGACGTGTACTTGGGGCGCTAGGAACATGCTGAACGTTGAAAACGTCGATCTTTTCTATGGCGCGGCGCAGGCGCTGAAAAGCGTTTCGTTACAGGCCGAAACCGGCAAGGTCACCTGCGTCATGGGCCGCAACGGCGTCGGCAAGACCAGTCTGATGCGCGCTGTCGTCGGCCAGCAGCCGCTGACGCGGGGCGCCGTCAAATGGGATGATAAGGATATCTCGACAATGCCCGTGTTCGAGCGTGCGCGGCTCGGGATCGCCTTTGTGCCGCAGGGGCGCGAGATTTTTCCGCTGCTTAGCGTCGAGGAAAATCTCGAAACCGGCTACGCGTGTCTGCCGCGCGGTGAGCGATCCGTGCCCGACGAAGTGTTCGAACTTTTCCCGGTGCTGAAGGACATGCTGAAACGCCGGGGCGGCGATCTGTCCGGCGGCCAGCAGCAGCAACTCGCCATCGGCCGCGCGTTGGTGACACGGCCGAAGCTGCTGATCCTCGACGAGCCGACCGAAGGCATTCAGCCATCCATCATTCAGGATATCGGCCGCGCGATATCTTATCTCAGGGATACCGGCGAAATGGCGATCGTCCTGGTTGAGCAGTATTTTGAGTTTGCGCGTGACCTTGCGGACCGCTTCACTGTCATGGACAGGGGCGAGGTTGTTCTCGCCGGCGACAAGGCGGATATGAACGAAGCCGATGTTCGACGACACCTCACCGTTTAATGCGTCCGCGATCGATGCCGCACCGGCCCTGCAACGGACCCGGGGCCGGGCCGAATGCACCTTCAAACAACGCGACGGCAAAACGGTTCTGGACCGGCTGCATCAGTCCGGGTCGTTCAAGGTCAGAATGCCGCGTCTCGATCCCGGCCAGTCCCCGGAAGCGGTTTTGCTGAACACGGCGGGCGGCCTGACCGGCGGCGACGTGCTGTCGTTCGAGGGTGGCGTCGATAGCGGGGGCGATGCGGTCTTCACGACCCAGGCCAGCGAGCGGGCGTATCGATCCATATCGGGTTGGGCTCGGGTGACGACAAAGCTTCACGCCGGGGCGGGTAGCCGTCTCGCCTGGCTGCCGCAGGAAACAATTCTGTTCGACGGCGCGCGGCTCAAACGGTCCTTCGACGTCGATCTTGCCGGCGACGCCGTACTGATCGCGCACGAGTCCGTTATTTTCGGCCGCGCCGCCATGGGCGAAGTGATACGCTCGGGCGCGTTTTCCGATATCTGGCGCATCCGCCGCGATGGCACACTGATCCATGCCGATGCGCTGCGCGTCTCGGGCGACGTTGCCGGAACGCTGGCGGGTGCTGCCGCGCTGGACGGTGCGCACGCCATGGCGACGATCCTGTACGCTGCCGCCGATGCCACGGAACGGCTGGACGCGGTACGCGAACGCATCGACACTATCACCCCCGCAACGGGCGTCGCCGGGGCCAGCGCATGGTCCGGCAAGCTGGTCATCCGCTGCATCGCCGAAAGCGGCCGGCATTTGAGAAAAATCGTGGAACCGCTGATTTCCGAACTGCGCGACGGGCAGCCGATGCCCCGCGTGTGGTCGACATAAAAGAGTGAGGAGAGGGACATGAACCTGACCCCCAGGGAAAAGGACAAGCTTCTGGTGTCGATGGCGGCGATGGTCGCCAGACGCCGATTGGAACGTGGTGTCAAGTTGAACCACCCGGAAGCGATTGCGCTGATCACCGATTACGTGATCGAAGGCGCACGCGACGGACGCTCGGTCGCCGATCTGATGGAAGCAGGGGCAAGCGTCATCACCCGCGATCAGGTCATGGAGGGCATCGCCGAAATGATCCACGACGTGCAGGTCGAAGCGACCTTCCCCGACGGCACCAAACTCGTCACCGTTCACGAACCGATCCGCTGAGGAGAACGCCGATATGATCCCAGGAGAAATCATCCCCGCCGACGGCGAGATCGAACTGAACGCCGGGCAGCCCACCGTCACCATCGAGGTTTCGAACACCGGCGACCGCCCGATCCAGGTCGGCAGCCATTATCATTTCCATGAAACCAATTCGGGCCTCGACTTCGAGCGCGAAAAAGCACGCGGCATGCGGCTCGATATCGCCGCCGGCACGGCTGTGCGTTTCGAGCCGGGGCAAAGCCGCGAAGTGACGCTGGTGCCGTTGCTGGGCGTGCGCGCCGTATACGGCTTCAACCAGAAAATCATGGGAGGCCTCGATGCCGGCTAAAATCTCACGCGCCGCCTATGCGGACATGTTCGGCCCGACGGTCGGCGACAAGGTCCGCCTCGCCGACACCGAACTTTTTATCGAGGTCGAGAAGGATTACACGACCTACGGCGAGGAAGTGAAGTTCGGCGGCGGCAAGGTGATCCGCGACGGCATGGGCCAGTCGCAGACCCCACGCGCGCTGGGTGCGGTCGATACCGTCATCACCAACGCGCTGATCGTCGATTACTGGGGCATCGTCAAAGCCGACGTCGGCCTCCGTGACGGCCACATCGTCGGCATCGGCAAGGCCGGCAACCCGGACACGCAGCCCGATGTCGACATCGTCATCGGCCCCGGCACCGAGGCGATTGCCGGCGAAGGCAAGATTCTGACTGCCGGCGGCTTCGACGCACACATTCACTTCATTTGTCCGCAGCAGATCGAAGAAGCGTTGATGTCGGGCGTCACCACCATGCTGGGCGGCGGCACCGGCCCGGCGACCGGCACCAACGCGACGACCTGCACGCCCGGCCCCTGGCATATCGGCCGCATGATCCAGGCGGCGGACGCCTTTCCCATGAACCTTGCGTTTTCCGGCAAGGGCAACGCGTCCAGGCCCGAAGGTCTTTATGAGCAAATTCTGGGCGGTGCCTGCGCGCTGAAACTGCACGAGGACTGGGGCACCACACCCGCCGCCATCGATTGCTGTCTCGGCGTTGCCGATCAGATGGACGTGCAGGTGATGATCCACACGGACACGCTGAACGAATCCGGTTTCGTCGAGAACACCGTCGCGTCGTTCAAAGGCCGCACCATCCATGCCTTCCATACCGAAGGCGCCGGCGGCGGCCATGCGCCGGACATCATCAAGGTCTGCGGCGAGGAAAACGTCATCCCGTCGTCGACCAACCCGACGCGGCCCTACACCGTCAACACGCTCGAAGAGCACCTCGACATGTTGATGGTCTGCCATCATCTGGATAGCAAAATCCCCGAAGACGTCGCCTTTGCCGAGAGCCGTATTCGCCGCGAGACCATCGCCGCCGAGGATATCCTGCACGACTTGGGCGCGTTTTCGATCATCGCGTCGGACAGTCAGGCCATGGGCCGGGTCGGCGAAGTGCTGATCCGCACCTGGCAAACCGCCGACAAGATGAAACGCCAGCGCGGCGCGCTGCCGGAAGAAACCGGCGACAATGACAACGTGCGGGTCAAACGCTACATCGCCAAATACACCATCAACCCGGCCATCGCGCAGGGCATGGCGGCGCACATCGGCTCCATCGAAGTCGGCAAACGCGCCGATCTGGTTTTGTGGTCGCCCGCGTTCTTCGGCGTCAAACCGGATATGGTGCTGATCGGCGGCACCATCGCGGCGGCGGCCATGGGCGATCCCAACGCCTCGATCCCGACGCCTCAACCTGTCCACTACCGGCCCATGTTCGGCGCCTTTGGCAAATCCCTGACGGCCAGCGGTGTGACCTTCGTGTCGCAGGCGGCTCTCGAACAGGGTTTGCAACAGATCCTCGGCGTTTCCAAGGAGATGCTGCCCGTCGCCAACACGCGCGGCGGCATTTCCAAGAAATCCATGGTCCTGAACGATTACCTGCCGCAGATCGAGGTCGATCCGGAAACCTATGAAGTGCGTGCCGACGGCGAGTTGTTAACCTGCGAGCCGGCGGACGTGCTGCCGATGGCGCAGCGCTACTTCCTATTCTGAGGTCCGTCATGCTGCGCGCCACCGACATCAAACGCAAAGGTACCTGGGACGGCATCGCCGTGGATACCGTGGTGCTCGGCTATGACGACCGTTATCGCCGGCGCATGGCGATGACCGGCACCGGCGGGTTGGGCTTCGTGCTCGACATGGCAAGCGCCAGCGTTCTCGCCGACGGCGATGCGCTGGTCCTCACGGACGGACGGCTGGTTGCGGTCAAGGCCGCCGCCGAGCCGTTGTTGGAAATCACCTGTGCCGACCCGGTGCATCTGGCCCGTGTCGCCTGGCATCTCGGCAACCGGCATCTGCCGACCGAAATCGACGGGACGCGTATCCTGATCCGCGAAGATCACGTCATTGCCGACATGGTGCGCGGGCTGGGCGCCGACGTGAAGCGTGTAGACGCACCCTTCACGCCGGAAGGCGGCGCGTATTCGGGCGGTGGACATCACCATCATCACCACGACGACGAGGACAGCGACGGGCACGGTCATCATCACGCAGGACACCATCATGGATAATGCCCATGAATAATTCCGGTCTTTATCGCCTGATGGCGTGGCTGTCGCCGAGCTATCCGGTCGGTGCCTTTGCCTATTCGCACGGCATCGAGTGGGCGATCGAGGACGGCCGCATCCGCGACGAAGCTACCCTCGCCCATTGGATCGGCGGCATCGTCCGCTTTGGCGCCGGGTGGAGCGACGCCGTACTGTTTTCGGAGACGTATGCCTGTGACGGCGATGCCGCGGCACTCGGTGCGTTGAACGCGTTCGCCGTCGCGCTCGCGCCGTCGTCGGAACGGCATCTGGAAACGACGGCGCAGGGCACCGCGTTCCTCAAGGCCACAAGGGACGCCTGGCCATGGGACGGCGTCGAGGACATCAAGGCCTCGCTCGGTGCCGAAATCGCCTATCCGCTCGCTGTCGCCGCCGCCGCGCACGGACACGGTATCGACAAGGCACCGGCGATCCATGCCTACCTGCACGGCTTCGCCGCCAATCTGGTATCGGCGGGCGTGCGGCTGATCCCGCTCGGTCAAAGCGCCGGACAGCGCGTGCTGGCCGGATTGGAGGGCGTCATCGACGAAACTGCGGCTGCAGCCCTGGAAGCCACGCTCGACGACGTCGGCGGCATCGCGGTGCTTAGCGATATCGCCGCCATGCAACACGAAACCCAATACACGAGGTTATTCAGATCATGAGTTCTTCGCATAACGGACCTTTGCGGGTCGGAATCGGCGGGCCGGTCGGCTCGGGCAAGACGGCATTGATGGAGCGGTTATGCCAGACCTTCCGCGACGTCTATGACATCTGCGCCATTACCAACGATATCTATACCAAGGAAGACGCGCTGATCCTCAACCGCGCCGGCGCGCTGCCGGAGGAACGCATCATGGGCGTCGAAACCGGCGGCTGTCCGCACACCGCAATCCGCGAAGATGCGTCGATCAACCTTGCCGCTATCGACACCATGAATGCCAAGTTCCCGAACCTGGACCTGATCCTGATCGAAAGCGGCGGCGACAACCTGGCGGCGACCTTCTCGCCGGAGTTGGCCGATATCACGATTTATGTGATCGATGTATCGGCGGGCGAAAAAATCCCCCGCAAAGGCGGCCCCGGCATCACGCGCTCCGACCTTCTGGTCATCAACAAGACCGACCTGGCGCCGTTGGTCGGCGCCTCGCTCGAAGTCATGGACAGCGACACCAAGCGCATGCGGGCAGACCGGCCCTATGTCTTCACCAACATGAAGACCCGCGACGGCGTCGACACCATCGCCGATTTCATCGTCGCCGCCGGCGGGCTCGGCCCGGTTTCCCTGGATAAGCCGCTATCTCAAACGCAATAAGGGCTTATCGACGGCTCTGTGATAAATGATTGCGGATTATTAGAAGCTTACCTCCCGGTATTCTCGCCATGCACCGATTGCGGCGGAGTCTTATGAGTAAACGGCGACCCCTGAGCAATGTTCGAACTTTTTTGTGTCTCCGTCGCAGAAATCCAAACAAAACGCCGGTGCAAGGGTTGCGGCTCGCACCGGCGGCAGGGAAACTGTCAGCGATGATTATCCGCGTGCCGCATGCATATATGCATGCGCCGCAGGCTCGGAATGGTGATAGACGATGAGCGGCAAGGTCAAATTCGGTATCCGTCTGGCGGTACAGGGCGAAATGGGCGCGACGTCGGCGGGCTTCACGTATGCCCTTGAAATGGCGCAAATCGCCGAGGATCTGGGATTCGATTCCGTGTGGATTCCCGATCACGTCGAAAATGCGCATCTCGACCGTTCCAAGCCGATCCTCGAATACTGGACCGCGATGTCGGCCATCGGCGCGCTGACCAAGCGGGTTCGGCTCGGCGGGCATTCCATCAACAACACCTTCCGCCATCCGGGTCTGACGGCGAAGATCGTCTGCACGCTCGATGAAATCACCGGCGGCCGGGTGATTTTGGCTCCCGGTTCCGGCTGGTTCGCAACCGAGGCAAAATCCTACGGCTTTACGGAATGGTCGGACGATGGCCTGACGCGGATCGCACGTCTCGATGAATGCCTCTCGATCATTCGCGGCTTGATCACGAACGAAGAACCGGAAGGATTCAGTTTTTCGGGCGAGTTCTATAACCTGAAGGATGCTTTCTGTAACCCGAAGCCCCCGCAGAAACCCTATCCGCCGATCTGGATCGCGGGCGATTCGCCACCGACGCAGGAACTCATGGTCAAACATGGCGACGTCTGGTTCATGTACTCGAAGGCGCCGGCGATTGTCGCGGAACTCATCAAGGGTATGAAGGAGAAATTGACGGACCGGGCCTGGGAAACCGCGATCTCGACCGTCGGGTTGACGGGAACAAGCGAAGCGGAAACCCTGAAATGGGCCGAGATGTACGCGGAAGAGCGCAAACACCGTTTTCCGATTCCGCCGACCGTCGATGATATTCTGCAATCCAACCTGTATGGCGATGTCGGGCAGGTCTGCGGCCGGATCGATGAATGGATCGATGCCGGCGTCACCAACATCGTCATTCAACCGATGCCGCCGATGGACGGGATGCGGTTCTTCGGCGAGAAAATCATTCACCGCTATAGTTGATGCGGCTTCGGGTTCGTGCCACTTTCGCCGCCGAAAGGGCATATCCATGACTTATAAAATCCACGTCGAAGGGCCGATCCACGCGCATGGGCGCGCCATGCTGGAGGCGCGGTCGGACATCGACTTCGAGGTACACGAGAAGCTCGCGCCGGACGAGATCAAGGATGCGCTCAGGGACGCGGATGGCATGATCCTGCGCCTGTCGCCGCTCACCGCGGACATGATCGAAACCGCAGCCAGTCTGAAAATCGTGTCGCGCTATGGCGTTGGCTACGACCATGTCGATGTCCAGGCCTTGAGCAAGCGCGGGGTTCCTCTGGCCATATGCGGCGATGCGCTGTCGTCATCGGTGGCCGAACACACGCTGCTTTTGATGCTGGGCGTCTCGCGCCGGATCGCCATCCTGGACCGCAATTCGCGCAACAGGGATTACGCCGAGCGCTATACCATCCCCGGCCACGATATCTTCGAAAAGACCGTTCTGCTGATCGGTCTGGGAAAGATCGGGTTGGAAACGGCGAAGCGATGCCGGGCGTTCGGCATGCGGGTCATCGTCGCAGGCCGTGAAAGCTCCCGCGTCCGCGCGCGCGAACACGGCTATGAATTCGTCGACGATTTCCACGACGCCCTCGGCGAGGCGGATTACATCAGCCTGCATCTGCCGGGCCAGGAAGAACTGGTCGTTCTGGGCGCCGCCGAGTTCCAGGCGATGAAGCCCGGCGCCTATGTCATCAATACCGCGCGCGGATCGCTGATCGACGAGGATGCGCTTTATCATGCCCTGACGGCGGGCACGCTCGGCGGTGCCGGGCTCGATGTCACCGTAAACGAACCGCCGCTGGCGGATTGTCCGCTGCTGGGGCTGGATAACGTTTTGTTCACGCCGCACAACGCGGCACTGACCGAAGAAACCGGCCTGCGCGTCAGCGATGTCTGTGTGCGGAATCTGTTCGATGGCCTCGACGGCAAGCTGGATGCAAGCTGTGTCGTCAATCCGGAAACCCTTTGAAACAAGATTTCGGCCGCTTTTCTAAGGGGCGTCCGCGTCAATGATTTCGGCAATGCGCTGCGCCGTTCCGGCCGACAGGGTCCAGCCCAGATGTCCGTGCCCGGTGTTGTAATAGACGCCTGGCAATCTGCCACGCCCGATATGGGGCACCATTCTGGGCATCATCGGCCGCAGACCGGCCCAGGGGGTGGTGTTTTCCTGTGCTAAGTCCGGGAAACGCGCCCGGCACCAATGCGACAGAATGCCGATCCGCCGCGCATCGATGGTTTTGTCGGCGCCGTTGAATTCCGCCAGTCCGGCAATGCGCAACCGGTTGGCGAGCCTGCTGGTGACGATCTTTGCGGCTTCATCCAGCAGGCAGACACGGGGGGCTGCGTCCGGCGCATCGGACAGATCGATATCGACGCTCAGGGAATACCCCTTGACCGGATAGACATTGACGCGATCGCCCAACATGCGGGCCAGTCTGCGCGATCCGACACCGGCACAGACGACGATTTTGTCGAAGACCGCAACGGCGGGCCGGTCGTTTGCCGGTGCCGTAACATTGCGATGGTGGACATGAATGCGGTCGCTGTCCGCTTCAAGGGCCAGAACGTCATGCTCCAGACAGGCGCGCATCCCGAGGGTGCGGCAGACATCGAAAAGGCCCCGGGTGAAAAGGTGAACGTCGCCGGCAAAATCGTCGGGTGAGAACAATCCGGCATAAAAATCGCCTCGTAGCGCGGGTTCGATGGATTTTATTTCGTCTTTTGTGACGGCGTAGCGTTTGAGGCCTGATTGCGTCAGCAACACATTGGCCTTGGCGGCGTCAGCAAACTGTTCTTGCGTCTTATAAACGTGCAGCAGGCCGCTTTCATTCATGTCGAAGGCGATTTTCTCCCGCGCCGCGATCTCACGCAGGGCGCGCCGGCCGTGCATGGCCATGGCCGCCAGTTCGGCGGTATTGCGGCGGTGATGAAAACCGGCAGTCAGGAAGGCGGCAAACCAGCTGATTTTGTGCCAATCGGGCAGGGGGTGGATGCGGATCGGCGCGTTGCGGTCGAATGCCGCGCCCAAGGCCTTGCGGATGGAAGGCCAATTATTCCAGACTTCGGCATTGGAGACGGAAATTTGGCCGCCATTGGCGAAGGACGTTTCCATCGCTGCGCTGTCATGAGCATCGAAAACACACACCTCATGGCCGTTTTTCAAAAGCTGATAGGCGGTCGTAATGCCGGTCACACCGGCGCCGATGACGGCTATTCGGGGCATGGGGTACTCATTAGCGGAGGCATGTGGCGGTCACGCAAGAAAATCATTCATTCGTCGCCGCGGACAATCGTATGTAGAGCTGTAAGTGTCAAATCGAGGCTTCATGGTGCGCATAAAATACAGTCGAAACACACTGTTGCCTGTTGGCGCTTCAATTTTCTTGAAGATCGGCGTGCCGCTTTGAACAAGCTGGTGCACGTCAGAATGCAATCCAACTCTGCCAAACGTGTTGCCTCGACGGAGCAAACAGGGGAAAACCCTATTCCCTGAAAAGACAATCATCGTTCTGATATCGAACAGTTAGCTGTTTCCGGGATTTTATGGCTATTTCATGCAAACCGTGCATGCTAGTGGGCTTTGTTTCTTGAGTTAGGATTTTGATGCAGCTCCGCAATTGGCAGCAGAAGATCATCGACGATTTTCCGACGATCACGGCCAACTACAAACGGTTTATTCTGAAAGCGCCGACCGGTGCGGGTAAAACCGTGCTCGCCCGGCAGATCATCGATCAGTTTTACGCCGACAAGAAAGTTATCGTGCTCTGCCATCGGCTGGTGCTGCTGGACCAGCTGCAATTGGCATTGGGCGAAAGCCGGCGGGTCCGCACGCTGGCCGTCTCTGAAAAGGGAACGGCTTTCGACGACTACGATATCCTTCTGTCCACCAGCATGCGCGCGAAGGATGTCCTTGATGATGCGATACCCAAAGCGGACCTGATTATCGTCGACGAGGCGCACCGTGTATCGCCGAACGGCCGAGGATACCGGCGGATCATCGAGAAGTTCTATCAGGAAGGTAAGCGGGAAGCTCATTTCATGGGGCTGACCGCCTCGCCGGAACGCCGTACGGGCGATCAGCGCGATCAGTTGAGCCTGGCGTTCGATGCGATCATCGACTGTGCGGATATCCAGGAACTGATATCCGAAGGCATTCTTGTCCAGCCGGAATACCGCCCGCACTTCGTCCACGATCTGGATCTGGACGATATCGACGTCAGCGCAGGCGAGTATCCGGTCTCGCGGCTGACCGATGAGATCATCAAGTCATCCATGCTCGATTACGCCATGCATGCTTATCAGGAAGAGCGGGCGGCAATTGGTACATTGCCGATTTCCGCCTGGTTCTGCCCCGATATCCGCGTTGCCGAAATCACCCGCGACAGGATCGAAAGCTCCGGCATCACCGCGGCGATCATCACGGCCGGGACACCGTTGAAGGAACGCCGGCGTATTCTCGCCGGGCATGACTGCGGTGATATTGAAGCGCTGGTTTCAGTCGGGGTGCTGACGGAAGGCTGGGACAATCCCGAGTGCAATATCATCGTACATATGCGGCCGACGTTGTCGAAAGTGTTGTGGGGGCAGTCGGTCGGTCGTGGATTGCGCTCTTCGCCAGGCAAAACGAAATGCGTCGTCATCGACGTCAGCTCGAACTGGACGACGTTCGGGCCGGTGGAAAAGCTGAAGTGGACCCTGTGGTCGCCGCCAAGATCGTTTTTGCAGTATAAGAACCGCTTTAACTGGATCGGACAGCAACAGGACGATGAAGAAGAGTCGGAGACCTATCTGCTGTGCAAGAACGATATCGCGCGTGGCCGGCCTTGTTCGCATATTTATAAAAAGAACGAGACTGAAGGCGATGCCTGCCCCGTATGCGGGACGTACTCGGCGGTGGATATCTATAAGGAGCGCAGGCTCGATCTGACGATCAACGACAACAAGCTGCATAAAATCTTCTTCACCAAGGTGCCTGAAATTTATGACGGGCTGAATATCTCGGTCTGGAACAGTCTCGGTGACAGTGCATGGCGCACGGCGACGCGCCAGGAAATCGCTTATCTGCTGTTTTGCGATGCCTTTGTACGGGCCTCGGCCGAGACGGCGGCGTCTGAAGGCGAGTACTGGGAGGCAACGTTGCAGACAGAAGCCGAGATGCGGGCCGATATTCTTGAACGCGGCTACAGTGTCGACAAGCAGATGGAGTTCGACCTGGGCTGGATTGCCGACGGTCTGGAAACCCGCCGTGAAGTGCGGACTCTGCAGGCCAATTACGGCGTCGCCATCGTCGGCCCTGTTCTGAATGCAGTGTCACGCAGCGAAAGCGAGACGAAATACCAGCGTGCGGTCAAAATTACCGAACGCCTGGTGACGCTCGGCTGCACGGTGAATGACGACTTGCCGTACTTCAAGGCGCAGCCCTGACGCATGGCGCCTGACGGTCCGCCGATTTCCTTTTTTCAGTAATCGACCTGTAAGGCCTGCCGAAGGCGGTCCCTGAGGGCGCGGTCTTTTTTCAAATACCACTCGCGGCTCATGGCTTCGCTGCGAGTCTCGTATTTTTCCAGATACAGAAGCTGCCAGTCGCGCCCCCGTGTGCTTTTCGCGCCTTGCCCGGCGTTGTGCGCGCCAAGCCGCGCTTCCGGGTCGACCGTCCAGCCGACATAAGTCCGGGACGCCGGTTTGTTTTTCGATCCGATGACGTAAACGTAGGCTGCCATGAATGCCTGCCGGTACAATTGATGCTCACCCTGACAAGGGCGTCATTTTATAGCAGTGAAATAGGTAATGCCGGGTTAATCCTCTGTTTTGCCGACAACCTGTAAAACATGTCAAACGTGCGGCAGGAACGATCCGTTCAGGCTGATGACAAAATCGCGGCAGTGCGTCGCGGCAGGCGTCAGCTTCCTGTCTGCGCTGTGCACGACAAACCAGCGACGGACAATCGGCAGGCCTTGCATGTCGATGGTCATGAGCCGGCCGCTTTCCAGTTCCGCAATGACCGTATGTGCGGAAATAAGCGCAATCCCGAGACCGGCAATCACCGCCTGCTTGATGGTCTCGTTGGTCCCCAGTTCGATCTTGTCGTACGGTTGACCTTCACCGATCCGGTCCAGATAGCGTTCCATCAGAATACGCGTCCCGGATCCCAGTTCACGGCAAAGGAACGTCTCTTTCAGCAAATCTTCTGCCTGGACCTGTTTGCGCGCAAGCAGGGGATGGCCCGGCGGGGCAATCAACAGATGCGGGTGCGGCCCAAGGTCTTCGGCATCGACGACGGGCTCGCGCGGCGGGCGCCCCATGATCGCCAGATCGACATCGTGATTCCGCAGCTTTTCAATGATTTCGCCACGGTTGCCGACGACCAACTCCAGATCGATATCGGGCAGCGCCTCTCTGATCTGAACAAACAAACTGGGCGCGTAGTACTTCCCGGTACTGACGACACCCAGAATCACATGACCTTCCTTGCCGGATTTGAGTGCGTCGACACGCTTCATACAGTGCAGCAGCGACGTTTCGATCTCGTCCACGGCCGTCAATACCGCCTGCCCTGCCGGCGTGACGTCAACATAGCCGTCCGGGCCGCGCACCAGCATGGGGGTGCCGAAATTCTCTTCCAGATTGCGCAGTTGGGTGGACACCGCAGGTGTCGTGACATTCAAGGCTGCTGCGGCTTTCGACAGGTTACCGAACTCCACGATCGCGGCCAGCGCACGCAGTTGTTTGAGGGTGAGAGATTTCTCGAAGATCATAGTTTTATTTAACACTATGAAAAAAATATTCAATTTATTTTTATGCTGGTGACTGGCACCAATTCGTCCCAAGGGAAACGCGCTTCACGCTTGGGAAAAAATAATGACATCCAAGACCGAACTGGACGATTACCTGAAGGCGCATGTGGACAGTGAGCTGTCCACCGTCATCTCGGCTGTTGCCGACGTCGCCGTGCAACTCTCCGCCCGCATTTCGGCCGGCCCGCTTGGCGGTGCACTTGGTGATGCCGCCGGTGTAAATACCGATGGTGATCAGCAAAAAGTCCTCGATATCGAAGCGCACGAAGCGTTCGTCGCGGCTTTCCATGGGACACCGGTCCGCTGGATTGCTTCGGAAGAGTGCGAAACGGCCATCGAACAATCGTCTGATGGCAAACTAGCGGTCGCCATCGATCCGCTGGACGGCTCGTCGAATATCGATGTGAATGTTTCCATCGGCACGATTTTCTCGGTTTTCGATTCTGGAGAGACAGCCGACGAGACGTTTCTGCGCCCGGGAAGCGAGCAGCTGGCGGCGGGTTACGTAATCTACGGGCCGCAGACGGCATTCCTTCTCACCTTCGGCAACGGCGTTCTTCATTTTGTACTCGAACCGGCATCGCACAAATTCGTGCTTGTCTCTGGCGCGCTTCAGATCCCGTCGACGGCCACCGAGTTCGCCATCAACGCTTCCAATTTCCGTCATTGGTCAGCGCCTGTGCGGGCTTATATCGACGACTGCCTGGCTGGCGACGAGGGACCACGTGGAAAGAACTTCAACATGCGCTGGGTCGCTTCACTTGTCGCCGAAGCGCACCGGATCATCATACGCGGCGGCATCTTCCTGTATCCGGCGGATGCACGCGCGGGATACGAAAAAGGCCGGTTGCGCATGGTTTATGAATGCGCCCCGATCGCCATGCTGGTCGAACAGGCCGGTGGACAAGCGACGGACGGTTCCGAGCGCATTCTCGACCAGGTTCCCGCAAACCTGCACGCACGCTCACCGCTGGTGTTCGGTTCAACCGACAAGGTCGCCCGCGTGACCGCTTATCACGACCTGCCTGCCGCCGAGGTTTCGCCATTGTTCGGCACACGCGGCCTGTTCAGCGCCTGAACAAAAGAACCCTGAGGGACACCATGAGCAAAAAGCATCCGATCATTTCCGTAACCGGCTCATCCGGTGCAGGCACATCGACGGTCAAGCATACGTTCGATCAGATATTCCGCCGTGAGAACATCAATGCGGTATCGATCGAAGGCGATGCGTTTCACCGATATGAACGCGCTGAAATGAAAGCCGAGCTGGACAGGCGGCTTGCCGAAGGGGATGCCACATTCAGTCATTTCAGTTATGAGGCCAATATCCTGGAAGAGCTTTCCGAGGTGTTCCGCATCTATGGCGAAACCGGAAAAGGCCAGACACGTCATTACGTACATGATGAAGCGGAATCCGAAAATTATGGCGCAGCACCGGGCACATTTTCCGCATGGGAAGATTTCGATGCCGGGTCAGACCTGCTTTTTTACGAGGGCCTGCACGGTGCGGTCGTCACCGACAGCGTCAATGTCGCGCAGCATGCGGATCTGAAGATCGGGGTGGTGCCGGTCATTAATCTTGAATGGATTCAGAAAATCCACCGAGATCGCGCGATGCGCGGTTACACAACCGAAGCCGTCACCGATACGATCCTGCGCCGTATGCATGCATATGTTCATTGCATCACGCCGCAATTCACCGAGACGGATATCAATTTCCAGCGCGTCCCGGTTGTCGATACCTCGAATCCGTTCGTTGCGCGCTGGATCCCGACAGCCGATGAAAGCCTTGTGGTTATCCGCTTCAAGAACCCGCGTGGCATCGATTTCGCCTATCTGAGCAGCATGATCCAGGGCAGCTGGATGAGCCGTGCAAACTCCATTGTGATCCCCGGCGGCAAGCTGGATCTCGCCATGCAATTGATCCTGACACCGATGATTCTCCGCCTGGTCGATCAATCGAAACGCGCCTGAAACATGTCCCTGAAGTGAGCCCCGGAGAGGAGTTGTTCCATGAACGTTCAAGCCGCAGCAGCCAGGCAAACAGCCGTATGGAGCGAGAAGGAAATGGCAACGGCAATCCGGGCACTGGCGATGGATGCCGTCGAAGCCGCCAACTCCGGTCATCCCGGCATGCCGATGGGTATGGCTGACGTTGCTGCGGTGCTCTTCAACCGGTTCATGGACATCGATCCCACCGATCCGGCGTGGCCGGACCGGGACCGGTTTGTGCTTTCGGCCGGTCACGGATCAATGCTGCTGTATGCCATCCATCATCTGCTCGGCTACGGCGATATGGACGTCGAGGAACTGAAGAATTTCCGCCAGCTTGGCCGCCGAACGGCGGGGCATCCGGAATACGGGCACGCCGCAGGTATCGAAACCACGACCGGGCCGCTGGGGCAGGGGGTATCCACCGCCGTCGGCATGGCGCTCGCAGAGCGTATGATGAACGCGCGTTTCGGCGACGACCTTGTCGATCACTTCACGTACGTCATCGCCGGCGACGGTTGCCTGATGGAAGGCATCAGCCACGAAGCCATCGATTTAGCCGGGCACATGTCTCTGGGGAAGCTGATTGTGCTCTGGGACGACAACGAAATTTCCATCGACGGGGCGACGTCGATCTCGACGTCGACGGACCAGCTCGGACGATTCCGCGCCGCCGGATGGCACGTCCAGGCCATCGACGGCCATGACTATGAAGCCATCGCCGCCGCCATTCACACGGCGCGCTTCGATCCGCGTCCGTCCATGATCGCGTGCAAGACGGTGATCGGTTTCGGCGCACCGAACAAGCAAGGCACGGCGGCGACGCATGGCGCACCGCTCGGCAAGGATGAAATCGCGGCGGCCCGCGAAACGCTAGGATGGCCGTACGCGCCGTTCGAAGTGCCGGCCAGCACCGTCACCTTGTGGCGGAGTATCGCCGCGCGTGGCCGAGAACGGCGTCAACGCTGGTCCGGGCGACTACAAGCCAGCGATTCACAACAGGCGTTCAACGATGCGCTCTCGTACAAGCACCTGAATGACCTGAACGCGGCCATCTGCACCTTTAAGAAAGTGATGTCGGAAACCACGCCAACGGTCGCAACACGTAAAGCCTCCGAAATGGCGCTTGAGGTCATCAACGCGACACTGCCGAACACCGTCGGCGGATCAGCGGACCTGACCGGGTCCAACAACACACGGTCCAGCGGCATGACACCGGTCAGCCGCAACGACTATTCCGGCAATTACATTCACTACGGCGTGCGCGAGCACGGCATGGCCGCCGCCATGAACGGCATTGCGCTGCACGGCGGGTTCATTCCCTACGGCGGCACATTCCTGGTGTTCGCGGATTATTGCCGCCCGGCCATCCGCCTGTCCGCGCTGATGAGAAAACGGGTTATCTACGTCATGACCCACGACAGCATCGGCCTTGGCGAAGACGGCCCGACACACCAGCCGGTCGAGCACCTGGGCTCGTTGCGCCTGATGCCGAACGTCAAGGTCTTCCGGCCCTGCGACGCCGTTGAAACAGCCGAATGCTGGGCGCTTGCGCTCAATGACAATACCGGTCCGTCGGTGCTGGCACTGTCACGCCAAAACCTGCCGACGGTACGCACCGATCACACCGACGACAACTTGTCGGCAAAAGGCGGCTACGTGCTGCGCGTGGCATCTTCGAAGCCCACCGTGACACTGGTTGCGACCGGCTCGGAAGTGGAACTCGCCATCAAGGCCCGGGACATGCTCGAAGCCGACGGCATCCCCGCTACCGTCGTCTCCATGCCGTGCTGCGAACTGTTCGACGCCATGGATGCGACGTACCGAAACACCGTTCTGCCGGAAGACGCCGTCACCGTCGTCATCGAGGCCTCATCAGCGGACGCATGGGCGCGTTACGCGGGCTGCGACGGCGGCGTCATCGGCATGCACGGGTTCGGGGCGTCGGGCCCGGCGCCGTTGCTGTACGAGGAATTCGGCATCACCGCCACAGCCGCCGCCAATCTGGCGAAATATCTGCTCGCGAAGAAAGGAAGCTGAAGATGGCCATTATCACGTTACGTCAACTGCTCGATCACGCCGCCGAACACGGCTACGGCGTGCCCGCCTTCAACATCAACAACATGGAGCAGGGCCTCGCCATCATGAAGGCGGCCGAAGCCTGCGACGCGCCGGTGATCCTGCAGGCCAGCCGGGGCGCGCGGTCCTATGCCGGCGACGTGATGCTGCGCCGGATGATCGAGGCGTTCGCCGAGATGTACCCGCAGACCCCGATCTGCATGCATCAGGATCACGGCAACAACGAAGCAACCTGCATGTCGGCGATCCGGCACGGCTTTTCGTCGGTGATGATGGACGGCTCGCTGGAAGCCGACATGAAGACGCCCGCCAGCTACGACTACAACGTCGATATCACCGAGCGGGTGTCGCGCATGGCGCACTGGGTCGGCGCGTCCGTCGAAGGAGAGCTGGGGTGCCTCGGCTCGCTGGAGACCGGCATGGCCGAAAAGGAAGACGGCAGCGGCGCCGACGGCAAGCTTTCCGAAGGCCAGTTGCTGACTGACCCGGACCAGGCCGTCGATTTCGTTGCCCGCACCAAGGTCGACGCGCTGGCCATCGCCTGCGGCACGTCGCACGGCGCCTACAAATTCTCGCAAAAGCCGACCGGCGAAACGCTCGCCATGTCGGTGATCGAGGCGATTCACGAGAAGCTGCCGAATACGCATCTGGTGATGCACGGCTCGTCATCGGTGCCGCAGGAACTGCAGGACGTCATCAATGCGTTCGGCGGCGAGATGCCGCAAACCTACGGCGTGCCGGTCGAAGAGATCGAACGCGGCATCCGCTCCGGCGTGCGCAAGGTCAACATCGACACCGATTGCCGCATGGCCATGAGCGGTCAGTTCCGCAAGGTCGCCAGCGAAAAACCGGAAGAATTCGATCCACGCAAATTCCTGGTCCCGGCCATGCAGGCCATGGAAGACATCTGCCGTGACAGGTTCGAGCGGTTCGGCACCGCCGGCAACGCGTCGAAGATCGACGTCATCCCCATGGACGACATGGCGAAACGATACGCCGACGGCACCCTGGATCCGCGCGTCGCGGTTTCCGAAGCAGCCTGAACAGACCAAGAAATCATAGTTGGAAGGAACAGACACATGGACCAGTCAAATCGATACGCCAATCTCGAGCTCCGCGAAAGCGACCTGATCGCAGGCGGAAAACATGTTCTCTGCGCGTACATCATGAAGCCGAAGGCGGGATACGGTTACCTTGAAACGGCAGCGCACTTCGCGGCCGAAAGCTCAACCGGCACCAACGTCAATGTATCGACGACGGACGATTACACCCGCGGCGTCGACGCACTGGTTTACGAGATCGACGAAGCCACCGAGCTCATGAAAATCGCCTACCCGGTGGAGCTGTTCGACTTCAACATCACCGATGGCAAAGCAATGATCGCGTCCTTCCTGACGCTCACCATCGGCAACAACCAGGGCATGGGCGACGTCGAATACGCGAAAATGCACGACTTTTATGTGCCCAAGGACTACCTGAACAAGTTCGATGGCCCCGAGACCACGATTTCCGATCTGTGGCGCGTGCTTGGGCGTCCGGAAAAGGACGGCGGTTTCATCGTCGGCACGATCATCAAGCCGAAGCTCGGCCTGCGTCCGCAACCGTTCGCGACGGCGGCTTATGAATTCTGGCTCGGCGGGGATTTCATCAAGAACGACGAACCGCAGGGCAACCAGTCGTTTGCGCCGATGAAGGAAGCTATCCCGCTGGTTGCCGACGCCATGCGCCGCGCTCAGGATGAAACAGGCATGGCAAAGTTGTTCTCGGCGAACATCACAGCCGACGATCATTACGAAATGCTTGCACGCGGTGATTATATACTCGAAACTTTCGGCGAGAATGCGGACCACGTGGCGTTTCTGGTCGACGGTTACGTGACCGGTCCGGCGGCGATAACCACCGCGCGACGGAGTTTCTCCAAGCAGTTTCTGCACTATCACCGGGCGGGACATGGCGCCGTGACGTCACCGCAGAGCAAACGTGGTTACACTGCTTATGTGTTGTCGAAAATGTCGCGTCTGCAGGGCGCATCCGGCATTCACACCGGGACGATGGGATACGGCAAGATGGAAGGGGAATCCGCAGACAGGATTATCGCGCACATGTTGGAGCAGAATTTTGTTAAAGGCCCTTACTATGCACAGGAATGGCACGGGATGAAGCCGACCACCCCGATTATTTCCGGCGGCATGAACGCTCTCAGGATGCCCGGGTTTTTCGAAAACCTGGGGCACTCCAACCTGATCATGACAGCGGGTGGCGGAAGTTATGGGCATATTGACGGCCCGGCCGCGGGCGCCACATCGCTCAGGCAGGCTGAAACCTGTTGGCGTGAGGGTGCCGATCCGATCGCGTTCGCACGCGAGCACCCTGAATTTGCCCGCGCATTCGAAAGCTTCCAGAGCGATGCCGACAAGTTGTATCCGGAATGGCGGCAAGCGCTGAACATCGCCGCATGAGTGCAATCGTCTTCGATCTCGACGGGACAATGGTGCATTCCGCACCTGACCTGCACGCTGCTGCTGTCAGAATGTTGGGCGATTTTGGCCTGCCGCCGCTCTCACTCGGCAAGGTAACGTCCTTCATCGGCAACGGTGTGCCGGTACTTGTTGCAAAATGTCTCGGCGAATCTGGGGCCGCCGATGTCTCTCATGACGATGCACTGGCGTGCTTTCGTGAGCATTACATGGCGGATCCGGCGACGCTGAGCCGACCCTTTCCCGGCGTGCTTCATATGCTGCATATCCTGCGGCACAACGGTTACCAGCTTGGAATCTGCACCAACAAATCGGCGGATCTGACGCTGGAGGTCCTGAAGCGGCTCGATCTTGTCGTCTATTTCGATGTTGTCATCGGCGGGGACAGCCTGGCGAGCCGGAAACCCGATCCTGCACCGCTGTTAGCCGCCTTCGATAGGCTGGGTGCAGATATTTCCAACGGGCTTTATGTCGGCGACAGCGAAGTTGACGCAGCAACCGCAGCAGCGGCGCACTGCGATTTTGCGTTGTTCAGCGGCGGGTATCGGAAAACGCCGGTCGAACAACTGCAGGCAAGATACGTATTCGATTCATTCGAAGCCCTCACGGATTACATTCTCACGAACAAGAAAACTGCATGACGCTCTCGGCTATTATCTTCGACGTTGACGGCACGCTTGCCGAGACCGAGGAGCTACATCGTCAGGCCTTTAACGCTGCCTTTACCGAGGCCGGGATGGACTGGCATTGGGGCCGGGAACTGTATGGCGAGTTGTTGAAAACGACGGGTGGAAAGGAGCGGATCCATGCCTACCACCACAACTATAAATCAAACCGGGCGATTATAACCCGCGAACAGATCGCCGAGCTACATCGTGCGAAAACGCTGCGCTACGGGGAATTGCTGGATGGTGGCGGCCTTGAACTGCGTCCGGGGATTGCGACGTTGATCGAACAGGCCCGGCAAGAAGGAATCCGGCTTGCCATTGCCACCACGACCAGCCGCGCCAACGTCGACGCGTTATGCCGTACATGCTGGAAATCAGAACCTGAACGAATATTCGAGGTCATAGCCGCCGGTGACGAAGTGCCGAATAAAAAACCGGCGCCGGACGTCTATCTTCTTGCCCTTGAGCGGTTGGGACTGGCGGCGAATAAATGTGTTGCGATCGAGGATTCGCGGAACGGCGTTTTTTCGGCAATCGAAGCGGGGTTGCGCGTTCACGTTATCCCGAGCACTTATACCGCTGCCGAGGAGTTCGGCGACCGGGCGAGGATTTGGCAAAGTATGCCGACCCTGGAAGAAATCCTGCAAATATTCTAGTTTCTGATCGCTGAAACCCACAGAACCGGTCTTGTCTCAACGATTCCCTTCAAAGTCGGCAGGGAATAACATGCAGACAATAAAATGAAACATGTGCCGCTCAGAGAATGATTGGCATGTCATAAGTGTTGATAGGGATAATCAATTTGAAATGTGAAAGTGCCCTTTGTTTGCTGAATGTAGGAACACCCAATGTTGCACGATGAGGGAAGAAGTTTTTCTGACCTGATGCGCGCGCGTTTCTCGACGCGCCGGTTTAAGGATATGCCGGTAAGCCGTAACGAACTTGAGGAGATTTTCGAGACTGCGCGGCGGGCACCGAGCGGCGCTAATATTCAACCGGGAAAACTGTATGTGATGAACGGTGCGTCGAAGATACGTCTTGCCGATGCGCTGAGCGCCGCTTTTCTGTCGGGAGATAAGGGAAGCGAGGAATATTCATACTTTCCATCGCCGATGCCGCCGCATCTAAAGCAACGCCAGCATGCGACCGGATGGGCCCTGTACGGCAGTTTGGGTATCGAGCGTCGGGATGTTGCCGGGCGCCGCGATCAGCACCTGAAAAATTACCGGTTCTTCGATGCCCCCGTCGGCCTGATCGTCACGATCGATAGGGCAATGGGTGCGGGTTGTTACATGGACCTCGGTATGTTTCTGCAATGCCTGATGCTGGCGGTTAAGGCACGCGGCCTTGATAGCTGCGCGATTGGCGCGCTTTCCCCATATCATCGTATCGTTCGTGAATTTGTACCGGTCCCGGATGAAGAGATTGTCATTTGCGGGATGGCGATCGGATATGGAGACGATGAAGCCCCGGAAAACAATTTCCGGACGACGCGGGCGCCATTAGAGGAATTTACGGATTTCTCGGGTTTTGATCAGGATTAAACCCGCTTAAGCAGAATGCATGAAGCGAGGCCGCCGGCCCCTGCGATAGCTGCTAAGCCCATACTTCCCGGCGGAAGCCGGCGCAACTCATGAACCAATCTAACGACCAGGATTGCACCACTCGCACCAATTGGATGGCCTCTGGCAAGGGCGCCGCCGGAGATGTTGAGCTTAGATGATGGTAAGCTGAGCGCTTCAATAAACGCCTGCGCCTGCGCGGCAAACGCTTCCATGATTTCGATGCAAGCCAAATCCCCGGCGTGTAGCCGGTTTCGATGCAGTAAAGCCTTCGCAGCATCTATGGGGGCTAACCCGGGCATTGCCGGATCGCCCCCAAGGCTCAAATCGTCGAGGACCCTGATCGCAGGCGTGGCCGCGGGCGGTGCATGGTGCAATGTCACGAACGCTGCAGCATCGGCTTCAACCGCCGTGGTTGCCGTCGTGATTGCCGTCGGGCCTTTGCCTGCCAGATCAGGCAGGCGTTCGCATAGCCGTTGGCTGAGTTCGCGCGTGAATTCGTCATTCGACGTTCCGGCAATCGGGACGATCTCCGCAGAGAAATTTCCGGCGGCAATCGCAATGCGTGCCTTCGCATGACTCTGGATGGCGAATTCTTCCTGATCCGAACGGGTAATATTATGTGAAGTTGCCAGCTCAGCAGCAGCGTCGAGCATGTCTGGGTCCCGTTCCGGCCACGGTGTAAATGGGGGCCGGTTATACGGAACGTGTTCGTCTGCGGGACCGTACCCGCGATGCATGCGGATCGGGGCGCGGCTGAAACTCTCGACCCCTCCGGCGAGGGCATATTCCGCCCGGCCGGATCGAATGGCGCCGGCTGCCAGCGAAATCGCATCCATACCGGCGCAGCATTGCGTATCGATGGTCATGGCAGGCACCCGTTCACTGATACCGGCATCCAGGGCAATCAGACGCGCGGGATTGCCGCCGCCATAAAGCGCGTTACCGATCACAACCAAATCCACGGCCGATAATGAAGACGCCGGGTCATGCATCGCGCCGATTACCGGCGTGCAAAGATCCTGGACACGCAAGGAGGAGAATGCCCCGCCACGGGGGGCGACAGGTGTCCGCCTGGCGTCAGAGATGAAAACATCATTGCTCATTGCGGTATGTTCATAATTGCGGCAACGCTTCGGGGGCGTTTGCCATCGCCAGCAGGGCTTGATGATTAGTCTTTCCGGATGCGGCCAGCGGCCAATCATCGACGAGATAGAATTTAGAAGGTATCGCGTGCCGCCCTAACTGCGATCTGCAAATTGCGGCAAATTCCCGGGCATTCGGCTTGCACCCGTTCTGCTTGAGCTTCAGAAACGCAATTACACGCTGCCCGCGGAGCGCCTCATCTATTCCGATTACCGAGACATTCTCGACGGATTCATGTACGCCGATTGCGGCTTCGACGGCTTCTGCATAAAGATTGGCACCAGAGGTTATAATCATCCGCATTTCACGGCCGGCTAAATACAGAAACCCGTCCGTGTCCAGATAGCCGTGATCGCCGACCGTAAAAAAACCTTTGTCCCACATGCATTCAGGGCTTTCACCGATCACATAACGGCTGAACAGCATCGGACTCCTTACCCAAATCGCGCCGGTCCGCCCTTGTTCCAGGCTGGTGCCGTCAGCGCCACGGATATCTATTTCAACCCCGTCGAATGCTTTGCCGACGGAATTTGCCGGCGGGTTATCGCCGGGGCGGGCGATGCTTACAAAACTAAGTTCGGAAGCGCCGTAAAACTCCAGTATTTCCGCATTCTGTATTGCGCACTGTTGGTCATTCGTGATGCCGCCACGCCATTTTGCACCGCTTGTAATTATTAAACGAAGCGAGTCCGAAAGCGGCACGCCGGATCGACTGGCCATGTCGATAAGAAGCTTGGCCTGGGTTGGAACGGCCAGCAATACAGTGCTCCTGTCAGAGCGCATGTCCGCAAGAATATTCTTTGGCTGGAACTGCTGGCAAAGCCTTAGGCTGGCGCCGACATAAATGCAGTGCGCCAAAGCATAAAGAAACAAGGAAAAAGACACCGACCCCGGTGCACAGACGCGGTCGTCATGGCGCATTGAGAATTCGGATTGCGCCGCAAGGATGCTTGAGACCCAAGAGCCATGCGTCCGCTCAAAGCCTTTAACCTTGCCGGTCGAGCCGGACGTGAAGCCGACCATCAATGGGGTGTCTGCGTCAGGTGTTTTTATCGAGAGGCTCGCGCATGGAAGGGTGCGGATATCCGGGAACGATGTCTGCGAAACACACAGATCAACCTGCACCGATTTCTCGACGTCCGATCGGATTGTCGGCGACCATGTGTTGTCATAGATAATAGCCCGGCGACCGGCGTTCGCGGTCGCAAGGAACGTCACCGCAAACTCTATTGATGTTGGGATATCTATCGCAACACTCCCGTCCTCGGGTGTTTGCGATGCTATCCATGCCCCCAGAATCTCAACCTGATTGAAAAGTTCGGCCCATGTAAGCTGTGACTTGCTGCAGTACAAGGCAACGTCATCTGGCCGTTCGGCAGCATGAGCTCCCAAAAATTCAGTTAAGTAAGTCATGACCTGCTTAACAACGACTCGGGTTGAAAGCGGTCAACGGTTCTGGCGATGAGTGCGCAGATAATGACTTTGAGAATATCGCCAGGAATGAAAGCCATGCTCCCGACTGCTGCGGCAGTAATTGTTAGATCCGCCATCGCGGCGAGCACGGGAATACCCAAGATATATACGACGCCTATTCCGCCGACGGATGCGGCAATTAAGGCCGCGGTGAAGACCGGCAGCCTTTTTAAAGACGTCATCAGCGCACCAGAGACAAGCGCGCCGAGCGGGAACCCGATAAGAAATCCGGCAGATGGGCCAAAGAATACGCCGAGGCCGCCGCGACCGCCGGCAAGCAGGGGCAAGCCGATGGCCACAACAAATAAAAACAGCAGACACGCGAGAAACCCGCGGACAGGGCCAAGCATCACGCCGGCAAGCATCACGCCAAGGGTTTGCGCGGTAATGGGTACACCGCCGGCAATCGGGATGTTGAATTTTGGCAGCAGCCCCAGGATGCCAATCAGGGCTGCGTATATTGCAATGTGCGAAACGGATCGTGCGTTCATTAGGCTTCCTTACCCTTGGTATTTTGCCGTGAAAAACCGCGTGCTTCCAAGGCCGTGCCGATATTGTTCGATAGTTGCAGGACACCTAGAAAATAGGCGGGCAGCAATCGCCAGGTATTTCTCCCGCCGCCACGCGCGCGCCATGAACGTTCCCGGGCATCCCACTCGGCGAACAGTACGGGTATGAACCGGAGGACAAGCGCTACAGCCAGCGCAACCGTTGTCGGCTGGAGACCAAACCGCCGAAATGGAGAGAACAGCGGGATAACTGCGTCCATCATGTCCGACATAGTTGTCGTCATGGTTACGGCGTTTGCCAACAATACCATCGCCAAGAGGCGGCTTACGGCGACGAGTCCAACCTGCCAGTCCGTGACCCAAAGATGGAGTGCGAACAGCATGGCCAGGATTGGAAGCAGCGGTCGCAGGACGGATAACATCCGGACGGCTTCCTTGCCGAGCGACACATAGAGCAACAGCACGGCCGCAAGAACGCCAAGCATAATCCCGGTGTCGTTTACGGGCAGTATGGAAATGCTGATCAAACATAATGCGACCAGTTTGACGCCCGCCGAAAGCTGATGCGCCCATGTCTTATTTGAAAGTTGGAGGTTTAAAATTCTATGCCTCCTGCAGAATTCCACGCATCTTCGCGGTATTCCGGCAATACGTCCGATGGCTTTCCGTCAGAATGAACCTGTCCGCTATCCAGCCATATAATGCGGTCGAAATCGCTGAGTACCTCCAGATCGTGGCTGATCAAGAATATCTGCTGGGTAAACTTGGAAATCCACTTCACAAGCCGATACCTGTTGAGGAGATCCAGGCTGGAGAAAGGCTCGTCCAGGACAAGAACTTTAGGTTTGGTAACGAGAACCGCATGTATGCATAGCCACTGCTTCTGACCTTCGGACAACATATGAACGGGGCGATGCGTTAAATTTGAGGCACCCAGAGAGGTCAGGTATTCGGCGGCTATCGATTTGGCATCTTTCCGTTCGGTGCCGGACATCTCCAATGAGAATGCGATCTCTTCAATGACCGTCGGAAAAATGATCTGATGGTCTGGGTTCTGAAAAATATACCCAACATTCGCGCGTCTATCGCGGCCCTTGTCCGTAACGTTGACACCGTTTATCAGCACTTGCCCTGATGTCGGCTTCAACATGCCGTTGAAAAGGCTCACGAGTGAACTTTTGCCCGATCCGTTTCGGCCTATCAAACCGATGCGTCGTTCCGACAGCTGCAAACTGACATTGTCGAGTACGCAGTTTCCTGCGCGCTCCAACGTTACGTTTCTGAGCGTCAGTGAATCCGTGATGGGGATACTATTCATTTTGGAAATTCTAGCACCGAATGACGATTATCAGGAAAAACCTATTTAAAGAGCGATAGCATCGGATTTTAATGTTGCTCTAACTCTATGACAAATCGATAAAATATCCGCCTTCGTACGGATAAATTAATGATCAGGCAGAGGGCCGTTCAATCGTGGCGCCGGCCCGATTGGGGACGATTCCGGAAAGAGAGTTAATGCCGAAGTTCGATTACCCTGCGGCCCTTTCTGTTACCCTGTGGGTCGTGGACGGCTGACAAACAAGATCAACGGGATTGCCGCTGCCGAGGCGATTGTATACAGGCCGAATGCGTTCAGGTAACTGATCAGCGATGCCTGATGGACAATTTCCCTGGATAGCCGTTCAAGCCCGACAACAGTTCCCACATCCCATTGCCCCATTGCCCATGGCATTTTCAATATTGGATTGAAGTTCGAAATGTTTTCCGTCAGTCGCTCATAATTGGTTGCGGTTGAGCGGATAATTTCTGTCACGGACATGGAAATGAAAAAACTGGAACCGATATTCCGCAACAAATGATAGACGGAACTGGTCTCGTCAAAATCTTTCGGATCTAAAGTCGAGAACGTCACGACGGTCAACGGAACCCAGATCGATCCGACGGCGAGCCCTTGGACGATCCCATTGAGGACGAATTCGACGGGTGCCGTATTCAGATTTACCGTCATCAGCCACAGGCCGGCGATGACCTGAAATGAAAAGCCCAGGGCGATCGATTGCCTGGGAAACTTCTGGCCAAAGAAAATGGCGGCAAAAAAGCCGACCATTGCCCCGACGCCGCGCGAGCCGACGACATAGCCGATCAGGGAATCCGGCAAGCCGACATGTTCCCTCAACAACCCGGGCAGAATCACCATCGGCGTAAAGTTCAGCATGCCGTAGATCGTCACCAGGACCAGTCCGATCGAATAATTCCGGTTCAGCAACAGTTTCAGATTCAGAAATGGTTTTTCGTGCGTCAGGCTATGCACGACAAAAAGGTAGAGCGTCAGCACCGCCAGAAAAACCTCAATCAGGATCTCGGTGGATTGGAACCAGTCAAGCCGTTGCCCGCGTGACAGCGCCAACTGGGTGCAGGCGATTGTCACGGTTAACAGAAGAAATCCCGTCCATTCCAGTCTGACGGGGGATGCATTTCTCATGCGCGGCAAAGTCAGCATTACGCCGATAGAAGCAATGGCGGCGACCGGAACGATCAGATAAAAAGCATACCGCCAGGTATAGAGTTCCGCCATCACGCCGCCGATCATTGGCCCAATGAACGCGCCCATGACGACCCCGATCCCGAACAGCCCGATGCATATGCCATGCTGGTGCTTGGGAAAAATAGCCAGTGTGATGGTTTGGCCGATGGGGGCGAGCGGCGCACCTGCGGCGCCTTGTACGATCCGCCAGAAAATCAATGCTTCCAACGACGTTGCAGCACCGCAAAAATATGTGGCGACGGCAAAAATAGCGACGCTTCCAGCCATCAGGTTGCGCCGTCCAAGACGACCTGCAAGCCAGCCCGATAAGGGTGTCGCCACCGCCGTCGCCAGGATGTTGAACGTCATGGTCCAGGAGATTTCATCGGGCGTCGCCGATAGCGATCCCTGTATCTGCGGCAAAACGGCGGCACCGATCAGGATCGACGTGCCGTAAAGTGTCACGCTCAGGACAACCATCGACAGGATCACATAACGCCGTGCCGGCGTTATTTCCGGGGGCTGTGCAGCAGCATCATGTGAGTTGGCGGCAGACATCTAAAAGGTATATGTGTTGACAGTAATCTAGGCAATAGTAACAATCATTACTATATTTTATGAGGTTTTCAGCCATGGCTAAAAACAGCCCGCCGGCGCTTTCAGAGGGGCGCTCACTGGCACTGATGATTCAGGAGGCGGCGCGTCTGCAGCGGACGGTTTTCGATCGCCGTGTGCACAAGATCGGCTTTACACGTACGCAGTGGCAGGCCCTTAGACAGGTCATTGATCTGCCGGGCGTCAGCCAGTCGGAATTGGCGGAACTTCTCGAAGTTGAAAAAGCCTCGGCGGGACGTTTGATTGACAAGCTCGAAGCCTTCGGATGGCTAGAACGTCGTCCGGATAAGGCCGACAGGCGGGTCAAGCGTATCTATGCGACCGAGCTTGGGCGCCGCATCCATCGGAAGATTACACCCGTCGCCGAGGCCATGGTCGAAGAGGAATTATCAGGATTAAGCAAGCGTGAGCGGGAAATGCTGTCCGGGCTTCTGCTCAATATCAAGCATCGGCTTCAGGAGATGGCACTGGCAAATGATTTGATCGATTTGAAAGAGCTCGAAAAAGACAATGCCTGATGACGTCTCTATTTCCGGCATCGGCGAGACCGAGTTGCCTATTCTCAAGCGGTCCAGAAAAAAACTGCTGACACGCCTCGTCCTGCTTGGTGTCGTGCCGCTGATTGCGATCGTTTTTGCTGTCGGATACTGGATGTATAGCGCCCGCTATGTCTCGACCGAAAACGCATATGTGAAGACCAACATCGCCAAATTGGCGGCTGAGGTTTCCGGCAGGGCAATCACGGTCAACGCGCACGCCCATCTGAAAGTCAGGAAAGGGGATGTTCTGGTCCAGATTGATCCACGTCCCTTTGAGATTGCTGTCGAGCAAGCCCAGGCGGACCTCGACGCCGCCAGACAGGAAATCGAAACTCTTGCCGCCACACTGAAGGAAGCCAGAATTGAGCTCAAGGACGCACAGGACCGGGCCGCATACTTTCGCAAGCGCTTTGAACGGCAAATTCAACTGACAAAACAGGGCATTACATCCGCAACCCGGAGTGATGAGCTGGAAAACGATGCCAATGCCGCCGCCGATCATGTCACGTTGGTGCGCCAGAAAATACAACGGGTAAAAGCGGCATTAGGCGGCAACGATCAACAACCGATAGACAAGCATCCGCTGGTCCGGGTGAAGATCGCAGCGCTCGAACAAGCCCGGCTGGATCTTGAGAACACGACGATCAAATCGCCGGTAAACGGGACCGTGGTCACCGTGCCGTTGCTGCCTGGTGAACAGATAACGGCAGCAGAACCGTTGTTCGCCATCGTCAGCGATACGGCCCCCTGGGTCGATGCCAATTATAAGGAAACAGAACTGACACATGTCAGCGTTGGACAGAAGGCTACGGTGGTCCTGGATATTTACCCGGACTATACCTGGCAAGCCGAGGTGCAAAGCATTTCGCCTGCAACGGGGGCGGAATTTGCCATCCTGCCGCCACAAAACGCTTCGGGTAACTGGGTCAAGGTCGTGCAACGGTTGCCGGTTCGCCTGAAACTGTCTCCATCCCCCGAAGCGCCGGCCCTGCGCGCCGGGATGACCGCCACGGCAACCGTCGACACAGGACAGAAAAGAACACTTGCCGATTTGCTGGGCGGCATTCAGGCAATGGCGAAATCGCTGCAATAATTTTAAGGTAAAAAGGTGCCGGATTCCCTGGTTGACCCGACTTGGTCAAATGCTATGTGCAGTGCGCTACCGGCGCAGGCGCAAATAGGCGAACAACCGACAAACGCAAAGTATTAATAACAGTAAGAGTGAGACGATGGATTTTTCGCTGAATGATGAACAACGCGCGATGCAGGAATCTGCACGGCGATTTGCTGAGAAAGAGTTGGCCGAGCCTGCCAAGGAAATTGAAGAGACCGGCCATGCGGCGGGCCTCAGTGTCATGAAACGCTTCGCCGATATGGGGATGTTAGGTATTAATTTGCCGTCGGAACTTGGTGGTGCCGGGCTTACACATTTTGATGCGGTATTAGCGCTTGAAGAAATTGCCAAGGTGTCTTGCGGCGTTGCATTTCCGGTTTTCGAGTCTTGTTTCGGGCCCGTCTTGGCCATTGCTCATTTCGGCAGCGAAGAGATGAAGCAGCGAATTGTTCCGAAAGTCTGCGCCGGCGAAATGATTGTTGCCGTCGCCATGTCTGAACCAAACGCCGGAACAGCACTGACGGATCTGACGACGCGCGCCGATGTGAATGGCGATAAGGTCGTGGTTAACGGCACCAAACGCTGGTGTTCCGGTGCCGGTCATTCGGATGTCTATGTTGTATATTCACGGATGTCCGATCAGCAGGGGGCCGCAGGCATCGGCGCCGTTCTGGTTGAAAAAGACCGCGATGGCGTTTCGTTTGGCAAGCCTGAGATTCATATGGGGCTGCGCGGGATGGTCAGCGCCGATATCTTTTTTGATAATGTTGAAGTGCCGGCCGAGAATGTTCTGGTTCCGGCTGGCGGTTTTAAAAAGCTTATGGAGGCTTTTGATCTGGAACGGTGCGGCAATACAACGATGAGTCTTGCCGTGGCCCAATCGTCACTTGATTACGTTCTGGATTATGTTCAGGAACGCCAGCAGTTCGGGCGGCCTATTGTCGAGTTTCAGGCCGTGCAACTGCATCTTGCTGAAATGAAAATGAAGGTCGATGCAGCGCGCCTGCTTTTATACCGTGCTGTCGTAAATGCATCTCAAGGATTGCCATCGGTTGGCGACAGCTCTGTTGCCAAGTGTTATGCCAATGAAATCGCTCGCGAAGTCACCGGCAAGGCGATGCAACTGATGGGCGCTTATGGGTATTCGACCGAATTTCCTATCGAGCAAAAGATGCGCGATGCGTGGGGCTGGGGTATTGCCGGCGGTTCAATCGACATTCAGAAAGTCAACATTGCCGCATCGATGGTTGGGCGGCGTTTCTCGCAGCGGAACTGACCAAACGGATTAGATGATCGAAACCTGCGGTTGGGGGGCCGTTGTGAGTAAGCTTGCAAAGCTGCCTAGGCCGGCTTCGATTATCCCATGCTGAGGAATGATGCCGACGGAAATACGGACGCCGCGTGGCGCGCTGATCCTGCCTGCCGCAGAGTTTTCAGCGCTTACCACGGCCACGCCGTGCATTTCTTCTCTATCAGGATGATGAATAAGCCCGTCCGCGCCCCGAACACGGTTAAGGCGTTGTGTCCGTGTATGGCTGCTTTACGAGAAAGTCGAAATCAACACCGCTTCCGGCTTGCTGGATGTGTTCGTTGAACAGCTTGGCATAGCCACGCATGGGGGGCGTGATCGGCGGTGTCCATGCTGCCCGCCGGCGGTCGAGCTCCTCGTCCGTCACCTCGAGTTGCAAAAGCCGTTTCGGGACGTCCAGGCGGACGATATCACCGCTCTCAACGAGGGCCAATGGACCGCCGATGGCGGCTTCCGGCTCTGCATGCAGCACGATGGTGCCGAATGCGGTGCCACTCATCCGGCAGTCGGAGATTCTGACCATATCCTTGATCCCCTGGGCCGCCAGTTTCCTGGGGATCGGTATATATCCCGCTTCCGGCATACCTGGGGCACCCTTCGGGCCGGCGTTGCGCAGGATCAGGATATCCTCGGCAGTGACATCAAGGTCGGGATCGTCAATTCGTGCGGCCAGATCCTCCAGGGAGTCGAAGACGACGGCGCGACCGGTATGGACAAGTAGATCCGGGGAACAGGCCGACTGTTTGATGATGGCGCCGTCGCCCGCAAGATTACCTTTAAGGAACGCAATGCCGCCGCCCGAATGGATCGGATCGGAAAGCGGGCGGACCACGTCCTGGGCGTGTCCCGGCGGCAAAGCCTCGATTTCCTCGCCGAGGGTGCGGCCGGTCACGGTCATGCATTCCAGATTCAAAAGCGGTTTGAGTTCACGCAGGATGGCTGCTGTCCCGCCGGCGCGGTGCAGGTCATCCATGTAATATTTTCCGGACGGGTTCAGATCCACCAGCACGGGCGTTTCCTCGCCCATGCGGTCGAAAGCCTCCATATCGACCTCAATACCGAGTCGGCCGGCGATCGCCGCAAGATGCACGACACCGTTCGTCGACCCGCCGATGGCGAGCAACATGCGCAGGCCGTTGGCGATGCTGTCCGGAGTCAGGATCTTTGAGGGGCAGAGGCCTTCCGTCGCAATTTCCATAGCCCTGGCGCCGGCGGCTTCCGCATGACGCAGGCGGTCGGCATACACCGTCGGAATGGTGGCGCCGCCGGGCAGCATCATGCCCATCGCTTCAGTCATGCAGGCCATCGTCGAGGCCGTCCCCATAACGCCGCATGTGCCGGCTGTCGGGACCAATCGGCCTTCCACCCTGTTGATTTCATCGCTGTCGATGTTTCCAGCCCGATATTGCCCCCAAAAGCGCCGGCAATCTGTGCAGGCGCCAACACGTTCCTCGCCATGGGTTCCCGAAAGCATCGGGCCGGTGACGACCTGAATGGTCGGAATGTCGGCGCTGGCCGCGGCCATCAGTTGCGCGGGCACCGTCTTGTCGCAGCCGCCGATCAGGACACAGGCGTCCATGGGCAACGCGTGCATCATTTCTTCCGTGTCCATGGCCATGAGGTTGCGCAGGTACATGCTGGTCGGAAATGAAAACGATTCGTGAAGCGAGATCGTCGGGAACGTCATCGGCAGACCACCGGCCAGCATGACCCCGCGCTTAACGGCTTCGGTGATCTTGGGCACGTTGGCATGACAGGCATTGTATTCGGAAAAGGTGTCGGCAATCCCGATCACTGGGCGCGACAACGCATCATCCGAATATCCCATGGCCTTGATGAACGCCTTGCGCAGATAAAGCGCGAATTCCTCATCGCCGTAGCGGGTAAGCCCGCGCCGCATGCCTGTTAGTTTTGCCATCTTCTGATTTTCGCTCCCAATTGGTATCAGTTCGTTGCCATCCTGCCGCCGAAAAATGGTTCCGGCAACTGGATCAAGGTCGTTCAGCGCTTACCGGTGAGACTGAAATTTATCGCACACACTGATTCGCTGGTTCGGCACGCCGGTATAACGGCAACCGTCGATATGGGCCAGAGATGGCCACTTTCCGGCCTGTTGAGCGGCATCCAGGCGAGGGCGGAACCCTTACAGTAACGTCGGTCTGCGTTTTTGCCAGACGGTATCGGGTTTTAATATCTTTTTATGAGCCCGTTCGATGATAAGACGTTTGTATATTTCCCGGTCTCAATTCATTCATGCTCAGCGGCCTGATAGAGCACCTTTTTCTCGATAAGCGTATCAATTTCATTCTTTTTATATCCCCATTCGGCAAGCGCCGAGATGGTGTCCGCGCCTTCCCTGGCGGGGGCATTCTGGATCGCCCCGGGCGTTCGCTCAAAGCGTGGGGCAGGCGCAGGTTGGATATCGCCGTTCACATCAATGAATGTCCCGCGCGCCTGATTGTGCGGTTCTGCAGGTGCTTCCGATAATGTCATCACCGGTGATAGGCATGTTTCGGCATCGGCAAAAAGACGCGCCCACTGATCGCGGGTTTTCTCACGGATCACAGCGGCGATACGTTCCTTTAACGCAGGCCATTTCGCGCGGACGTTCTGGTCTTGCGCCAAAGATACCGGTAGACCGAGACGGCGCAAAAGCTCTGTGAAGAATTTGGCTTCGACAGCACCGACAGCAACAAACCTACCATCGGACGTCTGATAGCAGGTATAGAAAGGCGCGCCGCCATCGAGCACATTGTTGCCGCGATTGCTGTCAGACCATTGTCCCGCCCGCATCATGCCGAAAAATGACGTCATCATGCTTGCGGATGCATCAATCATCGCAGCGTCAATAACCTGCCCGGTATTCGAGTTTGATCTTTCGAAAAGCGCAGCGACGATACCGAAGGCAAGCAGCATGCCGCCGCCATAATCACCGACAAGATTGAGCGGCGGCACAGGGTATCCATCCGGACTGCCGATGCCCGCCAATACGCCCGTGGTCGCGATGTAGTTGATGTCATGTCCGGGAAGGCCGGCATTCGGGCCTTCCTGTCCCCAACCGGTCATGCGCCCGTAAATGAGCCTGGGATTCTTTGCCTGAGCAACATCGGGACCAAGGCCCAGCCGTTCCATGACGCCTGGGCGCATGCCTTCTACCAGTACGTCGGTTTTGGCGATGAGATCCAACGCAAAGGCTGTCGCCTCGGTGTTCTTGAGGTCTATGGCAATGGACCGGCGTCCCCGGTTCATGGGGTCATGTTGCGTCTTCGCCATGCTGGCGTCCGCCACCGCGCGGTCCAGCCGCAGAATGTCGGCGCCTAAATCCGAAAGCAACATGCTGCAATAGGGGGCCGGTCCCTTGCTTGCGAATTCAAGGACCCGCACGCCGACAAGTGGCCCTTGTGCTTTTTTAGGAGACTCAGTCATCTGCGATCACGTTTGTCGGGACCGCTATTAAGTGCCACGTGCGGCAAACGATGCGGTTCTCAAAATCATGATTTGCGATAAATTGAATCATCACACCTAAACCAATTCCATCAGATTGTTGTAGTATTTAACCCTAAAATTCCCAGCTTCACATATCAATCAAGATCGCTGAAAAGCCAAGGCTTCACGCACATAACATGAATCTGCGTGTAGATATTCCGGACGAACAGCAGCGTAAAAAAAACGGGGAGCAAATTAGATTGCTCCCCGTTCAGTTGGCTAGCGGAATGTCAGGGAGGACACCGCTGAGAGATAATTTTTCGAATTATTTGACAGGCATTTTGCTGTAAATTTCCTGCCACAGCAGTTTCTCGAGGGTTTCCGGCGTACGGCCGTTATCCGCAATCAGCTTTTTCCATTTGACCGTCAGACGCTGCATCGAAGCGAGGATTTTTGCAGGATCCTTGATGCCGCGCGATTTGCCTTTGTCGACGACTTTGTTCTTGATGAAATCAGCCCGGAACTCCGTGATGAATTTCGCAAGGTCAGGGTCGGCTGCATAGAACTTGTTACCCTTGGCTTCCATTTCCTTTTTCACGGAAATGTCCTGATTGACGTAGTTAAAAACGCTGCTGGAGATCAGCTTCGGCAGGTTTTTCAGGATTGCCGTCTTTTCGTCTGCTGTCAGGTTGTCCCATTTGTCCGTGCGAAGGTTGATCAGGGATGCGCCCATGAAACCACCAAGAGAGTTGGTGATGATGTTGTGCGCCACTTCACCCAGAGAACGCGTTTTCTGGCTGGTGATGCTGTGGGTGGCACAGTCGATGATGCCTCTTTCGAGCGCTTCGTACATTTCGTTGGCGGAAACGGAAACCGGAACGGCATCCATACCCTTGATCATTTCAGTCCAACCCGCAAAGCCGCGTGCTTTCTTCCCTTTGAAGTCAGCAAGGCTCTTGAGCGGTTCTTTGCACTGGAAAAGATAGTCCGTCAGCGCATACGTACCCAGGAACTGGGTGTTGAAATTCTCGCGGTATTCGTCCGCGCATTCATCACATTCGAACAGAACCAATTCGTTGAGAGCGCCGGTCATCGCGATGGCGTCATCGTTCAGGAATGCGAAATCACCGATGAAGTTATCTACCGGCATTTCCGAAGGCACATACACGCCAACGAAATAACCGGCATCGGCAATACCGTCACGAATGCCGGCGGGAATGTCCTTTGGGCCGAGCAGTGAAGATGCGAAGTGCCATTCCCATTTAAGGCTGCCGTTGGAATCTTCTTCAACAGCCTTGAAGAACTTTTCTAGTTCAGGGTTGGTCGAGTGTTTCAATCCAAGGTAGTTGGCGTATACCAGTTTTTTCTCTGCTGATGCAGGATAGGCGAACGCCAGGACGGCAAGAGCAAGTGCCGCCATTTTCAATATTGAGTGTTTCATTTCCGTCTCCCAACTAAGGTAGTGGTGTTAATTTTTCGATTCTCAACTGTTTACACCACGGAAACAGATGAGATGTTGGCCGTAAAAAATTCTGATGGCCGCATGTGGTTGTGATGCATATCCCGTTACCTCAACATCATTGTCGGCAACAGCAGGGATATGTCCGGGAACGCAATCAGCAGGGCCAGCGTGACGATGTCGGCCAGGACAAACCACAAGACGCCCTTGAAGATCGTCTCAAGTGGAACTTTGTCGCCAACGACACCCTTGATGACATAAACATTGAGGCCGACCGGCGGCGTGATAAGGCCGATCTCGAGATATTTGATCACCAGCACGCCAAACCAGATGATGTCGGCGCCCGATGCCTCAAACAGCGGCAACAGAACGGGCAGCGTCAGGAGCATCAGGCCGATAGAGTCCAGGAACATCCCGAGGACGATGAATATCACCGAAGATGCGATCACCAGAACGATCGGGTCCAGGGCGTGGTCGCCAAGCGCCAGGCTGAGGGCTGCGGGAACGCCGGACATGGCCATGAAGCGGGTGAGCATGATGCCGCCAAGGGCGATGAAGAAAATCATCGATGTCGCTTTAAGGGATTCGATGACTGATTCTTTGAAGACCTGCATCGTCAGTCGACGCTGCATCCCGGCGATAACGAAGGCCAGGAAGGCGCCGCCGGCACCGGCTTCGGTCGCTGTGAATACGCCTGAATATATGCCGCCGAGAACACCGAGAATGAGAACCGGCAGCGGCCAGATATCGCGCAGCACGGCAATACGCTCGCCCCAAGTGACGCCGCCTTCGACCTTTGGTGCCAATTTCGGATTGATGATGCACCGGGTCACGATCATCGTTGCGAACACCAGAGCCGAAAGAATGCCGGGTAAAATACCCGCGATCAGCATTTGACCAATTGATGCTTCGGCGAAAATAGCAAACAGAATGATCAGGATGGACGGCGGGATCAGCGATCCCAGCGTGCCCGCCGCAGCGACAGTGCCGGTCGCAAGGCCCGGATCGTACTTGTATTTCAGCATTTCCGGGATGGCGATCCGGCCCATGGCGGAGGCGGTGGCGACGCTTGAGCCCGAGGCTGCAGCAAACAGTGCGCATGCCGCAGTGCTGGCGATGGCAAGGCCACCCGGCAGTGAGCTGAGCCAAAGACGCGTCGCGCGGTACAGGCTCTGCGTCAGACCCGACTTATACGCGACGTTCCCCATCAGCAAGAACATTGGCACGGCGGACAGCGACCAGTGCGCAATGAAGTTGAATGTCAGCGTTTCCAGGGCGGCAACGGCAGGCATCGGGCCTCGAATAAGGGCAATGCCGCCTAGTGAAACAAGACCGAGAGCAAACGCGATTGGAATGCGAAGAGCCAACAGCACGAGCAGGACGGTAAGTCCTATGATTCCGATAGTCAGGGCCATTTATAGATTACTCACACTTGTTCGGAATCTTCGGCGTGCATCGGTTCTTGATAATGCTCGCCGGTGATTGCGGATTGGAATTCACGGATGGCTTGAAGAAACATAATCAGCATCATGATGCCGAGGCCAAAAGGCAGTGCCCAACGCGCCGGCCAAATGGTGACCTCGATCATACCGATCCACATTTCGTTCTTTGCCGTCATCTTTATGGCTTTGTCGAAGGTGGCGTATGTGAAAACCGCGAGGGCGCCGCCACAGATTATGTAGACAAAGCCGTCGATCCAGGCCTTCAGACGCGGACCGGCCTTGAGAGTAAACAACTCGATAATGACGTGACCGCGTTCAAGCTGCACGTAGGCAAGCGGCAGAAAAACCACGGCGACCATATAGTAGCCGGAGACAATTTCTTCCGTTCCTGGAATGGATTTGTTGAACAAGGTCCGCAGTATGACTTCAAGCATGACATGCGTCATCATCAGGACGATTGCTACGGCGCCTACGAACAGCAGGGCTCGTGCGCACCAAGATATGAGTTTTTCCGTAATCTCCAGCATGTAACCACCCATTAAAAGGCATCTATTCCGATTCCGGATCGTCCAAAATCGCCAGTGCCTATTTATCAATTTGATAACGCAAACTATAACATTGTATCAATTCTAATCAACACAAAGATATCAAATCGCCTAAAAAAAAGTAATCAATATTGGTGCTTTGCCTCTATATAAGAGGTGCGATAATGTGGAGAAGCAAGGAGTGACATAAACGGATGCCGGATAATGGGATTATAGAAGACGTTACAAAGTCCTGCCATGACGACAGCAATCGGCTTCTGGCATCGTTTGTTGCCAGCGGGGATTTCGGCGCCTTAACCGAGGAGGGATGGATATCCGCCGCTCGGCAGATTGCCGATACCGTTGCTGTCGGCTGGGCCGGCAGTGTCGAGGCGGGGGCTTCCCAGGCGGCGGAGCTTGCGCTGCTCGAATCCGCAGCACCGGCCGCACGTTTATGGGGCCGCGCCGAATCGGTCAGTGTCGCGCAAGCGGTTTTTGTGAATGCGGTTTCCGCCGCGGCATTGGATTACGATAGCGTGCATCAGGAATCGCTGCTGCATCCAGCGGCCATTACCGTTCCCGTCGCTCTGGCCATCGGCGAGGACATAAAAGCGAGCGGCGAACAGATCGTTGCCGCGCATATTGCCGGCTGCGAAGTCATGTGCCGGATATCGCTGGCGACGCCTCGCCAGTCGAACTGGTTCCCGGCCTCGGTCTATGGCGTATTTGGCGCAACGGCAACGGCGTCGGCGCTGCTCGGTCTGAGCACCGAGCAAACGCTGAATGCCTTCGGTCTGGCCTTAGCCCAGACTTCCGGAACAAAACAGGCGATTGTTGAACGCGCCCTTGCGAAACGATATCAGACGGCTTTTGCCGCGCGTGCGGGTGTGCTTTCGGCGGCGCTGGCGAAGCGTGGGGTTACGGCGGCGCACCGTTTTCTTGACGGTCCGGCGGGGCTTTTTTCGCTGTACGAGGAAGGTCAACCTGAGCAGGTGGTGGCCGGTCTGGGGCAGACATACGTCTTTCAGAACGTGACAATCAAGCTTTTCCCGACCTGCCTGTGCACCCACGTCATCATTGATGCCGTGCTGTCGCTGATGGCCGCGCACGGTTTTACCAAGGATGACGTCAGCGCGCTGAAGGTGTGTATAACGCCTTATATGAATCGCATCATCGGCGGCGACTACACGCCGGACGCCAACCCGCAGGTCGCGGCGCAGTTTTCCGCCCGTTACGCGGCGGCACGCGCGCTGTTTTCCGGCGGCGTCAAACTGGCCGATATCGAACCCGCGCAGGCGCTGGACCCGGAGGTCGTCCGCTTTGCCCGGGCATTGGATTTAACGCTGTTCGACGATAGAGACGGCCACGTCGCGCCGTGCGAGGTGACGGTTGAGCTGAAGGGGGGGCAGACACATACGCAGCATGTACGCGATGTGCCGAATGCCGCCGAGGGCGCGGATGCCCACGCGGTGCTCGCCGAAAAAGCCGGCGATTGCCTGACGCGCGGAGCCAGCCCGATGCAGCCGGATGCAGCGCGGCGTGTCTATGAGCGGCTGGTCGGTCTGCGGCAGGCCCCCTCGCTTGATGGTTTGTACGACGGCGCCTGAGACGGCCCATACATTATAAATAAGAGGAGAGAACATCATGGAGCGCATGCTTGAGGGGAAAACCGCCTGGATTACCGGGGCCGCCGGCGCGTTGGGCGCGGCGATCACCCGCCGTTTCGCCGCCGAGGGTGCCAGCATCGCGCTTTCCGGCCGGAACGCCATAACCCTGGCCGAGGTCGCGGACGGGCTGCCCGCCGGGACCAAATCGCAGGTTTTCGTGATGGACGTTGTCGACCGCGATCAGGTGGATGCCACGGCGAAGGCGGTGTTCGACAGCTTCGGCGCAATCGACATTCTGGTGAACTCGACCACATGCCCGATCTTCGCCGATTTCTTCGATCTTTCCGACGATGACTGGATGGCGGTTCTGGATGCCAAGGCGCTGGGCTATATGCGCACATCGCGCGCAGCACTGCCGTTTATGCTCGAAAATGGCGGCGGCAGTATCGTCAATGTTTCAGGGCGTGGCGGCCACCAGCCGAATTCCCCTTCGCACCTGGCAGGAAGTTGTGCCAATGCTGCCGTGAATACGCTGACCAAGGGCTTGGCGAATATTTACGGTCCGCAAGGGGTCCGCATCAATGCCATTGCGCCGGGACCGGTCCGCTCGCCGCGCTATGACAAGATTGCGGCCGCCAACGAAAAGATTTCCGGTGCCACCGGCAGCGATTCCAGAAGCGGCGCCAAGGCCGCGAACCCGCTCGGCGAGATGGCCGAGGTCGACGATATTGCTGATGCTGCGCTGTACCTCGCTTCTGGAATGTCACGGTTTGTCACCGGTACGATCATGCAAATCGACGGCGGCGGGACGGTCTCCCTCTGAACATCGTCAGGGGGGATTGGTCAGGGGGGATTGATCAGGGGGGATTGATCAGGATTTGTCCCTGAGTTCCAGGCGTGCCCGCGCATTCATGCGCCGAGCGATGCCCAGTCCGTCTTCGAGAGACACATTCTCACAGTCCTTGGTGAGTTCCTTGATCCAGGCGAGAATCCTCGGGTCGTGCGCCTTGATCGCCGCGGCCCACGCCTGTGCTTCGCCAAGCGCTTCTCCCACGGCAACGACTTTGCTGACAAGTCCGAGAGCGAACATGTCCTCGGCGCTATACTGCTTGCCGCTCGCCAGAAACTCGAACGCTCTGCGCGGCCCCACCCGTTTCACAAGGTTTGGCGTTACCAGTGCCGGCATGACGCCTTTCTTGATCTCCGGATACCCGAAAACCGCATTGTTCGAGGCGATAAGGAAATCGCAGGCCAGCGCCAGACCGCAGCCGCCACCGAGCGCATAGCCTTCGACCGCCGCGAATGTCGGCTTGGTCATGCGCGGAATTGCCAGGAACAGATCGGCCACGCGGCCTGCATGGGCGACGATCTCCGTTTCTTCCTTGAGGGCCGATGTTTCCTTAAGGTCCACGCCGGCACTGAAGGCCTTGTCGCAGCCCCCTAGTACGACGGCCTGTACCCCGGCATCATCCTCCGCGTCATGCAAGGCGACGGTGAGGGCTTCGATCAGTTCGCGTCCAAGTGCGTTGAGTTTTTCAGGGCGCGACAGCGTCAAGGTGCGGACGCCGTTGTCGTCATCAAGTCGAAGGCATGAAGACGTGCTGCTCATGGCGCCGGTTTCCGGCTTTCCAGTTTGCTTGCCTCGCTGGCGGCGATGCGGCCGCCGACGAAGCATTCCGCAAGATTTCCGCCACCGACATACAGATGTCCGAACACACTGCCCAACTCGCCGGCGGCATACAGCCGCGGGATCGGTTCGCCGAACGGGTTGAGGATTTCCTGCCTGACGTTATGGCGCGGCCCACCTTGCGTGTTGATGACGACCGGATAGATCTCCGCGAAATAATATGGCGGGGTTTGAATAGGCACCATGGTGTCGGGCTGTCGGCCGAACTCTTCATCGTGGCCGGCGGCGACGGCGGCATTCCAGGTTTCGAAGGTGCGCTTCAACTGGTTTGCGCCGACATTCAGCTTGGCGGCCAACTCCTCGATCGTGTCGGCTTTGATCAGGATGCCGTTCTCGACCTCTTTGAGGTTGTCCGGACTCCAGTCGTAGTGCGCATCGGCGTCGTTGTAGGCTGTGCGGCCCATGGCGTACATCTGCCGGCCGTGTTCATCGAAGATAGCATACGCCGGGATGCGCGGGAATTTCTGCCGTTTCGAATCGTACTGATCGAGGGGCCGGATACCGGTGTCGCCAGGATAGGGCGGGTATTCGTCCATGAACCGCTTGCCGTCCTGATCGACCAGTATCCACGCGATCTTGGCGAGCGATTTCTGTGACAGCGGCTTGCCCGCGTCATCGACGACACCAAGATCGGAAACGCTTTCCGGGTGCCCCGGCGTCCACATCGGCACGGCTTTCATGTACAGACCGAATGGATATTTCCCCGAAGGATCCTTCATGCCGTAGGGGCCGTGATAATGCCACATGTGCCAAAGGTCGGCGCCGACCGCCTGCGCCATGCGGATGCCGTCGCCGGTATTGCCGGCGAACGAGCCGGTCAGGACCGGCTGCGCCTGGAAATACTGTTGCTTCATTTCGTCATCGTTCTCAAAGCCGCCGCAGGTCAGGATCACCGCCTTGGCGGCATGAATCATAACGTCCTTGCCGTCGATGCGGGCCATGATGCCGCAAACCTCGCCCTGAGAATCGGTAATCAGTTTTTGCGCCGGCGCATTGTAATGAACCGGTATATTGCGTTTCTGGACATTATCTTCGAGGACCTTGAACAGCCGCCCGCCGTTTTTCGTCGCGTGGGTCGCGTGGTAGCGCGTGCCGTTCTCGAGTGCCGGTACTTCGCTGACTTCGCAATACGCCAATGCCTCGCAGCCCGGGAGCGGATAGTTGCCGAGCGCCGGCGTGACCTTGACCGTGGCGCCGTTGATCTCGGCCAACCCTCGCAGATAGGCCGGGACCTGGGTCATCCCGTCGGCAAGAACTTTGAGAATATCGTCCGGGGTTCGTCCGCCGCAGGTCGCCTTCAGATAGGCAAAGGCCTCGTCGGCGCTTTCGGAAACACGGATGCCCCCGGCGGAAACAGCGGAAAGCCCGCCCGGAAAGGGCATCTTTTCAAGGATCATGACACGGGCGCCGGCGTCCGCTGCATCAATTGCGGCGACGCCGCCGGCAGCACCGAAGCCGACAATGACGATATCGGTTTCGATATCCCAGGCAGCAATGTTTTCAAGTTTCATAGGACAGGCGTTCCTGTTGGGCGTAATGGATCAGGGGTCGATACGGTGCTTGAATCCGGTGGTGCGGACACTTTGTGCGCGCGCGAACGTGCTTTTGATTATGTCGCGCGTTTCGGCGGGAAGAATGACGTCATCGATCAGCGCCATCTCCGCTGCATGGTGCGCGGCGGCGACCTCTTCGGCTTCCTTCAGATAGGCCGCGCGGGTGGCGGCCGGATCAGGCGACGCGGCAATCTTCTTGCCGTAGCTCAATTCGACACCGGCCGCAGGCCCCATCACGTCGAACTGTGCCGTCGGCCAGGCGACGATCGTGTCCGGTCCCATGGTCTTGCCGCCCATTGCAAGATAGGCGAGGCCGATGGCCTTGCGGATAACGATCGTGGTGATCGGAACGGTCGTTGCGATCATTGTATTCAGGAACCGCGCAGCCAATGAAACCATACGCTGATTCTCGATCTCAGGCCCAACGACGAAGCCGGGGCAGTCGGTCAGGAACACCAGGGGTATGTGATATGCGTCGCACAGCTCGACGAATTTCCGGGCCTTGCGGATGGCCTTGTCGTCCAGCGCACCGGCCCAGTGTTTCGGCTGGTTGGCGACGATCCCGACCACTTCGCCGTCGATGCGGCTCCAGGCTGTAATCAGGTTGCGGCCGTACAGTTCGCGGTAGTGGAAGAATTCCCCATTGTCGACGATCAGTCGGACCAGTTTTTCCATGTCGTAGGCGCGCCGGTGATTGTCGGAAACGAGGGCATCGATTTCTTCGCGCCCCTCTGGCGTGTCGATCGGTGCCGGTGCCGGTTCGGCGCGCGGCGGCAGCTCGTCGCAGTTGTTGGGAAAGTAAGACAGGAATTCGCGGATAGAGCGGATGCAGTCCTGTTCGTCGCTGGCCATGTAATCGACCTGACCGGTTTCCTTGGCAGCTTTCTCGGCGCCGCCGACTTCCTCTGCGGTGACGTCGCGGCCGATGCCGACCTTAACCACAGGCGGGCCGGACATCCCCATGTATCCCGTCGGATTGACGATCGTGACGAAGTCGGACTGCATTGCCGTGAAGGACGGGCCGCCGAAGCAAGGCCCCATGAAAGCGGAGACGACGGGCGCGTGGCCGGAAAGTCTGTAGTGTTCCCGGAACCGGTCGCCGATACCGGCGGCAATGGCGCCGTTGGCTTCCTGGAAACGGCCGGCGCCGGCCTCCATCAATGCGATATAAGGTGCGTTATGCTTGGCGCAAAGTTCGCGGATGCGGCGCGTTTTCGCTTCGCCGATGCGACCGCGCGTGCCGGCCAGCACGGTGTAGTCATCGGAGGTGACGTAGACGGTGCGGCCATGAATTTTTCCGGACCCGGCGATCAAGCCGTCCGCCGGCGTGCGGTCATGAAGTGTCGGGTGCTGGCTGCGGGCCAGGATGCCGATCTCTTCGAATGTGCCGGGGTCCAGCAATAAATCGATACGCTCGCGTGCGGTTAGTTTGTTTTTTTGATGCAAAGCATCGATTTTTTCCTGACCGCCCATTTGCATAGCTTCCCGGCGGCGGCGTTCAAGCTCTTCAATCGTCGTTTTTTCCATGTTCGCCCCAAATATTCTCATCGCCCGGCGGGACTGCGGCAGTATATTAGCATTGTTTTGGCCGATAATTCCCGAGGGCACTTGCCTCATTTTTGTTGTTTCTTATTCCATAATGTCCTAGGTCATATCAACACATTTAACGAATATTGAATCGGTTTTGATCATGACAAGCGCATCTTCAATGCGCTGAAGAAACACGAAGGGGGCATGAAAATGGCACAAATCGAGGTCTTGGCATCGGTGACCGGCTCGGTCTGGAAGATTGAAAAAAAAGTTGGCGAATCGGTCAGCGCAGGCGAGGAGATTATGATCTTGGAGTCCATGAAAATGGAAATCGGTATCGAAGCCCCTGCTGACGGAACGGTCTCTGCCATCAATGTTGCAGAACAGGATGCCGTTGATGAAGACCAGGTATTGGCGCTTATCGAAACGGCGGATTAAACCTTCACGATCTGTGGGGTGGGCGTTGGCGGGCGGCACCCCTCAGGCCGCACCCTGCCGGCGCCGTCCGGTTGGGGCTCAGGAAAACGGCTCCACGCTCAATCCCGAATAGCATCCGTTATGATACAAAAGCGGCCGGCCGTCGACATCGGCGAAGCGGATGGCGGCGACTTCACCGAAGAATACCGTGTGTGAGCCTGCTTCAACCGCATTGACGACACGTGCATCGAAATTCACAAGGGCATCGCGAATGGCCGGCGCCCCCGTTTGAAGCCTGTCCCAATCGCACAGCTTGAATCTCTCCGCGCCGCTGACAGACAAGAATTTTGACGCCGTACCAAGCTGGCGTTCGTCCAGAACACTGACGCAGAAACAACCACTCTCAACGACGGCGGCATGCATTGACGCACTTTTGTTGATGCAGACCAGCAGTGTCGGCGGTTCCGCGCAGACCGAGCACACTGCTGTTGCCAGCATGCCGCGCGGCTCGTCGTTTTCCATCGTCGAGATGACGCTTACGGCCGCTGCAATATGGCGCATGCCGAGCTTGAAGTCGTCGCTAGATACCAGAGTCATGGTTGTTTCCTGCGTGAATCATAATAGCCGCGGTTAAGGTTTGTCTCTTGCGGCACGATTTATGCGATATTGGAAAACAAATGCACTTGGCGCAAGAAAAAATGTACCCATCAAAGATTGACAATTAATGCAAAAAGTAGCGTTATATATTGATACAATATAAGAATATTGATCTGGAACCGCGCCGCGATTCTGGATGTCCGGGCAGGAGGAAACATGGACTTTGCACAAACCGAGAGCCAAAAGGAACTCGTTGAGGCCGCACGTGAGGCATATGCCCGCAAGCTTGAGCCGTTAACCGCCGACAAATCGCCGGAAGGTGTCCGCAAGCTGCGAAAGGCAATGGCGGAACAGGGATTGCTGGGACTGAACATGCCCACGGAATATGGCGGTCTCGGCTTGCCTCTTCTCGACACGGTGATGGTCATTCAGGCACTGCATGCCTGCTCGCCTGCTACAGGCGGTCTGGCGCACCGGACGTCGACGGGCGCTTGCGGTGCAATCGAGGCTTATGGGACAGACGAGCAGAAGGAAAAATACCTGCGCGGAATCTCGCAGGGCGATATCGGTATTTCCATTGGTATCACCGAACCCGAAGCGGGATCGGCGGCGACGGCGATGCGGACAAGGGCGGAAGTTGTCGGTGACGAAGTCGTTATCAACGGCAGCAAGCAGTTTGTCAGCGCGGTCGATGTTAACGATTTTACCGTCTTGTATTGCCGCTTCGGCAACACCGGCAAGTCCGCCGATATCGGTGCCGTGATCGTGCCGCACGACGCGCCGGGATTCAGCCGCTCGACCGGAACGGTAAACATGGCCGATGAGCTGTTGTTTGAATTGTACTTCGACGACTGCCGGGTGCCGAAATCCAATATCCTGCTGGACGGCAATGCCTTCGGTAAACTGATCAGCGTCTATAACGCCGAACGACTTGGCAGTATTTCCAGGATGCTCGGCTCGGCCCAGGCGGCGTACGAATATGCGCTCGAATATTCCAAGGAGCGCCGTCAGTTCAATCGCGAGATCAGCGACTTCCAGGGCATCCAGTGGATGCTGGCGGAAATGCGGGTCAAACTGGATGCGGCGCAACTGCTGACCTACCGGGCAGCATCCACGGCGCAGGCGACAGGCCTGCCCGATGCGCTTGAGACCTCGATCGCCAAGGTCTTTACGGCGACGGCGGCCAAGGAAATCTGCGACGACGCAATCCAGATCATGGGTGCCAACGGATATACCAAGGAATATCCGCTTGCGCATCGCTATGCCGAAGTACGTGGCGGCTCGATCTATGGCGGCACCGTGCAGATCCACAAGAACATGATCGCCGGAAAGATTCTCGGGCGCAGTAACAGTCAGTGGAAAAAGAACTAAGAATAACTCCGGAGGAAACACCGTGTCGGAAATTGACCGCTCATTGATCGGATCGGAATCGGCCCCTTATGTGGTCGAAGTCGAGAAAGGTGCCATACGTAAATTTGCGGACGCCATTGGCGACGCTTCTGCGTTTTATCGTGATGAGGCTGCTGCGAAAGAAAACGGATATCCCGGGATCATTGCCCCGCCGACATTTCCGGTTTCATTCTATCCGCCGGAAGAGCCGGCGTGGACGCGTGATCTCGACCGCAAACGCATCCTGGCCGGTGAGCAGGGCTTCAGGTATTCCCGCCCGATCGTCGCCGGCGACGTGCTGACCTGCAGGATCGTTTTCAAATCCGTTGAGGAAAAACAGGGCAAGTCCGGCCGCATGGAAATCCTCTATCAGGAAGTCATCGGCGAGGACGGTGACGGCAATCACGTCTTCACGAACTGGAAGTCCACCGTCTACCGGGAATCCCCCAACGAGCTTAAGTAAGGACGCGCGTCATGGATTTTACTTCGGTCCAGGATCTACATTCGGCTTGCAATGCAGAAGACGGCATCTGGCCACACCGCAGCTGGGCGCTATTTGATGTGCGTGAGCTTGGCGAAGCGCAGAAGGGGCATATTCCCGGCGCGACGTTCCTGCCGCGTCGCATGATCGAACTCAGGCTGGAGGAACTCCTGCCTGCGCCGAAAACCCGCATCGTCGTTTATGACGATGGCGGCGATGACAGTCGTGCGACGCGTGCGGCGCAAACCATGTCGGATTTCGGATACGTGAATGTCAGTGTGCTGGAAGGCGGCTTGCGCTCCTGGCAGGCGGCAGGCCATGAAGTGGCAACCGGTTGGAACGTGCCGTGCAAGGACTTTGGCGAGCGATTGCTGGTTTCGAGCAAGGTTCCCTATATCACGTCGGATGATCTGGCTGCCCGGATCGATGCCGGCGAGAACATCGGTGTGTTCGATGTCCGCACACCGCAGGAATACACGGAAGGGTCCTTGCCGGTCAGCACATCCGCGCCATCGTTCGACTGGAGTCTGCATGTCGATGACTGGGCCAGGAACTATGACGGCATCGTCATTCATTGCGCGGGGCGGACGCGCTCGATCTTCGGTACGGAAACAGGGCGTCTGCTCGGGATGAAGAATCTGTGGGCGCTGGAAAACGGCACCATGGGATGGCGTCTTTCGGACCGCGAGCTGGCCGCCGGGCAGAACCGCACACTGCCGCCACCGAGCATGGACAGCATCGCCGGGGTGCGAGACCGGGCGCTGGAACTCGCCAGTGCCGAGGGGGCGAAAATCCTCACACCGGCCGAACTGAGCCAGCGTGTCGACGCCCGGCTCGAAAAGCCGATTTACATTTTCGATACCCGCGACGTCGCGGCTTTCAAGAACGGCCACATCTGCAGTTCGATCCTGCTGCCCGGCGGTCAGGCGTGTCAGCGGGCCGACGATTTCGCCGCCGTACCGGACGCGGATATTGTCTTCGTGGATGATAACGATTCCCGTGCCGGCGTGACGGCGTACTGGTATCGCCGCATGGGCTTCCGCAATGTTTTTGTTTTGCAAGGCGGTGTCGAGGCGTGGCGTGTGGCAGGCTTGCCGATCGCGACGGGTCGCGGCCGAACGCCGCCGCTGGGTTTATCCGAAGCCGAGACGGCGACGCCGTCATGCAGTCTTGATGAACTGAACGCGGCTTTGGCGGCAGACGCGGCGTTAGTGGTTGTCGACGTCGGCAAAGGCAGCGATTACAAGGCATGCCATGTCAAAGGCGCGCACTGGATACCGAGAGGATATCTTGAGGACCGGATCGCCGACACGGCGACGCCGTCGCAGCCGGTCGTTATCACGGCCCGCGATCCTGCGCAGGCGGCGTACGCGGCCGCAGCCCTGGCCGGCATGGGCTACGGCGATGTCCGGTGGCTGAATGCGCCGGGCAAGACCTGGCAGGGGGCGATTTCAACGGAGGCCGGTTCGGCCGGCGACGATGCGCTGATCGATGACGCGCTCGCCATTCCATATAAGAAGACCAAAAAAGAGATGGTCGAATATCTGGAATGGGAAGAAAAGCTGGGCGAGAAGTATAAAGCTGCCGGCTCGGACGAGAGTGCGTAAGCGGCATGGTACCGTCTTCCGGAAATCGGGCCTGGCTTGGAATGGCGGAAGTCGAGCGCCTGGACCGGTCGGCGAAGAAACATGAAACCCCTTGCGGGGACGGCATCATGGTTTGGCGCGAATGGGGTGCCGGCCCGGCGCTGGTTCTGCTGCATGGCGGTTTCGGCTCGTGGAAGCACTGGGTCAGCAATATTCCCGCACTGGCGGACACGTTCACCGTTTATGCCGCGGACCTGCCGGGACTGGGCGATTCCAATATGCCGCCGGAACCCATCAGCGCGGAAAGTGTCGGCGACATTATCGGGGACGGCATCGATGCACTGATTGGCCCCGATGCCCGTTTCAGCATCGGCGCGTTTTCCCTGGGCGCGGTCATCGCGACGCTGATCGTTAAGTCGCGTTACGCGCGTGTCGATCAGGCCGTGTTTATCGGCGCCGGCGGCCTGGGGCCTTATTGGCGCAACGCGGTCGGCGATTTACGCCGCCGCAGTTCGTCAATGACCGAGGAAATGCTGCGCGATCTGGTGCGCGAGAACCTGAGCCAGACCATGATCGGCAATCCGGCATTGATCGATGAGGATGTAATCACATTGCAATTGGGCCTGCTGAACAGGCGGGAGCGCCTGATCGGGCTGCCCATGTCGGAGTCAGATATTGTCCTGCGCTGCCTGCCGGTGATCGCTGAAAAGTCGGTTTTCGTCTGGGGGCGTATGGATCCCTATCTGGATCCGGATGTCGGGCAGGGCATTGAACGGTTGCAAAAGGAATTCCCTTCGCTCGATGCGCGGATCATCGAGGATGCCGGGCACTGGGCCAATTTCGAGCAACCCAAGCGCATAGAGCAACTTTTCCTTGAGCGGCTTTAGGGTAACATTTTTCTATAATTGCCACGTTATATTTGATACAATACGTCACAATTGACTTGAAAACAGGGCTCTCAGGGGGGACAATCCTGAAAATGAAAACGGACGGCGCATGCTTGCGTGCGAGCGTCCTGTTTCAAACATGTGATCTGGAGGAAACGAATGGTAGGTCTGACCGGCTTCGGTGGATATGTACCTCGGTTGAGGTTGTCGAGGAAAAGCGCCGCGGATGCGAACGGCTGGATACAGCCGGGTGTGAAGCGCTTCGGCAAGGGTGAACGAAGCATCTGCAACTGGGATGAGGACAGCGTCACGATGGCGGTCGAAGCCGCACGTGATTGCCTGGAGGAAAAGCCGGACCGCGAGATCGCCTCGATCTACATGGGATCGACGACGTTTCCGTTTCAGGACCGTCAGAACGCAGGCATCGTCGCCGCGGCCATGAACCTCGATGAAAATCTTTCCACTGTCGATATCGGTGCATCGCAACGCGCCGGCACCTCGGCATTGGGTGCGGCACTCGACGCGGCCAAGGGTGTGGACAACCAACATATTCTTGTGCTCGCCAGCGATGCCCGGCGGACACGCGCCGGCGCCCAGGACGAAATGATTTTCGGCGATGGTGCGGCATCCCTGATGGTGGGCAATACCGGTGTCCTCGCAGAACTGGTTGGGCGCCATTCCGTTGCCATCGATTTCGTCGATCACTATCGGGGTGAAAACCGCGCCTACGACTACAACTGGGAAGAACGCTGGATCCGCGATGAAGGCATTCTGAAGATCGTGCCCGATGCAATTAACACCGCCTTGTCGAAGGCCGGGGTTGCGCCGGATAGCGTGAACACATTGATCGTCCCCTCGGCGATGAAACGGGTGCCTTCGAAAATTGCCAAAATGACCGGAATCGCCGAAGACGCGCTGATGGAATCCATGGATGGCGTGATCGGTGAAACCGGCTGTGCGCATCCGTTATTGATGCTGTCGCTGGCGCTGGAAAGCGCGGTTGCGGGGCAGATCATTGTAGCGGCGTCGTTCGGTCAGGGATGTGACGTGCTGATCTTCAAGGTCACGGATGCAATCGCGTCATATAAAAAGAAAGCCGGTGTTTCCGGTTACATCGCGCGCCGCCGCGAAGAAACCAACTACGGCAAATTCATGGCCTTCAACGACCTGGTCGTACAGGAAAAGGGCATGCGCGCCGAGCTGGATAATCAGACCGCGCTTACCCAGCTATATCGCCGCCGCGACATGCTGAACGGTCTTGTCGGCGGTGAGTGCGAGAAATGCGGCACGCGGCAGTTTCCGCGCTCCAGGGTCTGCGTCAATCCGAACTGCAATGAATGGAATTCGCAAAAGCCGTTCGTATTTTCGAATGTGCCGGCAAAGATCATGACATGGTCGGCAGACCACCTGACATACTGCCCCGATCCGCCGTTGCATTACGGGATGATCCAATTCGAGGGCGGTGGCCGGTTTCTTGCCAACTTCACCGACGCCGATGTCGGCAAGGTCGGGGTCGGGCAGGATGTCCGCATGATGTTCCGGATCAAGGATTTTGATAACAACCGCGGGTTCCGGAGATATTTCTGGAAAGCAGCACCCGCTATGGCAAATGAGGCACAGAACAATGGCTAATGGAATCAGAGATAAAGTCGCGATCATTGGCATGGGGTGTTCGAAGTTCGGTGAACGCTGGGATTGCGATGCCGAAGACCTGATGGTTGAAGCGTTCGAGGAATGCATTGAGGACGCGGGGATCGACTTCAAGGAAATCCAGGCCGCCTGGCTGGCCACGGCGATCGAGGAAATCCACGTCGGCAAGGGCGGCCTGCCGCTCGCCTTCGCGCTACGCCTGCCGTATATCCCCGTGACGCGGGTCGAGAATTTCTGTGCCAGCGGTTCCGAAGCGCTGCGCGGCGCGACCTATGCGGTTGCGTCGGGAGCCTGCGATATCGCCCTGGCGCTTGGCGTGGAGAAGCTGAAGGACACCGGCTATGGCGGCTTGCCGCAACGCAGCCGGGGATCGCTCAATTCCATGTGGTGGGCCAACTATTCCGCGCCGGGTTCGTTTGCCCAGTTGGCGTCGGCATACCGGGGCAAGCACGGCATTGATGCAGCCGAATTGAAGCGCGCCATGGCACACATTTCAATCAAAAGTCACGATAACGGCGCCAAGAATCCGAAGGCTCACCTGCAGCGTCAGATCACCGAGGAACAAGTGCTGTCCGCACCGATGGTGGCCGAGCCGCTTGGCATTTACGACTGTTGCGGCGTCAGCGACGGTGCCGCCTGCGCCATCGTGACCACGCCGGAAATCGCCAAGGCGATGGGCAAGAAGGATCTGATCACGGTCAAGGCACTGCAGCTTTCCGTCTCCAATGGGATCGAAGCCGGCCACAATTCATGGGATGGCAGCTATTTCATGACGGCGCGGATTGCCAGCAAGCGTGCCTATGAAGAAGCCGGGATTCGTAATCCACGTGAAGAGATCAGTCTTGCCGAAGTACATGACTGCTTCTCGATTACCGAGTTGGTGACGATGGAAGATCTGTATCTGTCACCCGAAGGCGGCGCGGTGAAAGACGTTCTTGACGGATTTTACGATTCCGACGGTGGGCTGCCGTGCCAGATCGACGGCGGCCTCAAGTGTTTCGGCCACCCGATCGGATCGTCCGGGCTGCGCATGATCTATGAATTGTATCTGCAAATGCAGGGTCGTGCCGGCAAACGGCAGGTCAGCAATCCGACGATGGGCCTGACGCATAATCTGGGCGGCGCGCCGCATCAGAATGTGTGCTCGGTTGCGATTATCGGTCAAATGGGCGCGTGACGCCTTCTAGCGGACGAAAGGGATCGAACATGGGGAAAATGCTTGAGGGCAAGGTAGCGATCGTTACCGGTTCCGGCCGCGGTATTGGCCGTGGCATTGCCGAGATGATGGCCGAGAATGGTGCCCGGGTCGTTATCAACGACCTTGGCGCGACGGAAGCCGGCGAGGGGCAGGATACGGGGCCGGCCACTGAGGTCGCCGAGGCGATCAAGTCCAAGGGCGGCGATGCCATCGTCAACGGCGACAGCGTCGCAAGTTGGGATGGCGCGCATGCGATGGTCGACGCCGCGCTTTCAAAATGGGGGCGCATTGATTGCGTCGTCAATAATGCCGGCATCTTGCGCGACACCATATTTCACAAGATGGAAGAAGCGGATTTCGATGCCGTGATCGGCGTGCACCTGAAAGGCGCCTTTAACGTATCGCGCGCCGCCGCACCGCATTTCAGACAACAGGGTAGTGGCGCATATGTGCACATGACGTCGAATTCAGGGCTGATCGGCAACTTCGGACAATCGAACTATGCCGCCGCAAAAATGGGGATTGTCGGCCTGTCGAAATCGATCGCCCTGGATATGGCCAGATTCAATGTCCGCTCGAACTGCATCTCACCGACGGCATGGAGCCGGTTGACGGGTTCCATTCCGCAGGAAACGGAAGATCAGAAGGCGCGCGTGAAGAAAATCATGGCGATGACGCCTGATAAAATCGCGCCGCTGGCGACATTCTTATGCAGCGATGATGCCGACGCCGTTAACGGTCAGATCTTTGCCGTGCGGAACAATGAAATTTTCTTCATATCCCAGAACCGGCCAATTCGCTCAGTGCACAATTCCGAAGGATGGACGCCGGAACGGATCAAGGATCACGCGATGCCGGCCTTGCAGGCCTCGTTCTATGACCTTGATCGTTCGGCGGATGTCTTCAGTTGGGACCCGATCTGAGCCGGAGGCCGTCACGGGCATCCGGAAAAAATCAAACGACTGCAAATCTGGGGCTCGGATGTTCTTCGGCGACCTTTCGCATGATGCGAAGGGCGTCCTTCAAGCCTGTCATGTTGGTTTGCGGGTTGAGGGAAATGCGAACGCCGCGTGGCGTCTCTCCTCCGCCTGCGTTGAAGTTCTCCGACTGTACCACCGACACGCCTGCGCGTTGAACGGCATCCGAAAACTCACTGGACGTCCAGTGGTCAGGTAAGTTCAGCCACGCGAAGAAAGCTGCCGGATTGTGGCTGACGTTCATTCCCTTGAGCTCTTTCATGAGGAGGTTGTGGCGGATTGCAAGCTCCTCATTGTTCTGTTTTGCGATCTTGTCGGCGACGCCGTCCATGATCAGGACCGACGCCGTTTCGAAAATAAGCGGCGGATTCGCCAGCGACAGAGTATGGATGGTGTTGGACAGCGGCTCGACCAGTGCCGTTGGCGCCGCCATGAAGCCGGCGCGAAGAGCCGGGCTGACGCATTTCGACATGCTTGTGATATAGATGGTCCGCTCAGGTGCCAGTGCGGCAATCGGCACATCGCGTTCCGTCTCTCCGGCGGCAGCAACATCGTCCTCGATGATGATCAGATCATAGGCTCGCGCGATTTCGGCAATCTTTTCACGGCGTTTCATGGACATGGTGCAGCCGAGCGGGTTATGCACGGTCGGTTGCACGTAAACGATCCGGCCGTTCGATTTCTTGTGCGTGGCTTCCAGCGCTTCCGGGAGAATGCCCTCTTTGTCCATCTCCAAGGGTTCCAGCGGAATTTCGCGCAGGGCTGCAATTGATTTCAGGCCGGAATACGTCAGTCTTTCCGACAGAATCGGCCCGCCAAGGCTGGCAAGCGTCATGATGGCCGTCAGCAATGCCTGCTGCCCACCGTTGCAGACAATTACCCGTTCGGGCGGGACATTGAGCCCGCTACGGCTGATCCATGCCGCGCCCGCCGTGCGATGCGTGGTGAATCCGGATGCCGGCGGGTAGGCAATCAGAGGCAGCAACACGGTATGATTGGCGACTTCGGCGAATGAATTCGCGAGCGAGCTCACAATGTCGTCAACGGGGATCCTGAAGCAGGCGAGATCAATCGTGCCTGGCTTGCGCTCGGGCAGAAAGTTGGCATATGCCCCCTTGTCTTCCAACTTCTTGACGAAAGTACCCCGTCCAACTTCGCCGCTCACAAGTTCACGTCTTTTCACCACCATGTAAGCTCGGCCGACAGTGCCGACGGTAACGCCGAGCTTTTCCGCGAGTTCCCGTTGCGGCGGCAATTGTGTGCCAGCCGCCAGCTCCCCGCTGTTGATCGCTTCGGCGATAGCGCTGGCCAAGGCCAGATATCTTGGTCCGCCTATACCTGAAATATCAGGTGTCCACATCATTGTGCTCCTCTTGTCCGCAAACAAATTTGATATCAATTTTGCAAAATTATACCTTAAAGCATTGTTACATTGATCTCATATTGAAACGATATTATTGTAACCTCTCTGGCGCATTCGCTATGTCAGATGCTCAGGCTTTCTCTCGTTCCCGAGGGATTTGGGCAATTATAGCAGATAATTGAAAATGTTACAGCCAAGACCAACACAATATCACTACTCAAATACGTGTCAGAATCGCATACAGCTCATTTCATTTTCTTCAAAATGGAATGCTTGGGTGAAACAACACAATTTCCCAAGATTGAATAGTGAAACTCAACAAGTAAGTCGTTGTGGCACCTGTGTCTATTAAAAGATGTATTTCTATAATCGCTAGGTGCTAAAGCCTGGAGTAAATATGAACGAGTTTGCAGGAAAAACATACGCTGAAGCGATCTCCATGGTTTGCACCCGCTATGCGGACCGGAAAGCGCTGGTTTTTCAAGGCATGCATTATTCCTTCGCAGATATCAAAGATGAAATCGATAATGCATCGCGCCGTCTTCTTGAACTTGGTCTGCGTCGGGGCGACAAAATTTCCGTCTGGATGCCGAATTGCCCTGAGTTCATCTTTATCTGGATGGGGGCGTCCCAGATCGGGCTGGTAACGGTCATGTTGAATACCCGGCTCCGCATCGAAGAAGCGCAATACCAGATCATGCAGTCCGATAGCCGTGCGGTCGTCGTCCCGGGCGGCGGCGCGTACCGGGATTTCCTCGGCGATGTGCTGACGATGTTGCCAAAGGACAGCGGCGCGGCGGGTGCAGGTATTGGTGGCGGCAATCTGCCGATGCTGGAATACATCATTACAACCGGGCTGAAAGGGGAACATGGGCCAGGCATGTACCACTGGCCGGACATAACGTTCGCGGAAAACAGTGCCATCGACTATGAAACCGATCCCCAGGCTCCGGCGCAGATTGTTTACAGTTCGGGCACGACGGCGCTGCCGAAGGGCGTGATGTTGTCGCACGCCGTCTGGCGCAAGGCTGCCGACCATGGCGCGCGGTTCTATCAGAATCCTGACGACCAGCTATATCTCTGCATTCCGCTGTTCTCGATATTATCGACCGTAAACGGGGTAATGACGTTCTGGGTCGGCGGCTCGTCCGTTGCGCTGGACGATCAATTCGACGCCGAGAGGCTGCTTTCGACGGTGCAGGCCGAACGAAGCACGGCGATTTATCTTCTGCCGGTCATGATGAACCGGATGCTCGAACTGCCGGATTTTGACAGTTATGACATTTCAAGCCTGCGGACCGGCATTCTGCTGACGCTTGAGCGGGACGTCTATATGACGGCGGTCGAAAAATTCGGGATCGATGGCGTCTTTACCAGTTACGGGATGACGGAAACCTCAAGCGCATGCACGCGGACCTGGGCCGACGATCCTTTGGAAACACGCATTACGACGCACGGCAAGCCCTTGCCGGATATTGAGGTACGCATCGCCGATCCGGATACGAACCGGGAACTGCCGCCGGGACAGATCGGCGAGATCCAGGTGCGCGGCTACAACACGATGATTGGTTATTACAACAAGCCCGAGGAAACCGCGCGCGCGTTCACCGCCGACAGGTGGTACAAAACCGGCGACGCCGGCGAAATGCTCAGCGACGGATCGTTCAGATTTATCAGCCGTCTGGTCGATGGCTACAAACACAAGGGATTCAATGTCTCCACTGCGGAAGTGGAGACGGTTTTATCGCGTCACCCGTCGGTCGCGGAAGCGGCGGTAACGGCCATACCTCACAAGGATTTCGGCGAAGTTGGCGTTGCTTTTGTCATCCTTGCGCCGGACACCGCTTTCGATGAAGCGGGGATGATCGAATTCGTCAAAGAGCATCTGGCGACCTTCAAGGTGCCGGCACATGTGTTTGAGACGGATTCCTTCCCGACGACCTCAGGCACCGGAAAAGTCCAGAAGTTCAAGTTGCGCGAACAGGCGCTCGAACTGCTGCAAGCGAAATAAGCCTCAATCTATAAAAACAAGATCTGGTATGGAGACACGAACGGATGAATCCTTTTCTAAATATGACATACGCTCAGAGCATTGCCTATATCGCCGACAAATTCGGCGATCGGGAAGCGGTTGTCTTTCGTGATCAGAGATTTACCTACGCCGATGTTAAACGCGAAATCGACAGTGCTTCGGCGCGGTACGCCTCGCTCGGTTTAAAGCCGGGCGACAAGGTTGCCATCCTGCTGCCGAACCGTCCCGAATTCATCTGGTGCTGGCTGGGCGCGTCGCAAATGGGGCTGGTCGCCGTGATGATCAACACCAGGCTGCGTCAGGAGGAATTGTCCTATCAATTGGCACAATCCGATACGCGTGCCGTCGTCATCCCGGGCGAGGGGGCGTTCCGCGACTTTCTTGATGAACTGAGCGAGCTGGCACCGGCCATTCGCGATGGCGCGCCCGGGGCGCTGGGCAGCGAGAAGCTACCCGAGCTTTCATATGTGCTGGTGGTTGATGATTTCGATACTCAGTACAAGGGGGCGCTTTCATGGTCCGAACTGGCGCTTGATGATCTGCCATTGCCTGAAATGGAAAAGGATCCAAACGTCGCCGGGCTGATAAGCTACAGTTCCGGCACGACGGCCCTGCCGAAGGGCGCGATGATTACGCACTGCGTCTGGCGCAAGGCCTATGACATCGGGGATCGTGTGGATATGACGTCGGAGGACTGCCTGTATATGGCAATTCCGATGTTCGGCTCCATGGCGGTTCTGAACGGCGTTCTGCCCTATCTGGCGCGGGGGGCGAAACTGGTCATTGGCGAGCAGTTCGATGCCGATAAATGTCTGGCAGCGATCGAACAGGAAAAAGTGACGGCGATGCATCTGTTGCCGCCAACGGTCAAGCAGTTGATCGAATGTCCGAACTTCGATAAGTATGACCGCTCGTCGCTTAAAATCTCATATACTTTATCGATCGACCCGGACATTCTCGATGCAGTTGCAGACGTCATCGGCATCCCCGGCGTGATGACCGGATATGGCCTGACGGAGACGACGACCGTGGCCACGCGTAACCGTTGGGATGACTCACGCGAGATCCGTCATACGACACAGGGATGGGCGCTGCCGGACGTCGAAATCAAGGTTGTCGATCCCGAGACCTTCAAGGAACTGCCTGAAAACGAACCCGGCGAGCTTTGGGTGCGCGGTTATTGTGTGATGCTTGGATACTACAAGAAGCCCAAGGAAACCGAAGCCGCCATTCGCCCCGATGGCTGGTTCAGGACAGGGGACATGGGAAAGATGGATTCCACCGGCAGGATTCAATTCCTGGGCCGGTTGGGCGACGGTTATAAATCGCGCGGCTTTAATGTCTCGCCGGAAGAAGTCGAATTCACGATTAACCAGCACCCGTCGGTCTATGCCGCCGCCGTGATCGGCGTGGCGGACCCGGTCGCGGAAAAAATCGGCGCGGCGTTCATCGTCAAGCGCAAGGGTTGCGAGCTTGATGAGCAGGCGCTCCTGGATTTCCTCAAGCCGAAACTCTCCGGCTACAAGATGCCGAAGTACGTTTTATTCGTCGATGAGCTGCCGCTCACCCCGGGAACCGGCAAGGTGCAGAAATTCAAGCTGCGTGAACTTGCCGCGGACCTCCTGGAGTTGGAAAATTTTTCTGCAAAGAGGGCATGACTCCATGTCCCATGGCAAGGAAAACAACCCGTTCAGGGGACTGACATATGCGCAGTCGATCAATCATATCGCGGATACCTATGGCGATAAAACTGCCCTGACATTCCAGGGGCGGTCATACTCGTTTCGCGACCTGAAGCGTGAAGCGGACCTGGCATCGTCCCGTCTTGTTGCGCTTGGGGTGCGGCCTGGCGAAAGCATCGGAATCTGGATGCCGAACCGTCCCGAGTTTCCTTTCCTGTGGTTCGGCGCGGCGCAGATCGGCGTCATACCGGTTATAATCAATACACGCCTCAAACAGCACGAGTTCGAGTATCAGATCAGGCAATCCAAAAGCGTGGCGATCTTCGTGCCCGGGGCGGGGGCGTTCCGGGATTTTATCGGTGAATTGACGCAATCCCATCCCGCCATCGCATCGGGCAAACTCCCATCTGACCCGTTCCCCGATTTACGATCCGTCGTTTCCATGGATCCGGTGCCCGACAATGCCGGCAACGTTATCGGCTGGCATGATCTTGGAGAAGATCATCCGGTGCCGGCATATAACACGGACCCCGATTCCGTCGGCCTCATCGCCTACAGTTCCGGGACGACATCCCTTCCCAAGGGCGCGATGCTGTCGCATTGCATATGGCGCAAGGCGTTCGACGGTGGCCGGTATCTGAGGCTGACGTCGGCGGACAGCCTTTACCTGACGGTGCCATTGTTCGGCGTGCTTGGATGCCTCAACGGGTTGTTGATGTTCTGGTCCAGGGGCTGCGAGATTCATTTGCGCGAACGATTTGATGAAGAGGACTTCATAACGTCGCTGAGCGAGACAAGGTGCACGTTTGCGCATTTGCTGCCGACCATGATCGAACGCATCGCCAGACACCCTGCTTATGACAAGGACAAATTCAAATCCTTGCGCGGCGGCGTGATCCTGAGCAGCCAGGGCAGTCATTTCCTGCGCGCCATCGAGGTTTTGGGGGCGGAGGGATTTACCTCGGGTTACGGACTAACGGAATCCACAGGGTTGGTCAGCCGGTGCTATCTGGATGACCCGCTTGAGGACCGGTTGGGCCATCAGGGCTGGCCTTTGCCGGACTGCCCGATCCGCATCGTAGACCCGGAAACGAGGGAAGACCTGCCACCTGGGCAGGAAGGCGAAATCGTCATCGGCGGATACTCGGTAATGTTGGGCTATTTCGACAAACCGGAAGAAACGCAAGCATGCATATCGGATGACGGCTGGCTTTATTCAGGCGACCTCGGGGTCATGAGCGAAGCCGGTGCGCTGAAGTTCCTGCGACGGGTCAAGGACGGCTACAAACACAAGGGGTTCAACGTTTCGACGCCGGAAGTGGAAGCCGCCATCCTGAAATTCCCCGGGATCCGCGCAGCGGCAGTCGTCGGTGTACCGGACCCGGAATTCGGAGAAACCGGCGCGGCCTTTGTCATTCCCGACGGCGATGTGGAACTGGATGAGCATGAATTGCTGACATACCTCGACGCCGAGATTTCTTCATTTAAGGTGCCGGGCGCGGTCTTTGTTGTGAATGAATTCCCGCTGACAGGGGGCACCGACAAGGTCCAGAAGTTCAAGCTGCGCGAGCAGGCGATGTCCAGACTCGGGATTGCGGGTTGAACATGGATCGGACGCAAACAGGAACCATCGGGACGATGCAGTCCACCAGGTTGCAAATCGGCAATCTGAGCGGTGCGATGTTGCTTTTCCTCTGCAGTTCCCTGGCGAGTGCTGGGATACTCGGTGGCTGGCCGCAATCGACCACGGCCGCAACCGTGGTGCTGGCGATCTTCGTCGCATTACAAATATACAAGGTCCCCCGCCAGCAACTGTTCACAGGACTGTTTCTGGTGCTGATCGGCAGCCTGGCCGCTTTTCCGGAAGGCGGCATCATCGATTCAGCGATCAAGGCGTCAAAGGGGACGTTGATCTTTGTCGCTTTGTTCGTCGCCGTGGCGTTCCTGCAATACCCGGCGCTGAACAGTCCCTCAATGTTTGCTGTCAGAGAGGTGATCGTCAGCCAGCCGGCCGGCCGGCGTTATGCGACACTTACCCTGTCGGCGCACTTCTTCGGTGCCTTGACGAATTTTGCCGCGCTCAGTCTGCTCTCCACATTCCTCTTCGGTAATCTCGATACCAATGCCCGTGAGCGGATGGCGTGTGCCATGATTCGCGGTTTCGCTCTCGCTGCGTCATGGTCTCCGTTCTTCGTGAGCGTCGCCGTAATCCTTTACATCATGCCGGACCTGAGCTGGTTCAGAATTGCCTTGCCGGGCGTGCCGCTGGCTTTTCTGCTGCTTGTATACGGTTGGGGGTTCGATCGTATGGCGCATCGCAAGCCGCCGCCGCCGGGATCGAAGCCGATACAAGCCCCGGCGCCGGTAAAGCTGGAAGCGGAAACGATTTACAAGATCGGTGTGCTTGGTCTGGTGCTTGTCGGCTCGATCCTTTTCGTTTCGGAAACGCTGGCGGTTTCCATGCCGATCGCCATCTTTCTCGTCACACCGCTGATCTCTGTTATCTGGCAGGCATTGCTGTCGAGGCGGGATGGGCACGGCAGCCTTGGCGAAATGGCGAAAAGCGTCATCGAGAATATTTCCAAGTTGCGTGCGGAGATCGTGGTTTTTCTTTCGGCAAATTTTCTGGGGTATTCCGCCGCGCTGATCATTGATCCGGCGACGATTTCATCGACCCTCATAAACGCCGGGATATACGGATGGTCGGCGATCTTCGTGCTGTTGGGTTTCATGTTGATGTGTACCATGCTGATGGTGCACCCACTGGTCCTGATCGTCCTGCTGGGGCAGATATTCCCGGGCGAGGCGCTCGGGGTGCAAAGTGTGAGCCTCGCTTTATGCATGTCGGCGATTTGGGGTGTCGGAACGCCGTCTTCGCCCGGCTCCGGGTTGACCCTGTTCATGACACGTATTCTGGAACGCTCGCCTTGGTATGTTTCATGGCGGTTGAATGCTGCGTATTCTGTGGGCGGTATTGTTGTGGCGGGTGTTTACATCGCGATCGTTAACCGCTGGTTTTTGCTGTGATCGCTTAAATGGCGGTGTTTCGCCGCAGGGAAGTTTGGGAAGGAACGAAACAATGAACGATAGCCAGATCGTCGTCACCGACTATCCGAGTGAATACATTGCCAGAATCAGCCTGAACCGGCCGGAAAAAAGGAATGCGTTGGGGCCGGAATTGCGCGAAGGCCTGCTGGTCGCGTTGCACGATGCCATGGTCAATGCGGATATCCGGGTACTGATTATCACGGCCAACGGCGGACATTTTTCCGCCGGCGGCGATCTGGCGAGCTTGGCCGATGTCGACATGGTGTCCGGGCGGCACCGCATCAAGCGCGGACACATGGTGGCGCGCGCGATCCTGACGTCTGAGAAACCGGTTGTCGCCGCCGTCGAAGGTTACGCGATGGGCGCCGGCGCGGCGCTGGCCATTGCCTGCGACACGGTCGTGGTGGATGGCGAAGCAACGCTCGGCTTCCCGTTCCTGAAGGTCGGCCTGGGGCCGGACTTCGGCGTTTCCTATACCCTGCCCAGGCGTATGGGGGCCGGCCGGGCCCAGCATGCCTTTCTGCACGCGAAGAATTTCAAGGGCGAAGCGGCGGTCGATTGCGGGCTCGCGGATGTATTAGCGGAAACGGGCCAAGTTCAGGCGCAGGCGCTGGATTTGGCGAAGGATCTGGCGGCGTTACCGCCGAATGCGCTGGCGCTCGCCAAAAGACAATTCGCGGCGGCGCCGTGCGATTTCGAAACCGCGGCGGAAATGGAGGCCATGGGCCAGGCGCTCTGTTTCGCGGGAACGGAATTTCCAGAAGGCGTGGCGGCCTTTCAGGAAAAGCGGAAACCGAAATTCTAGCCTTTCGGCGGGATATCCTTGGTCCGGCGATAGGATAGCATCATCAGGAAGAACGCGACGCCAACCGACGCGAACACGAGCCGGTAGCCGAGCGTCGATCCGGTGACGTTCGGATCGTCCGTCACCGAGGATATGAGAAAACCTGTCAGATACTGCATTACGAAGATGCCGGAAATCGCCAGCAGATTGACCAGCGAGACGACCCGGCTTGCGAACTCGGCGTCGAACAGAGCTTGGGTATGGGCCAGCACGAGGACGAAAAAGGGCGCGCTGACCGTGATCACAACAAATAACGGCACAGCCATCCATACATGCGCATAGCCGACCGCGGCGAGGAATACAAAGAGGGCGGAAATGAACGACATGGCGCAGAGGATGACTTTGCGCCGGGTGTTGAAATACTGCTCGATGGGCGCATAAATCAGCATGCCGATATTCATGCCGATGGCCATGAAGAAAAGGATATAGCTGCGGTCGATTGCCGCAATGTGATGCACGTCCTTCAGGAATGGTCCCGCCCACAGACCGATCAGAACCTGTAACGGTGCATACATGAACATCGATATGCTGAGCGCCGGCCAGATTCGACGATCTTTCAGAACGGATAGCAGTCCGATAACGCTGCTGCGCAGGGTTACCGGCTCTGACGGCTCGCTGGCGTTGTCTTTCATGGTCGGGACATCGCGGACAGAGATGTAGGTTGCGATGGCCATGCTCAGAGTCGCGATGCCGATGAACAGAAAAACCACCCGCCAGGAAAATATTTCGATCAGATAGGCGAACGGCGCCGTGGCGAAAAGCCCGCCGAAACTGCCGAAGAACAGGAACCGGCCGGTCAACGAGGCGATGTTGCGGGGCTCGCCCCATTTGACGAAAACGGTATAGGCCCCGAGCAAGGACGCGGCAAAGCCGATGCCGAGCAAGAACCGGCCGGCCAGTATGCTGGTCCAATCACTGGCGTATGAGATCAGAAGGGAGCCGGCGACAGCGATGAGCGCCGTCGACGCCATGATGATACGGCACCCATAACGGTGAATGAGCAGACCGAAAGGTATCTGTATAAGTCCCTGAGCCAGGAACATGCTGCCCATGACCATGCCGATTTGCTGGGCGTTAAGGGAAAGCTCGTCGACCAGGACCGGCGCCAGCACGGAGCCGGAACTGCGGTGAAATTGGCCTAATGCGAATAGCAGGCACAGCACGCAGAACATGAATATGAAGCGGAATGATTTCGTCGGTTGTTCGGGCACGGTGCGAACTGATATTGGTCGTGGTGTCACACTTGAGGCTTTCATGTAGGGCGAGCAGAGGATACATTATGATCGAATCACACCCATTACAGCGAGTCATTTTGTTAAAATTGTACTTGGCAAATTTTTAGATTTATCGGACCGAATTGTAGGACATGGAAAAACAAGCCGAAGCATATGAGAAGCCGGTGACGGATGCGCGCGATGAGGCCTCGAATCTGGCGCCTATCGAAGAAGTCATCTCCGATATACGTCAGGGCAAGATGGTTATTCTGATTGATGATGAGGATCGCGAAAACGAAGGCGATTTCATCATAGCATCCGAGTTTGCGGATGCCGCGGCGATCAACTTCATGGCGCGATACGGGCGCGGGCTGATCTGCCTTTCTCTGACGGAGCAGAGGATCAAGGAACTAGGCCTGTCATTAATGCCCCGTCGTGAAGGGGATCGGCAAAGCACCGCCTTTACCGTGTCGATCGAAGCCCGCGAAGGCGTCACGACAGGTATTTCCGCGGCTGATCGCGCGCGAACGGTTTCCGTCGCCATTGACCGTGACAAAGGGCGGAATGATCTGTCGACGCCGGGCCACGTCTTCCCGCTTTGCGCGCGTGACGGCGGGGTGCTGGTGCGCGCAGGGCATACGGAAGCCGCCGTTGACCTGGCGCGGCTGGCGGGGCTGACGCCATCCGGGGTGATCTGCGAAATTATGAACGAAGACGGTACGATGGCCCGGCTGCCGGACCTTGTGAAGGTCGCGAAAGAGCATGATCTGAAAATCGCCTCGATTGCCAATCTGATCGCTTATCGGCGCCGCAATGAGAAACTCATCGAACGTGTCATGGAACGTGAGCTGGAATCCCGCCATGGCGGCCAATTCAAAATCATCGTCTATTTAAATCGGGTCGATGGCGTTGAACATGTCGCCATGGTGAAGGGCGATATCGGTGGCGACGAACCGACGCATGTGCGCATGCATTCGGTCAATCTGCTCGATGATATCGTTGGCGATTTGTTTTATGAACATGGCGGCGAAATCTATCGCGCCATGGAACGAATCGGTGAACTGAGCCGTGGTGTCGTTGTCTTTCTTCGTGAAACGCACAATACCAGCCCCTCGGATGCCTTGCGCCAGCGTGAGCAGTCGGTGCAGACAAGTGGCAGCAATCTCCGCGATTACGGCACCGGCGCGCAAATTCTCGCGGATCTCAATGTCTCGGACATGATATTGCTGACCAACAGCAATCGCAGTGTTGCGGGTCTTGAAGGATACGGCCTGCGCATCGTTGGTCGGGAACCGCTTTAAGGCCGCACGGCCCCCTGCGCGCATCATAAATAACATCTGGCGGCTGGCATTGTTTCGATGCCAGCCATTTTTTTTGGCTAATTTGTAAAAATTGATACTATTTAATGCGTGACAATATCAAAAAATAGTGTTGGTATTAAACGTCACATTGTGACGCAACCTCTTGCCCATGGCGTCTTGCCTTGGCCAGGGAGGGTTTAAAAAGAATATCGAATTGGGTGGAAATAAAATATGTCGAAAAAATTCTCCGGCCGGACGGCCGTTGTAACAGGTGGTGCGGGCGGGATTGGCCGGGCGACAGCCGAGGAATTTGCCCGTGGCGGGGCGAACGTTGCTATTTGTGAAATCAATATCGATGCTGCATCGGCAGCCGCGGAAGAGATCGCCAAGCAGCATGGGGTCATATGCAAGGCATATAAGTGCGATGTATCCGATGTCGCGGATGTTGATGCGATGGTCAGCGATGTCGTCGAAAACCTCGGCTCGCTGGACATCCTGGTGAACAACGCCGGAATCACCCGTGACAATCTTATTTACAAGATGAGCGATGACGACTGGGACCTGGTCATGGGCGTGCACCTGAAGGGGACGTTCGTGTGCACACGGGCGGCCCAGCGCGTGATGGTCGAAAATCAGTACGGCAAGATCGTGAATATTTCCTCGACATCTGCGCTCGGCAACCGCGGGCAGGTCAACTATTCGACAGCGAAAGCCGGCTTGCAGGGATTTACCCGGACATTGGCGCTCGAGCTTGGCCGCTACAACATCAACGTCAATTGCGTGGCGCCTGGTTTCATCGATACCGAGATGACCCAGGCCACGGCCATCCGTCTGGGCTTCGACCCCGAAGACTACAAGGCGGAGCGGGCCAAGAATATCGCCGTGCGCAGGGTCGGCGTGCCGCAGGATATTGCGAATACCGTCTCGTTCCTTTGCAGCGACGACGCCAGCTTCGTCAGTGGTCAGGTGATTTACGTCAGCGGCGGTCCTGAGACGCGGCGCTAACAAAGGCGGCTGGAAACAGGGCCGGAACGAATGTCGAAAGAGTGGAGAGATCATACATTTTCCGAAGCCCTCGATTGGGGGCGGCGGGTGCATGGTGAAAGACTGGCGATTGTTTCCGGCGAGCACCGTTTGACATTTTCGCAACTGGCGGACCGTGCGGAATCCCTGGCCCGGGGGCTTATCGAAAGCGGCGTCCGGAAGGGCGACTGCGTTGCGCTGTGGTCAACCGACTGCCTTGAATGGCTGCTGGCCAGATGGGCGGTGCCGGCCATGGGGGCCGTTCTGGTGCCGATCAATACCCGCTTCCGTGACGAGGAAATCCGCTACATCCTTGGGCAAAGCGATGCCAAGGCCCTGATCATGTCGCGGGGCATCCCCAGTGTGAATTACTACGATATTCTGTCGCGGATCGATCCCGGCGTGTCCGGATATCAACGCGGTGACTGGTCAAGTGAGATCTTCCCGACGTTGAAAGCGGTCGTCGGTATCGGTAATGAGATGCCGGACAGCGTCCAGCCGATAGCGGACGTTGAGGCGCAGGGCAGCGAGTTGATGACGCGGGACGATGTATATCGGACTTTCGCTGAAGATTGCCTGCCGTCGGATGTCGCGCAGCTTATGTACACGTCGGGAACGACGTCCTTCCCGAAGGGGGCGATGGTTTGTCATGGCCCGCTTTTGCAGAACAACTTCAACACCATTGCCAGGATGCGTCTTGATCACACCGACAGGTATCTGGCGTCGGTGCCGCTGTTCAGTGCCACGGGAACGTCGTTTACGTTGTCGCCGTTCCTGGCCGGTGCCGCCATCGTGCTGATGGAGGACGGATTCAGCGCCGAGCGTTTCTGCCGGCTTGTCGAAGCAGAGAAAGTGACGATGAGTTTTTTCGTCGAGCCCATTGTCAGGGATCTCAGAAGCCTCCCCGAGTTGTCCAAGTACAATCTGACCTCGCTTCGCACCGGCACCGGCGCGCCGTTGCGGGCGGAATCGTTCCGCTGGCTTGCCGAGGATCTGGGTGCCGAGCACCTGACGAACGTATATGGGCTTTCCGAAACGTCGAATGCGGTTTGCCGCAGTTTCTGGAACGACCCGCTCGAAGACCGCATTGAAAGCTGCGGCCGCCCGATGCTGGATGTGCGGATTCGAATTGCGGATCCGGAGACGGACAGCGATCTCGGATGCGGCCCGATGGGCGAGATACAGGTGAACGCCTACACGGTGTCGCCGGGATATTACAAAATGCCGGAAGAAACGGCTGCCTCGCGCAGTGCGGACGGCTGGCTGAAGACGGGTGACCTGGGCGTGCTGCGCGAGGACGGCCAGCTTCTCTTCAAGGGGCGCATCAAGGAAATGATCAAGCCGGGTGGCTTCAACGTTGCCACGCTTGAGGTCGAAAACTTCATCAAGAAATTGCCCGGCATCAAGGAAGTTGCACTCGTCGGCGTGCCTGACGAACGGATGGGCGAGATCGGTTATGTCTACATTGAAACCGAGGATCAGGCGAACGTCACAAGCGAGGACGTGATCGCCCACTGCAAATCGCATATCGCTGGCTACAAAGTCCCGCGCTACGTCAGCTTCATTGAGGACTGGCCGATAACGGGAAGTGGAAAAATTCGCAAACTCGATCTTCGCGATCGGGCAATCGAGAGTATATCGCGGCAGCAAGATGAAGCCGTGGTCGGATAAACACCAGTAATCAGATGGACTTGGGAGACAGATAAATGATTGATCCGGTTGATGCCCTGCAAAGCAAGGAAATTCAAGAACTTCACGAAATAGCAATTAACGAATTTGCACCGCGGGGCCGTAAGTACGACGAGAATGCGGATATGCCCGTTGAGAATATTCAGACCCTGTTCGAAAAGGGCTGGCTCTCGACCACGCTGCCGAAGGAAAAGGGCGGCAAAGGCAGCAACCTCGATACGGACGATCCGGCAACCTATCTGCAGGCGTTGCGGGTTATTGCCCGAGGGTGCAGCGGGACCGCGCACTGCTATCAAGTCCATAACCACACGATTTGGGCGATCAATGACCTTGGTACCGATGATCACTTCGAACGTTACATCAAGCCTGGTTTCGAGCGTCCGTTCCTGGGCTCTTTCGTCGGCTCGGAAGCCAAGCGCCGACACATGTACATGATGAACACGACGGCGACGCCGACCGAAGGCGGATTGATCGTGCGAGGCGAGAAGAACTACGCAACCAACGGCCCGACAATGGGCTTCGCGATCATCTTCACCGCGTTGGCGGGTGTCGAGGACTTCAACGAGAACCACCAGATGGTCATCATCAGACCGGATATGAAAGGCGTCAGCGTCGATCTGGATTGGTATCGTCCGGCCGGTATGCGTTGCGCGTCGAGCCCGGTGATCACGCTCGACGATGTATTCATTCCGGATGCAGATGTTTTCTGCGCGCCGGGTACGTACCCGAAAGCACGTCTGCAGGGTAAGTTCCACCTGGGCTTTGCCGCCAACTATCTCGGTACGGCCGAGGGCATGTACGACTGGTATCTTCAGTATGTCGGCGGCCGCGGCAAAGGCGGCGACGGCATCGTGCAGATGCGCACCGGGGAAATGAAAATTCAGCTCCGCGCCGCCGAAGCGCTTTTCCACGACGCGATCCGCTCATGGAAAACCAAAAGCGTTGTCGAAGCCGAACTGATCTCGATTGCAGCGAAGTCGATGGCAGCCCATGTCGCATTCGAGCTTTCGCACAAGATCATTCATAACTCGGGTTCGACGGCGATGTTCGATCAGTTCCCGCTCGCGCGTTACATTCGCGATCTGGAAACCCACGTGCTGCATGCCGGTCACGACCGTTCGGCGCAGATCATCGGTCAGGCAGAATTCGGCCAGACGTTCGATTCCACCTTGCAGCGCTAACACTTGAGGTAGCCCCATGAGTACCGAAGCCACGGAAAGGCGGTATGAGGACGTGAAGGAGAACGACTTCTTCATGTTCGAAAAACCGCCGGTCACCAAACAGCAGCTCGTCATGTATGCGGGGGCTTCCGGAGATTATAACCGCATCCATTATGATCATCATTTCGCCGTCGAGGCAGGCCTCGGCGGGGTGATCGCCCACGGGATGCTGGTTATGGGCTTTCTCAGTCAAACGGTCGTGATGTGGGGCGGCAAGGGAGCCTTCGTGACAGAAGTCCGGAGCCGCTTTGTCGCCCCTGTCCGACCCGGGGATTGCGTGGTGTTCGATGGCAGGGTTGTCAGCAAAGAAGTGGTGGATGGAAAGAAGCTTTGTCGGCTGGAGGTTGAAGGCGTTGCCAACGAACGGATCGTTATCAAGGGGGCAGCCGTAGTTCAACTTCCTGACGGCAACTGATGGGCGTCTCCCAAGCGATGAATGAGCTTTCTGTGGCGGGGACTCTCCATACAGAGCGCTGGCGTGAAGGGAAAGTCGCATGGCGGGTGTGGGGCAAAGGACCTGCGGTCGTGCTCATACATGGTGGTTTCGGTTCATGGACTCACTGGATACGCACCATTCCGTCGTTGTCGAAGGACCGGTGCGTGCTGGTTCCCGATATGCCAGGGTTCGGAGACTCCGATGATTTTTCGATGGAAGATGCCGCCGAGGAAATCTCTGAGGCACTAAAGGACGGGTTGGGGAAACTCGTGGATCTGCGCAAGGGGATAGATGTCGTCGGTTTCTCGTTCGGCACGGTTATCGCGGGAACCCTGGCCAGTATGCTGGTTGAATCAGACCCCAACGTTCTCCGCTCGCTGAGCCTGATCGCGCCGGCGGGGCTCGGCATTCACGTCAGAAATTACCCCAATCTCCGCGGGATGTCGCCGGGTATGACGGTGGACGAAGTTCGCGATATGCACCGTCACAACCTTGGGGTTGTGATGATCGCAGATCCGGCCCGAATTACCGATGAAACGATAGATTTGCAGATTGCCAATACGGCCAGAAAACGCCGGACCGCAAAGCCGTATTCCAGGTCCGACCGCTTACTCGGATATTGTCGGAAACTGCCCCTGGCGCATGTTGACGTGATCATGGGCGAGGAGGATGCATACGTGCGCCAGAACCAACCGGAGTATGGCGAAGCCCTCAAAACGCTGCATCCGGGATTGCGCATTCACAAGATTGCGGGGGGCGGCCATTGGGTCATGTATGAGTGTCCTGAAGCGTTCAATCAAATCATTCAAAGTTGTCTGGAAGATGTAGGGACATGAAAAAAATACTGGTCGCCAACCGGGGTGAAATCGCCTGCCGAATTTTTGAAACGTGCAAAAAAATGGGATTGCAAACAGTCGCCGTTTATTCCGAAGCCGATGCCAATGCACTTCACGTTCAGCGCGCCGATGAAGCCGTTCTGATCGGCCCGTCACCGGCGCAGCAAAGCTATCTGAACGTCGATGCAATTCTGGCGGCGGTGGAGAGCACGAACGCGGATGCGGTCCACCCGGGATATGGATTCCTGTCAGAGAACACGGCTTTCGCGAAGCGCATCATGGATGTTGGAAAGAACTGGATCGGCCCGTCGCCGGAGACCATAAAGCTCATGGGAGACAAGGAACGGGCGCGGAATATCGCTGCTGCGGCCGATGTGCCTGTTCTGCCGGCCAGTGAGCCGTTTGACGAGAACAACGTCGCGGCGATTGTGCAGGCGGCGGAAGATATCGGCTATCCGTTGCTGGTGAAGGCTGCTGGCGGTGGCGGTGGCATCGGCATGCGGCGTGTGGATGCACCGGAAAAGCTTGAGGCCGCGCTGCTTGCGACGCAAAACCAGGCGGCCCGCTCCTTCGGGGACGGTAAGGTCTATCTGGAGAAGTTCATAGAAAAAGCCCGCCATGTGGAAGTGCAGGTTTTTGGACTGGGTGACGGCCGCGCGACAACCTTTTCTACGCGCGATTGTTCCGTGCAACGACGTTTCCAGAAAATTATCGAGGAAGCGCCGGCGCCGTTCCTGCCCGCCGAAATGGTGGAGGCTATTTGCGCGGCGGCGTTGTCGCTTGCGCAAACACAGAAGTACGCCAGTGCCGGGACCGTTGAATTCGTTGTCGATACGGAAACCGATACCTTCTTCTTCCTTGAAATGAACACCCGCCTTCAAGTGGAACATGGGGTCAGTGAGCTTGTTCTCGGTATCGATATTGTTGAAAAGCAACTTCGTCTTGCCGCCGGCGAGACGTCTGATGAACTTCTGGAAGCACGCGCGCTGCAAGGCCATGCGATCGAGGTGCGTGTTTGCGCGGAGAAACCCGAGAAGGGGTTCCTGCCACAACCAGGCAGCCTGGACACGCTCGTCTGGCCGAGCGATATGGAAGGCATTCGCATCGATACTGGGGTGCAGCAAGGCGACAGCGTCACGCCTTTTTACGATCCCATGATTGCAAAAATCATGTCGACCGGCGCGGATCGCACGCAGGCCGCCGACCGTTTGGTTCGCGCCCTGCGGGACGTCCGGATCGAGGGCGTCTCGACCAACCTTGCGTTTCTGATCAACGCGCTTGAGCATCCGGATTTTCGCGAAGGCAATATTACAACGGCGTTCGTAGAGCATCATTTGAGCGATTTAATCGGCACCTGACCGGTCCACAGATATTCGAAGCACTAAAGGAAGTCATATGAGTCTCTATACGCACATCCGCAGGGAACATGCCGGCAATATCTTCTTTGAAATCGCCATTGCATTCGTTCTGACGCTGCTGATTGCCTTGGCTGCGAAGATCAGTGTTCCTTTTTATCCAGTGCCGATGACCATGCAGACCGCCGCGATTTTGGGAATCTCGTTGATCGTGGGGATGAAACGGGCGGCATTCGTTATCGGGCTTTATCTCTTTGAAGGAGCGCTCGGCCTTCCCGTATTCACGGGCACACCGGAGCGAGGGATCGGGCTTGCCTATATGACCGGGCCGACAGGCGGGTATCTGGCCGGGTTCATGATGGCGGCAATATTCGCCGGCTATATGGCGGATCGTGGCTGGGGCATATCTGCTTTGAAAGCCGTTGCCGTCTCCGTGATGGGAACAGCGATCATACTGCTGCCGGGTTTGCTTTGGCTCGGCGTGTTGTTCGGGTGGAGCTTTTCGCTTCTTGAAACGGGCCTGTATCCGTTTGTGCTGGGTGGTTTGTTTAAATCGTTGCTTGTCGGGTTGGCTGTCAGTGGTGCCTGGCGGTTGATGCGAAAATCTGGCGATTGAAGAATTATGGATCGTCTCAGGATTGCTGAATGGTCGATGGTTTCTCACCAGGGCGGCATGACGAATTGCAGGATGGTCCTGCCGATCGATACGTATATTTAGGAGGATGCAGAGATGAGTGTCACAATGACCGATACCCAAACAGATGAAAATCAGTCGGTTGATATAACAGGTCTTCAGGTGCGGCGTTTGTCGCCAGCACTTGGTGCGGAGATTTCCGGTGTCGATCTGGGCGCGGGTGTTGATGATGCGACGTTTGCCGCGATCCACGATGCCTTGATGGAACATCAGGTTATCTTCTTTCGTGACCAGGATATGTCTGTCGAGCGGCACCTCGAACTGGCAAAGCGTTTCGGCTCGCCGACATATTCGAAGAAACTGCCGAAGTATGACGGCAACGATTTTGTGTCACTGATTCAGAGCAACGGCAGCAAGATCAACGTCGGTGGCCGCTGGCACACTGACAATACCGATTTCAAAGAGCCGCCGATGGGCGCCGTTCTTTACTGCGAGGAAACGCCCAACTCCGGTGGCGATACCCTGTTTGCCAGCATGTATGCGGCTTACGACGCGCTGTCCGAGGGATTGAAGCGCCACCTCGACACCCTTGTTGCACAGCACGACAACAGTCTCGTTGTCCTGCGTTTTGCCGGCACCGAATTTGTCGGCGACAAGGGCTTGTCCGTTGAAGCGCCGGTCGAGCATCCGGTGGTGCGTGTGCATCCGGTGACCGGCCGCCGCGCGCTCTATGTCAATTCGTCCTATACCCGCCGCATTCTTGACGTGCCGGATGTGGAAAGCCGGTATCTGCTGAACATGCTGATGGAACACGTGATGACACCCGATTTTCAGGTTCGCTTCGAATGGCGCCCGGGCAGCGTTGCAATCTGGGACAATCGGTGCACGCAGCATTACGCGCCGAACGATTATACTGAACCCCGGAGGATGCGCCGTGTGCAGATTGATGGTGATGCGCCGTACGGCGTCAGCTGAGATCACGCAAGGCAACCTCAAAAGAATCAGGCGGGTACGCTATCTGAGGCATTGTCACGCTAACCGCTAGTGTAAGGCCCATGATCGACTGGCGAGATGAACCCCATCTCATATTCTCGCAGTCAACGGTTGCGAAGTACATGGCGGAGCGTTGTGGCCCGCCGTCTCGGGGCTGACGTACTTTCCTCGGAAACCATGCAGACAGTATTGCTGCGATCGATCGATTCGCCGTGCCGACGATCGGGTTCAAGTTATTGTTTGGGATCGTCCGACGACGTCACGTTCGCCATGTCAGTATGCCTGCGTCGGGCCGTCATAGGATCAACTCGCAGAAACCTGTTATACGGTATTCGGTTTCGGTGATCGGCAGCAAAGTTGCGGATTCATTGCGTGAACTTGTCGGCGGACGGGTACAGGCTGTTTTCGAAAAAACCTTCTATATAAAATCTGGAACCCTACTATTCTGTGTGGGTGGTGCAGACATGGTGGCTGGCCCGATAAACTGTATCACGTCGGTGCCCAGCACTGTTGATTGGAGGGTGACAGGGATTAATAATTACACGCGCGTCAGGGGCTCTTCGGAGATAATCAACGTTGGCGGAATTTTTCAATTCCTCCTGTCCAACTCGTCCACATGGATGCCCGAATTCAGTGCACAACCAGCCTCAATCCCGTTAGTTACGCGGGGCGTCGATGACTTTCGTCGCGCCGTTGCCGGCCGCGATGACATTGACGGTCTCGGGAGGTTTCTGATTTCCGGTTATCGGCCGAGCAACCTGCAACATATATGCATCGCTGCTGAAGAAGCACTGTTGGACGCTGGCGAATGGTTATCGGATGCATTTCAGAATTCGGATCAGAAATCGAGAGACGGGCTGGTTTGGATCGATAAACTGAGCGGACTTGGCCAAGGACTGACCCCATCAGGAGATGATGTTCTTGGTGGCGTGATGATTGCTCTGCATCAATTAGGCGAAACCGATTTGTGCCGGGTGCTTTGGCACCCGATCAAGCGGTGCACGGAAGAGAATAGCAATGAAATTTCATTGGCGCACTTGTCAGCAGCCGCGAGCGGGTCTGGAAGTGCCAGTATCCATCATATAATACAGGCAATTATGAACGGCGATACGAATGGGATCCATGCTTCTATCGATACTATCGCGGCCATTGGTCATTCCTCAGGCTGGGACATTATGACCGGCGTCATCATTACCCTTGAAGCGTGGCTCAGCGCGCATACAGAATATGAGAAAACATAATGCTTGAAACAATGCGTTCATACAGGGGCATGGTTACCGCCCCTCATCATCTTGCAGCACGTGCGGGGCTGAGGGTTCTGGAAGATGGTGGGAATGCCATTGAGGCAATGGTTGCCGCTGCGGCAACGATCACCGTTGTTTATCCGCATATGAATTCCCTTGGCGGTGACAATTTTTGGCTTATCCATGCCCCGGGAAAAGACGTTATTGGTATTGATGCCTGCGGCGGCGCGGCGGCAAAAGCTGATATCGAATTCTATAACAGCCAAGGTTATGAAACCATCCCCTCGCGTGGCAAACTTGCCGCGTTGACCGTCGCGGGAGCCGTGTCGGGGTGGGAGGCAGCGCTGCGGGTCAGTGCCGATTGGGGTGGCACGATGTCATTGGAGCGCTTGCTCGAAGACGCTATTTATTATGCGGAAGATGGCGTTTCTGTTACCAGAACACTTGCCGATAACACCCGTTTGAAGTTAGGTGAAATGAGCGATGCGCCCGGATTTTCTGATAATTTTCTGGTTGACGGGAACTTACCGGAGCAGGGCGCGCGATTCCGTCAACCTCGTATCGCGACGACATTGCGACGGTTGGCCGCAGCCGGACTTGATGATTTTTACCGGGGTGAGTTGGCCCGCACTGTTGCCGCAGATTTAGAACGCGCCGGCGCCCCTTTGCGCTTAGATGATCTGGAGCGCCATAATGCCATTCAGCTCAAGCCTTTGGCTCTCGATACTTTCGGCCATAAAGTTTATAATATGCCGCCACCGACACAGGGCTTGGCATCATTGCTATTGCTTGGAATTTATGAGCGCCTGAAGGTCCGTGAGGCTGAAACTTTCGACTATGTGCACGGCCTCGTAGAATCGACTAAACGGGCTTTCCGGATTCGGGATTGCTACGTAACCGATCCGGCCTATATGAACGTCGATCCACTTGAATTTCTAAAAGCTCATCGTCTTGATGAGATGGCCGCAGATATAGATCCGGCAAAAGCCATGACTTGGCCAGATGCCTCATCGAAAGGCGATACTGTCTGGCTTGGTGCCGTCGACGGCGAAGGTCGTGCTGTAAGCTTTATTCAAAGTATTTACTGGGAATTCGGGTCCGGCACGGTGCTGGATGAGACAGGAATCACTTGGCAGAACCGAGGCACGAGTTTTTCACTCGACCCAGCTCATCACAATTGCCTGAATCCCGGGCGACGCCCATTCCACACCATCCAGCCTGCCTTGGCGCGCCTGTCCGATGGTCGGGTCATGCCATACGGCACCATGGGTGGCGAGGGTCAGCCTCAAACACAAGCCATGATCTTCTCACGTCATGTTCTTCACGGTCAGGAATTACAGCAGGCAGTGACCGCGCCGCGCTGGTTGCTTGGCCGGACATGGGGGACTGAAACCACAAATTTGCGTATTGAGAATCGATTTGATCCTGGGGTAATCCGAGCTCTTGCAAATGCTGGTCATGACATTGAGGAAGTGGGAGCTTTCGACGAAGTCATGGGCCATGCAGGGGCTTTGGTTCACCATCCAGATGGTCTGATAGAAGGTGCATCAGACCCGAGAGGGGATGGTCAGGCCGCCGGATTCTGAGCACACTTATTCGAGGCGGTAGCGTCAGAGCAAACCAGTTTGAGACTGGCCGGTCCGGCCTTTAGCTTCTTTGGATGAAAAATCCATTCCGCTATTTTAATAGTTCGCCCGAGGTTATTCGCCTGGCGGTGATGATGTGCATCCGTTATCCGCTGTCGCTACGTCAGGCCGAAGACATGCTATTCGAACGCGGAATCGACATCTGCCACGAAACTATTCGATTTTGGTGGAATCGCTTTGAACCAATGTTCGCAGCCGAATTGCGGAAGCGCCGGGTTTATTGTCATTCGTATTCAAATTGGCGCTGGCACCTGGGTGAGGTGTTCGTGCGGATCAACGGAGAGACGTACTATCTATGGCGCGCGGCGGATCACGAAGGCGAAGTGCTCGAGGTTTTTGCTACGTAACGGCGGGACCGAAAGGCCGCGCTCAAGTTTTTAAAACGGGCAATGAAGAGGCACGGTGGACCAAAGGTAGTCGTTACGGATCGCCTTCGGTCACACAGCGCAGCACTGAAGTTAATCGGTAATGCTGCCAAACAGGAATACGGTCGCTGGCTCAACAATCGAGCCGAAAATTCACATCAACCGTTTCGACGACGAGAGGGTGCGGTGTCGAAGTTTCGGGACGTGAAGACCTTGCAGAAATCCGCATCAGTACAATCTATAATCAGTTCAACCACGAACGTCATCTGAACCGCCGCGACATTTTCAAACAAGATCGAGCCGTTGCCTTGGCCGAGTGGCGTCAGATTGCAGCCTTATCGCGGAGAGTCCCCGTATTTAGGCGCACGTTCGTTTTAGTCTGACAATGCCATATTTTGCCAGGGATGCAGGAGGACGCGGCCACAAAGCATATTGAATTGCTGTCTGCAGTCTATGAAAATGCAAAGTCCTGATGAGTGAAATTTTATGGTAGATGACAGTTTAGTCGTAAAGGTATTTGGCGAAATAGCGTCAGAGTATCTTCCTTGCGCGAAAGATATAATCAGCAAGGTAGACGGGCAATCATATTTCTTTATGGATACAGCGCCGTTCGAAGAAATTGCATTCGATGCCGATAGAATATCGGAAACAAATCAAATTTACTGGACTGAATTATTGGGTAGAACGCATTTAGCTGCAACTACAAGCATCCAGAGAAACCTGTCATGGATTGAAGGGGCCGCAAGATCCTATGAAGATGATAATTTCCTCTCATTTGCTGCAAATCTCCGCGGCCTTATTGAATCGGTTGGCGATGCGATGGAAGTGTTGGTCCCATCTGCTCGGTTTATCGCTAAACATCATTCTGCGATAAAAAGTGCAGTCCAAAGTAAGCTGGAGACAATTTTTATAAGTGATGATTTTGAGAAGTCTCTAATCCACTATAGCCATGCTAGACGAGTGAAAAAGAGTGACGATGCACCCGAGGAGCACAAGGCTAAGCAGACTTTTCATTACATTAATATCCTTGCAGAAAATGCTGCAATTCCTGCCATCAAACCGATGTACGCTGACTTGTGCTCAATAATGCATCCCGCCGCAATGTCGGTCTTGTGCTTTGTTGAAAATGGCGATGATAGGGAAAATGGGGTGGAATGGAGAAATTCACCGAGCGCATATACTTTTCGTGCTCAAGATTTACGCGGACAGTATGAAGAAACTTTGCCCTACTTGGTTTTCCAAGCGTTTGATCCTGCTTTCATTACCCTTAGGGCACTGCATAGATTTGAAATGTTCCCCCAATTGTCAGGGCTGAAAAATTTCTCTTTTAGGCTCAGATCCCTGATAGAGAACGTTGATTCAGACCTCCGAAAATAGCTGAGAAATTGCGTTCAGTTTGTAAAATGTTTGCAGATAGCATTGGTTCGCCATCTATTCGTGAAAAATAGGACAGGGATTCTGGGAGAAAGTGGCGGTGGGCGCAGTCCGATGCGAACCCGTCTCCGCCATTTCCCTGATCTACAGGGAAAATACAGGGAAATCTTGAGTCTTCGGCATTGCAAATTGCAGCGGCGAGCGCTGCGGGGCGCTAGTCTTTTGGCTTTTCCATCAATTCCCTATGAACTGGAATAGGGAATTTTCCGATCGGATTAGGGAATAACGGCAACGGAACAGGTAAAATTTGAGTTGAAAGTTTTGTAAGAAATCGTGGCCTCTCTCCCCTTCCGCAGTGCGGGGCACAGGGTCGACCCATGTCGCGCCCACAATTAACCCCTAGTCCTTTGATAAATTTTCCTGCTCGTCCTGTTTGATGTGGGTGCATACCCAGAAAATCTTCGCATCCGCTTCACCAGCCGAAATGAGTGAATGGCCCATTGTACTATCGAAATACGCGCAATCACCTTCGTCGAGGACGATCGGCTCGTAATGCTCGAAATGGACGGCGACTTTGCCTGAGAGCACGTAGACCACTTCTTCGCCCTCGTGTTTCCCAAGTGTTTCAGGCCCTAGAAACTCGTGCTGTTTTACGGTCGCAAATATGGGGATGATCCGTTTCTGCGAGATTGAAGTGCAGAGCATTTCGTAAAGATACTCGGGGGTGGAATGGGGGCGACCGTCTCCGCGTCTGGTTATCGCATACCTGGCGGTCGCAATGTCTGGCGTTCCCTGAGCGAACAACTCTTCGATATTGATATGATAACCGGTAGCGATACGGACGAGGTTCTCGTATGTCGGCGACATCTGGCCGTTTTCGATCTTGGATAGCGTGGATGCTGCCAGCCCGGTCTGCGCGCCGGCGGCTTGAAGAGTCAGGCCGAGCCGACGTCTGATTCGCTTGACTCGCTCCCCGAGGGCTTGGCGCAAACCGTCCCGTGATTTTGTTTCCATTACGCTCATAAATTTTCCTATAAGAAATTTTTATTGACAATATTTTTTCGTATAGTAAAAAAAATGTCAATTCCGAATTAATATTTGACAGCCAAACCGAAAATAGGGGGATTAAAAAACCATGTCACCTTTTGACAGTTTCATCCGTTTCCTGCCGCGAAAACTGAGGCAGTCTTCACGAATCGCACTTGCAGCGGTCACAGTCTTCGTGTCCTCCGCCGTGTGGTCAACGGACGTCAGCGCAGGAAAAAGCGATGATACGCTCAATGTTGCGCTGGGCTCCGAAATTGCGACGCTGGAATACTATATGTCATCCGGTAGGCCTGCGATCTTTATGTCGCATCACCTCTTCGATACGCTGCTCTATAAGGATGCGAAGAGCGGCGAAATCGTGCCCGCGCTCGCGTCGTCTTACGAATTCACGAACGATACGACGATCGAGTTTACGCTACGCAAAGGCGTGAAGTTCCACGATGGCAGCGACCTGACCGCGGATGACGTCGTTGCGACCTTGAACCGGGCTGCCGATCCGAAATACGGTGCCGTTTATCAGATCGCCGTTAAATGGATCGATCGCGCAGAAAAGCTTGATGACTACAAGGTCCGGGTGACGATGAAGGAACCTTATCCCGTCGCCCTGGAGTGGGTGGCCGGATTTCTTCCGATTTACCCAAGCGACTACTACGAAAAAGTCGGCAAGGAAGGTTTCGCCCTGAAGCCGGTGGGTACGGGGCCCTACAAGCTCGCCGCAATGGATCCCGGGACGCATTGGCGCCTCGAGCGGTTTGCAGACCATTACGAGGGCAGCCCTAAGGGTAACGCCATCAAGTTCATCGATATGCGTGTCTATCCGGAAGTCAACACGCAGCTCACCGGCCTGATGACTAAGAAGATCGACTTCATGTGGAAGTTCAGTGCCGACATCGCCAAGCGCCTCGAAGGGCGCGACGGAATCGACATCAAGAACGCGTCAATCATGAGGATCAACCAGATTGCGCTCAACCCGGCTAAAGGGAAGCCGACGAGTGATATCCGCGTGCGACGTGCGTTGAACCATGCCGTCAATCGTGAAGCGATCATGAAATCGATCATCGGCGGTAGCTCGTCGGTCATCGCGACCGCTTGCAATCCGGTACAGTTCGGTTGCTCGACCGACGTAACCAGCTATTCCTACGATCCTAAAAAAGCCAAGGCCCTTCTGAAGGAAGCGGGTTATGGCGAAGGGATGCCGTTGAAAGTGCTGGTCATGAAATCCGGCGCGGTGTCCCGCAACATGGTTGAGGCCGTGTTGGCCGATCTGGCCAAAGTGGGCGTGACTGCTGATATCGAGACTCAACAGTGGGCCGCGGCGCGGAAGAAATGGATAAACGACGAAGACGATATTATGATCGCATCGTGGGGGTCTTGGGGCATCGGCGATGTCGCGATGATCACCAGCGAATGGTTCGGTTCCAGCAGCGTGAACCGCACTGGCGACCAGAAGGTCGTTGAGCTCCTGAATGTCGCTGACCGTTCGACCGACCGAAGTGTACGTGAAGAAAAGTACGCGCAGGCGCTCAAGCGAATTGCGGATCAGGCCTACTGGATCCCGCTGTGGACGTTCAACGTGAACTACGCCCTCAATGATGAGGTGAATTTCACGCTCGACGCCGACGAGATCGCGCGTTTCTTCAACGCAACCTGGAAATAGTCGGCCAAATCCCGGGTTGGGGCGGCAGCGAAAACGTTGCCGCCCCCGTTCCGGGAGAGACGGAGCTGGAATATGTTGCTGTTCATATCCAAACGTATGTTTCTTGCGGTATGCGTGTCGCTCGTGGTTTCCGCCGCCAGCTTTGCGCTCCTGTACGTGTCCGGCGATCCGGCAACATCGCTCCTTGGCCCGAATGCGACCGACGACGACATCAAGCATATTCAGGTCCTGTACGGTTTCGACCGTCCGATATGGGAACAGTTTTTCGGCTGGCTTGCCCGGGCCTTGCAAGGAGATTTCGGGCGCAGCTATTTCTTTCAGGTGCCCGTCCACAACGTTTTGTTGGAACGCTTGCCGACAACACTGAAACTCGGTCTTTGCGCGATTGTCTTCGCGTTGGTTGTTGCAATACCCCTCGGTGTCGCCGCCGCGGCGAAGCCCAATAGTGTATTCGATCGTCTTTCCCTGATCTTATCGGTTGCGGGACAGGCTATTCCGAGCTTCTGGTTCGGATTGATGCTGGTTGTCCTGTTCAGCGTCATTTGGCCGATACTGCCGTCCTCCGGGTCCGAAACGTGGCGGCATTTTGTGCTGCCGACCATCGTGCTCGGGTACTATGCGACGCCCGCCGTGATGCGTCTTACTCGATCGGGCATGATCGAGGTCCTCGATTCTGATTATATCCGTACGGCGCGCGCCAAGGGCCTGAAGAAACGCCGGGTGCTCTATGTTCATGCATTGCGCAACGCCGTTATTCCCGTGGTCAGTCTGGCGGCCGCACAGTTCGGCTTCATGCTCGCGGGCTCCGTCGTGGTTGAGAGTGTCTTCGCATTGCAAGGAGCAGGCATGCTGGCATGGGAGTCAATCATCCGGGGCGATCTTCCCACGGTGCAAGCGATCATTTTGATCTTCTCAGTAACCTACGTCGTGCTCACGTTCCTCGCGGATGTCCTGAACGCGTGGCTCGACCCTACGATCAAGGTCTAGCGACAATGACCGACGCAAAACTAGACATGACTATCGCAGAGGTGACTGCACCGAGTCCAATGACGGTCCTCGTTCAGCGTGCGCTGAACCACAGGGGCTTGTTGGTTGGGGGCTCGATCCTTCTGCTGATTATTCTCGCGGCCGTATTCGCGCCTTTGCTGTCGCCTTACGATCCCTATGAGCAAAATCTCCTGGCGCGTACTGTTCCGCCTATATGGTCCGCTCAGGGCACTTGGGAACATGTTCTCGGCACCGACCATGTGGGCCGAGATTATCTCTCCCGTTTGCTTTACGGAGCGCAGATTTCTCTGCTGATCGGCGTTGCCGCTGCCGTGATTTCCGGTGTGATCGGACTGACATTGGGTGTCATCGCAGGATTTTTCGGCGGTCGTGTCGATACGTTGGTAATGTTCCTGATCACGTCGCGTTTGGCCACGCCTGTCATTCTCGTCGCGCTTGCCGTCGTAGCTTTGATCGGCAGTTCGCTTCAGACCGTCATCTTCGTGCTAGGACTGTTGTTATGGGATCGTTATGCCCTGGTCATTCGCTCCGCGACGATGCAGATCCGTTCGACGGACTATGTGCTTGCAGCGCGTGCACAGGGCGCATCGAATTTCCGGATCATCGTCTCCGAAATTCTTCCCAACCTGACCAACAGCATCATCGTTGTTGGCACGTTGGAAATGGCACATGCCATTATCCTCGAGGCTGCACTTTCGTTCCTCGGCCTGGGCGTTCAGCCGCCTCTGCCGTCCTGGGGGCTGATGGTGTCGGAAGGAAAGGAATTTATCCTTTTCGAGCCGTGGCTGATTACCATACCGGGTGTATTCCTGTTTTTATTGGTGCTTTCCATCAACCTCTTTGGTGACGGCATCCGGGATGTTGCATCGCCGGACGGTCGGAATTGAGGAGGTATGAAATGTCTCTTCTTGAAGTAAAAAACCTGACGATCGATTTGGACGTGCCGGCCGGCGCGCTACATGCGATCCGTGATGTGTCTTTTGAGGTCGAGCGCGGCGAGACGCTGTGCATTGTCGGTGAGTCAGGGTGTGGAAAATCCATGACTGCCCTGTCGCTGATGGGGTTGCTGCCAAGGGTCGCCAGACACGTCTCCGGAGAAATTCTTTTTGACGGAAAGGACCTGATGAGAGCCCGCGAGGAAGATTTGGAGGCTCTACGCGGAGACCGTATCGCGATGATCTTTCAAGAGCCGATGACCAGTCTGAACCCATCTTTCACGATCGGCGATCAGATGATCGAAGGGTTCGTCCAGCATAAGAAGGGATCGACCCAGGAAGCCAAGCGGCGCGCTATCGAGTTGTTGGACAAGGTCGGCATCAGTGCCGGTGAAGAACGCCTTAAACAGTATCCACATGAACTTTCGGGCGGCCTTCGCCAACGGGTGATGATCGCCATGTCACTCATGTGCGAGCCCGAGTTGATCATCGCCGACGAACCGACGACGGCGCTCGACGTGACAGTTCAGGCACAAATTCTTTCTACACTGACCAAACTTTGCAAGGAGCTCGGCCTGGCGCTCGTGGTTATCACGCATGACCTCGGCGTGGTTGCGCGTATCGCCGATCGTGTCGCCGTAATGTATGCGGGGCAGGTTGTGGAGTATGCCGGCGTGGACGATGTGTTCGAACGTCCGGAGCACCCGTACACACTCGGGCTTCAAAGATGCATACCGGTCCCCGGAGCAACTTCGTCACGACGCCTGGAGGTTATCCCCGGTCGTGTGCCGAGTTTGGTCGGGCAGTTGACGGGGTGCAGTTTTCGAAACAGATGTCTCTACGCCAGCCAGCCGTGCACCGAAACGGATATCGAGAGCCGAGACGCCAACGGCAATCATCGATATCGATGTCTGCTCGAGCCTGGTGCAGCCCGGTCGGCACAGGGGGCCCAATAAATGGTTGAGCACGAAGCAAGGCACGACGGTCTGGAGTTGATCGACGTCGTCCGGGAGTTCCCGATACGGCAGGGGATTTTCGGCCGGCCCAAATCGTTGAAAGCCGTGAACGGTATCTCGTTGTCCCTGAAAAAAGGGGAAGTTCTCGGCCTCGTCGGAGAATCCGGTTGCGGGAAAAGCACGCTGGCTAAAATTCTGCTCGGCCTTATGTCGCCGACGCGCGGCGAGGTGCTACTTGATGGGGAACCCATTTCCAGGCAAAGCCCATTGGAGATTTCGCGCCGCATTCAGCCGGTTTTTCAGAATCCTTACGCTTCGCTGAACCCGCGTAAGCGCATATCCGAGATCGTCGAGTTTCCGCTGAAGATTCATGGTATCGGAACAGCCGAAGAGCGACGCAGGCGCGTCGCCGAAATCCTAGAGCGAACCGGGTTGTCGCCGGCATTGGCGAACAATTATCCGAGCCAGCTATCGGGGGGGCAGCGCCAGCGTGTCGCTGTCGCCCGTGCGCTTGTGATACAGCCGGATATCGTGATTCTGGACGAGCCGACGTCCGCGCTCGATGTGTCCGTGCAGGCGCAAATTCTAAACCTGCTGCTGGATCTGCGCGAGGAGTTCAACCTCACCTACATGATGATCAGCCATGACCTGGCGGTGATTGAGTACCTTGCGACCAAGGTGGCCGTCATGTACCTGGGATCGATCGTCGAAGAGGCGACGACGAGCGAAATATTCAAGAATCCCCGCCATCCTTATACCCAGGCCTTGCTTGGCTCGGTCCTTACGCCTGATCCGAAGCTTGGCATGCCCGACGTCGAGCTGGGCGCCGGTTTCCCCAATCCCCTCAATCCACCCAGCGGATGCGCATTTCATCCGAGGTGCTCTCAAGTCATGGAGACATGCCGGGTATCGGCGCCCCTTGAGCACATGGACGGCACTACCACGGTCGCATGCCACTTGTTCGATACCGACAACAAATCTGCTGTCAGGACGTGACGCGCACCCGGACAAGACTTTCAAGAGATACTTCAGGAAGGAGAAGACTAATGGCGAATACAGATCCGGCTAAACTTCATGATGATGCCGTCATCATCGATGCGGTTTGTCCGTTGTTGATGGAGAAGGAATACGTCGACTGGTACATCGAAGGGGGCCTGACGACCATCGCGCCGACGGTCGGTGGCTTCGATCCGACGATCCAGACCCTCAAGACCCTTGGCGCATGGCTCGAGTTCATCAAAAACCGCGATGATTTGATCCTGGTGCGCAAAGCATCGGATGTTGTCGATGCGAAAAAGCAGGGTAAGCTCGGCATCGTTCTCCATTTTCAGGGCACGGAACCGATCGAGGACAGTGTCGACCTGGTGAACGTCTACAAGACGCTCGGCGTGGGCATCATCCAGTTGGCCTATAACGTCAAAAACAGGATCGGCGACGGAGCGCAGGAGCGCACCGACTGCGGGCTCAGTCATTTCGGCGTCAACTTCATCAAGCGTTGCAATGAACAGCGCGTCATCGTCGATTGCTCGCACACTGGATATCGCACGACGATGGAGGCCATTGAGCTCTCGGAGCAACCGGTCGTGTTCTCGCATGCCAACTCGAAAGCCGTGTATGCATCGCAGCGGAACATTCAAGACGATCAGATCAAGGCCGTCGCTGATACGGGTGGTGTCGTCGGTATCGTCGGTTTCCCGGCATTCGTTTCCGACTCGCCGCGGCCGACCCTTGATCAGTTCATCGCACATATCGATCACACGGCCGAAGTCGCGGGCATCGACCATGTTGCACTCGGCATCGATTATTACACCGGTCAGGATCCTGTCGTCGATCCCGTCACGGCCAAAGCGAAATACGACAAGACCATCGCCGCGGGCCGGTGGCGCTCGGATGCTTATCCGCCGCCGCCGCACTATTACCCGGAAGGTATTGAAACGCCGCGCACGTTGTCTGCTCTGACCGCGCGTCTGCTTGAGCGCGGCTATTCTGAGACGGACGTTCGTAAGATTCTCGGTGAAAACTGGCTTCGCGTTTATCGCGACGTCTGGGGTGATTAGTCCGTCGCTTCGAGTTCCGTTTCCTTCAATTTGCCTGGAAAGCTTGAACTGTGTTCGTTGTGCTCGGTGCCGGGATTGTGGGCCTGTTGACGGCCTACAATCTCTCCGAAAAAGGATATCGCGTCACGATCGTTGACGAGGCGTCGGCGCCGGCTAATGGCTGCAGTTACGGCAACGCCGGTATTATCGCCGTCGGTCACGCGAAGGCGTGGGCGGGCCCCGAAACACCCCGGCTGATGCTGAATGCTTTGCTCGGTCGTGATCCGGCGGTGAAGGTGGCGGCGATCCCCGACTGGAATTTGGTTCAGTGGGGCGCCGCCTTCCTTGGGAATTGCAGCGGCGCAGCACAACACCGCAACTCCGAGCGCATGAGGCGCCTCAGTCTCTACAGTCGCGAACTGCTTCGTGGTTTGGATGCGGAACTGGCAATCGATTACCACCAGCAACATGAAGGCGTTTTCTACATCTTTCGCGATACTGCTCGTTTCGAGGAACATGTTTCCGTTTCCGAGGACGGTCCGGATAGCAGTCAATTCCGTACGCTTTCTGCCGCGGATATCGGGCGAATGGAACCGGCATTGTCGTATCTCGGCGATGGAATCGCCGGCGGGTTTTACTCGTCGGTCGATTCTAGCGGCGACTGTTACATGTTCGCCCAAGAGTTGGCGCGGAGGTTGGTTCAACGTGGCAATGTCACATTCAGGTTCGGTCAACACGTCTCGGGGTTCAATATCCGGAATGGTGCTGTCGAGTCCGTCACGACGCAGGAAGGCTTAGTTTCGTGTGACGGTGTTGCGGTCGCCTTGGGAACGGGGGCGCGACGGCTGCTGCGGACACTAGGTGTGAACACCCGGATTTATCCCGTCAAAGGGTATTCCGCGACGTACCCGGTACGGGATCCGAAGCGATTGCCGGACCGGCCGTTTATCGACGAAACCGAACTCGTCGCCGTATCCCGCTTCGGGCAGCGGTTGCGCATAACAGGGATGGCGGAGTTCGACCGTGGGCGCTCACGAATGGTGCCTGGCCGTTGCGATGTTCTCGACGCGTATGCAAAGCGGACATTCGGCAGCGCGATCGACATCGGTGATGGCCAGTACTGGGCGGGCAGTCGTCCATCCACGCCGCAGGGGCCGCCGTTCCTCGGCGCCGTAAAGGGTTATGACAATCTTTGGGTCAATGCCGGTCATGGACAACTTGGCTGGACCATGGCGGCTGGTGCAGGGCGGGTTGTTGCTGATCTTGTGGCGGGGAAAACCCCGGAAATAGCAAATGTTTCGGCTGAAGCCGAATGGTTGATCAGCGTTTGATGGAGAATAGACGATGAAGGTGCTCGATCTCGAACACACACGAAATGCGCTTCCATATGCCAGCCTGATTGCCGCGTTGGAAGAGGGATTCATGTCGGAGTACGATGCGCCGTTGCGTCATCATCACTTTCTCGAGAACAAGGACGAGCCGGATTCGGTGCTGTTGCTGATGCCAGCTTGGCAACGTGACGGCTTTGGCGGCGTAAAACTGGTTAATGTCGTTCCGGGCAATAACCACCGTAGCCTTGCCGCCATATCGTCCAGTTACGTGCTTTTTGACAGAAAAACCGGACAGCACTTGATGATCGTAGACGGCGGAGAGCTCACCGCACGCCGAACGGCGGCTGCTTCAGCTTTGGCGGCGAAGCGCCTGGCGCGTCCCGACAGCCGGACGCTTCTCGTCGTGGGTGCAGGCCGGGTCGCCCGCAACGTACCGGCGGCGTTCAAGGCGGCGCTGCCGATCGAACGCGTGATGGTGTTCAATCGAAATTTCGACAAGGCGGCAGCCTTGGTTCAGGATCTTCAAAATGACGGTTTCGACGCGGAAGCGGTTTCGGAATTGGAAGCCGGTGTAAAACGTGCCGATATCATCAGTTGTGCGACATTGTCTCGCGAACCGATCGTCAAAGGGGATTGGTTGAAATCCGGACAGCACCTCGACCTGATCGGCAGTTTCACGCCGGAGATGAGGGAATCGGACGATGACGCAGTGCGGCGGGCGGATGTGTATATCGACACCCCCCACGCACTTGTCGAGGGCGGCGATATTACGATCCCGATGTCGGCAGGCGTGCTGAAGGAATCGCAGATAAAGGGGGTATTGTCCGACATGTGCCGCACGGGGGATCGCGGTCGCACGTGCGCGGAGCAAATCACCATGTTCAAGAGCGTCGGTTCCGCGATAGAGGATTTGGCCGCAGCCAAACTCGCATATGCAACGGCATTGTCAGACTAAAACGGGCGCGCTGCTAAAGGCGGTCGCTCTCTGTGTTTATGCCGCAAGCTGACGCCATTCGGTCAGGGCCGCAGCTCGGTCTTGTTTGAAAATGTCGCGGTGGTTGAGATGACGTTCGAGATTGAAATGGTTATGGATTGAAGCTTGGGCTGATGCGAATTTTTTTTAATGTCTTCACGTCCCGAAACTTCGACATCGCACCCTCACATCGTCGAAACGGCTGATGCGAATTTTCGGCTCGATTGTTGAGCCGCCGACCGCACTCCTGTTTGGTAGTATTCCCGATTGCATTCATCGCTGCCCTGTATGACCGAAGCCGGTCCGTGACAATCATCTTTGGAAGACCGTACCGCTTCATTGCTCGCTTCAGAAACCTGAGCGCGGCCTTTCGATCCCGCCGTTTCGTAGCGAAAACCTCGAGCACTTCACCTTCGTGATCCACGGCACGCCATAGATAGTGCGTCTCTCCCTTGATCCGCACGAACACCTCATCCAGATGCCAGCGCCAATTCGAATACGAATGACAATGAACCCGGCGCTTCCGCAACTCGGCTGCGAACATTGGACCGAACCGGTTCCACCAAAACCGGACAGTTTCATGACAAATGTCGATACCGCGTTCGAATAGGATGTCCTCGACTTGCCGTAGCGATAGTGGATAACGGATGTACATCATTACCGCCAGGCGGATGATCTCGGGCGACGAGTTGAAATAGCGGAATGGATTCTTTATCCGCAGAGGCTAAAGTCCGGATTTGCCGACCTCAAGTCGGTTTACTCTGACACTGCCCGCAGCCGGTACCAGCCGGAAAGCCCGGACTTCCTGGCCGGAATAGGCGGTCTCTAAATCTCATTTTATTGAATGATATCAATAAGTTAAGGAATGGCGGAGAGACAGGGATTCGAACCCTGGGTACGCAAAGCGCACAACGGTTTTCGAGACCGCCCCGTTCGACCACTCCGGCATCTCTCCGCACGCGTGGGCATGGCCGATGGCCACGCCGGGGAGCGCGGAATGTAGACAATCGGCCCGCTTCGGGCAAGGCAACAATCGGCGAATTTTCAGGCTTTGTGCCCTATATATAAGACGGCATCAAAAAAGCCCTGAAAACCTGAGTTTCCGCCATTGACAATGGGTCTTATGCAAGTATATTGCCGCCCTTCCGAGCGAGGCCGTGGGCGAGGTGCCCTCAGGCCCCTTCGACTTGTGATTTTAGAGGCGATCATGTTCGCAGTAGTAAAAAGCGGTGGCAAACAATACCGGGTTGCCAAAGACGACAAACTGGCCGTCGAGAAACTGGCTGGTGAAGTCGGTGATGTAATCGAGGTCGGCGAAGTGCTGATGCTCGGCGAAGAAGGCAAAGCGCCGACCGTGGGTGCGCCCACTGTCGAGAAAGCCGCCGTGTTCGCGGAAGTGCTGGAGCAGTCGCGCGGCGATAAAGTCATCGTCTTCAAAAAGCAGCGCCGACAGAACCATCGCCGTAAAAAAGGTCATCGTCAGGACCAGACGGTGCTGCGCATCGTCGAAGTGAGCCCGACCGGCACGAAGCCGAAAACGGCTGCCAAGGCGGCGCCAGCGAAGAAGGCCGACGACGCGGCTGAGGCACCTGCCAAGGAAGCCAAGACAGAAACGGCGAAAAAAGCGCCGGCCAAGAAGCCGGCAGCAAAGAAAGAAGCTGCTGCGAAGAAGCCGGCTGCAAAGAAAGCCGCCGCCAAGAAGCCTGCGGCCAAGAAGGCCGCAGCCAAGAAATCCGAGGAGTAAGACCTTATGGCACATAAAAAAGCAGGCGGTAGTTCCCGCAACGGTCGCGACTCAGCCGGTCGCCGTCTCGGCGTCAAGAAATTCGGCGGTCAGGTCGTGATCCCCGGCAATATCATCATTCGTCAGCGCGGCACCAAGGTTCACCCGGGTGACGGCGTCGGCATCGGGCGCGATCATACGATCTTTGCGACCGCCGAAGGCGAAGTGAAGTTCAAGAAAACGACCGGCGGCAAGACCGTCGTGTCGGTGCTGCCGCCGGCGAGCTAAGCCTCGCTTGCCAGCGTTGAAGGTTTAAGCGAGGGAATGGCCTGACCATTCCCTCGTTTTTTTTTTATGACCCGACGCCTGCGAAACCGGGCGTCATATATATAAGGAATCGCAGACGGGCCTAACGGGCCGGATGCGGATCGAAACGATGAAGTTTCTCGACGAAGCCAAGATATTTCTGAAAAGCGGCGATGGCGGCAACGGCTGCGTCAGTTTCCGCCGCGAGAAATATGTCGAATACGGCGGCCCTGACGGCGGCGACGGCGGACGCGGCGGCAGTGTCGTGTTCGAGTGCGCGTCCGATCTCAACACCCTGATCGATTTCCGCTACAAGCAGCATTTCAAGGCGGCACGTGGCACCGATGGTATGGGTAAGAACCGGTTTGGTGCGAACGGCAAGCCGCTGGTTATCAAGGTGCCGCCCGGCACGCAGATTTTCGACGTGGACAAGGAAACCCTGCTGGCCGACATTACCCGGCCGGGACAGAAGATTGTGTTCCTGAAGGGCGGTAACGGCGGTTTCGGTAACACGCATTTCAAGTCGTCGACCAATCAGGCGCCCCGCCGCGCCAATCCGGGGCTGGAGGGCGAGGAGCGCTGGGTCTGGCTGCGCCTCAAGCTGATCGCCGATGCCGGCCTGATCGGCCTGCCCAACGCCGGCAAGTCGACGTTTTTGGCTGCCTGCACCCGCGCACACCCTAAGATCGCCGATTATCCGTTTACGACGCTGCACCCGAATCTCGGCGTCGTCGCGGTTGAGGACCGGACCTTCGTGCTGGCCGACATTCCCGGTCTCATCGAAGGTGCCAGTGAAGGCGCCGGTCTGGGCACCCGTTTCCTGGGCCATGTGGAACGCTGCCGGGTCCTGTTGCACCTGGTTGACGGTACGCAGGATGACGTTGCCGATGCGTACCATACCGTTCGCGGCGAACTGGAAGCCTATGGCGGTGGTCTGGTGGACAAGACCGAAATCGTCGCGCTCAACAAGATCGATGCGCTGGATACGGAAACCATCGACGCACGCCGCAAGGAACTCGAAGAGGCCTGTGGCAAGACCGTGCATGCGATTTCCGGCGTCGCCGGGATGGGTGTGCGGGAACTGACGTTCGAACTGGAACGCGAGATACTCTCCGACCGGGCACGTGAAGCAGCGGAAGAAAGCGACGAGGTGGACGAGGGCTATCAGCCATGAGCGCCATCGAAAACGCCAAGCGCATCGTTATCAAGATCGGCTCGCAGCTTCTTGTCGACCCGGATACCGGTCACGTGCACAAACGCTGGCTGGAAACCCTGGCCGAAGATATTGCCGCTCTCCGCGCCGATGGCCGGGAGATCGCCATTGTCTCGTCGGGCGCCATTGCGGTCGGGCGGCGGTATCTGGGATTGCCGACAGGTAAGCTGATGCTGCCGGAGCAGCAGGCGTCGGCGGCGACCGGGATGGTGCGACTCGCGCATGCCTATCAGGACGTTCTCGGAAAACATGATCTGACCGTCGCGCAGGTTCTCCTCACGCTGGACGACTCCGAAAACCGGCGCCGTTATATCAATGCCCGCAATACCCTGACCGAGCTTTTGCGTCTCGGCGCGGTGCCGCTGATCAACGAAAACGATACCGTGGCGACCGATGAAATCCGCTTCGGCGACAACGACCGGCTGGCGGCACGCGTGGCGTCGATGATTTCCGCCGATCTGCTGATCATGCTGTCGGATATCGACGGGCTTTATACGGCCAACCCGCAGGTCGACCCCCAGGCGGTGTTCGTGCCTGAAGTGCATGGCCAGATCACATCCGAGATCGAGAAGATGGCCGGTGTTCAGCTATCGGGGGATTCGCGCGGCGGCATGGTGACCAAGATCGCCGCCGCGAAGATCGCCACCGGGGCCGGAACCACGGCGATGATCACGCTGGGCAAGGGCTTCAATCCTTTGCAGCGGATTCGGGACGGCGCGCGCTGTACGGTGTTCATCCCGGACGCCAACCCGAGGACGGCGCGCAAGGAATGGATCGCCGGATCGCTCAAACCCACCGGCAAGCTGCATGTCGATAGCGGTGCCCTGAAGGCCCTCAAGAGCGGCAAGAGTCTGTTGCCCGCAGGCGTCAAGCGGATCGAAGGCAAGTTTGAACGGGGTGATGCCGTGGCTGTGATCGATCCGGACGGTCGCCAAGTTGCGCGCGGACTGGTCGCCTATCACCATGACGAGGCGGCGCACATCGCCGGACACAAGACCGGTGAAATCGAAGAGATTTTGGGCTATCGTGGCCGTGACGAGATGATCCACCGCGATGATCTCGTCCTGATTTGAGGACAAGACGATGGACGGACAGGCGAATATTGCAGCATTGATGCGTGACATCGGCGAGAATGCCAGGGAAGCCGCGAGCGTGCTTGCTGTTACGCCAACCGATGCCAAGAACACGGCGCTCAAGGAAATGGCGGCCAGTCTGCGCCGCCGCGCCAACCATATTCTTTCCGAGAACGCGAAGGACATCAAAGCGGGCGAGGACAAGGGGCTGTCGGGTGCCATGCTCGACCGTCTATTACTGAGCGAGGACCGCATCGATGGTGTCGCCAAGGGGCTGGAAGCGATTGCCGAACTGAACGACCCGGTCGGCGCTATCGAAAGCGCCTGGGACCGTCCCAACGGCTTGCATATCGAACGTGTGCGTGTGCCGCTCGGTGTGATCGGCGTGATCTACGAAAGCCGCCCCAACGTTACGGCGGATGCGGGCGGGCTGTGCCTCAAGGCCGGCAACGCGGCAATCCTGCGCGGCGGCTCTGAAAGCTATCATTCGAGCCACGCGATCATGGAAAGCCTGAGCGAAGGGCTGGTCGCCGCCGGTCTGCCGGAACACGCCATTCAACTGGTGCCGACCACGGACCGCGCCGCCGTCGGCGAGATGCTGCGCATGACGGACTATATCGACGTCATCGTGCCGCGCGGTGGCAAGTCGCTGATCCAGCGGGTCTCGGACGAGAGCAAGGTGCCGCTGTTCAAGCATCTGGAAGGCATCTGCCATACCTATGTGCATGCCGCCGCCGACCCGAAAATGGCGCGCGACATCGTGGTGAATGCCAAGATGCGCCGGACCGGTATTTGCGGCGCGACGGAAAACCTGCTGATCGACCGGGCGGTCGCTCCGGACCTGCTGACGGATATTGTCGACGGTCTTGTCGATGCCGGATGCGAAGTGCGCGGCGACGCGGATAGCTGCAATCTGGATGCGCGTATCGCCAAGGCGTCGGACGACGACTGGGACACGGAATACCTCGACAGCATCATTGCCGTGAAACTGGTCGACGGTGTCGGCGACGCGGTCAAATTCATCCGCGATCACGGCTCGGCGCATACCGAGGCGATCGTCACGAACGACGCCCAGGCGGCGGAAACCTTCCTGAACAACGTCGACAGCGCCATCGTCATGTGGAATGCCTCGACCCAGTTCGCCGACGGCGGCGAGTTCGGCATGGGCGCGGAAATCGGCATCTCGACCGGCAAGCTGCATGCGCGCGGCCCGGTCGGCGTCGAACAGCTCACGTCCATGAAATACAAGGTGCGCGGCACCGGACAGACGCGGCCGTGACCGGGTTTCATCTTTCGAGACGCCGCGAGAGCGGCTCCTCAAGATGAGGGATAAAAGATAACCTCGTCCTGAGGAGGGCGAAGCCCGTCTCGAAGGACGGGCGGGAAAATAAAAAAGGAGAACACCATGAGCGACATCTGGACTGTCTATCTTTCCGGCGAAATCCATTCCGACTGGCGCGAGCGCATCGCGGACGGCGTCAAGGCTGCCGGGCTGCCGGTCGAGTTGGTGTCGCCGGTGACGGTGCACGAGGATTCCGACGACTGCGGTGTTGCCGTGTTCGGTGCGGAAAGCGACAAGTTCTGGCACGACCGCAAGGGCGCACAACTGAACGCGATCCGCACGCAGACGCTGCTGAAGAACGCCGATATCGCGATCATCCGCTTTGGCGAGAAATACAAGCAGTGGAATGCCGCCTTCGATGCCGGCTATGCGGCGGCGCTGGATATCCCGTACATCACGTTGCACCCGGCGGAGCACGATCACGCCTTGAAGGAAGTCGACGGCGCTGCCAACGGTGTGGCGCGCGAACCGGAACAGGTCGTCGCCGCGCTGGCCTATATCATTCTGGGTGAGATGCCGAAGGCCGAAGCCAGCAAGTCGGCGGCGGAGTAAACGGTTCTGCCTTCTGATTATCGCCGCGTCGGTCTTTTAGGGGGGTCTTTCAACCCGGCCCACGACGGACACTTATATATAAGTGAACAAGCGCTGAAGCTTCTCGGCCTGGACGAGGTGTGGTGGCTGGTCTCGCCGCAGAACCCGCTGAAATCCGCCGACGGCATGGCCGCGTTCGAAAAGCGCATGGCGGCTGCCGAAAAGGTTGCCGCCGCCAATCCCCGTATTCATGTCAGCGATGCCGAAGCGAGGCTCGGCACCCGATACACGGCCGACACGCTGGCACAGTTGACGGATATCCAGGGACAGCACCGCTTCGTCTGGCTGATGGGCGCGGACAATCTGTTGCAGATTCACCACTGGCGGAGCTGGTCACGAATTTTTCGCATTGTCCCAGTTGCAGTATTTGGCCGTCCGGGATACTCTTTAAGGGCTACATCTAGTGTAGCAGCCCGACGTTTTGCGCGGGACCGGTGGCCCCAAGAAGCGGCAAAGCGTCTGGTGGATGCGGAATTGCCGGCTTGGGTATTTCTTAGAATTCGTGAAAACCCATTATCGGCCAGCCGGATCCGGGCTGAAGGCGGATTTTGATCCGCCCAAGCCGTTAATTGGGCACGCCCCGTCCGAGATAAGGGGCGTAGATATGAAACCTGGTGGAAAGGACCATAACTATACCAAGCAAACGCAAGCTTCGCCCGTCTGGGGACGCTCTCCGGACGTTGGTGGAAACATCTCTCGATGATGACAAGGCGCAGGACGTCGTCGTTATCGAACTCGCCGGCAAGACCCAGATCGCTGATTACATGGTCATTGCCTCCGGTCAATCCAGCCGACAAGTCGGCGCCATGGCCGATCACCTCTGTCAGAAAATCAAGGAATCAGGCATAAAGGACGTCGCTGTCGAAGGCGCCGGTCAAAGTGACTGGGTGTTGATCGATGCCGGCGATGTGCTGGTTCACTTGTTCCGGCCCGAGGTGCGTGATTTCTACGGCCTGGAAAAACTGTGGTCGGTGCCCGATGTGGTTGCCGGTTCCGGTGCTGCGGTACAGCAACCTGCTGCCGGGACAGTGGCCTGAGAGACGTTTTCGTCCGGACCGGATAGCGGTCCGGGGGGTATACGGGCGGATAAACAGCGGGGCGGCATGTCCGCCGCTCAAACAAGGATGTCGACGTGCGGTTGACACTGATCGCGGTCGGGCGCGCCAGGCGCGGCCCGGAGCAGGAACTTTTCAACTTATATCTGAAGCGGCTTCGGCCGGCCTTGGACCTGATCGAGGTTGAGGAGAAGCGCCCCCTTGCGGGCGACGAACTGAAGGCGCGCGAAGCCGAACTGATTTCCGAAAAAATACCCGACGGCAGCTTTCTGATTGCGCTCGACGAGCGGGGCAAGGCGCTCGCCAGCCGGAAATTCGCCGAAAAGATCGGCGATCTCAGGGACACAGGCCGCGACGTTGCATTCATCATCGGCGGCGCCGACGGGCTTCAGGACGAACTGCGCCAAAGCGCCGATCTGCTGCTCGGGTTCGGCCCGCAGACATGGCCGCATATGCTGGTCCGTGCCATGCTGGCGGAACAGGTTTACCGCGCCCAGTCGATTCTCGCCGGTCATCCGTATCATCGCGATTGAGGGTGATCTTCGACTTTAACCCTCCGGGTCCGGATGATAGTGTCCGCGGCAAATAAACCAGAGCTGCCACAGGAGAGAAGTTATGGCCGAACTGACCCTCGACAAGGCCCGGGAAATCATTGCCGGCGCACGCGCGGAAGGCCGCAAGCTGAATCTCAACCCCCTGACCGTGGCGGTGCTCGATGCAGCGGGGAACCTCAAGGCGCTTGAGCGCGAGGATGGTGCTTCGAACATGCGACCCGAAATTGCCACCGGCAAGGCAAACGGTGCGCTGGCCATGGGATTGGGTTCGCGCGCCTTGTTCGAACGGGCGAAGAGCGAGCCGTTTTTTATCCAGGCCATGAACGAGCTTGCCGGGGGCTCTCTGGTGCCGGTACCGGGTGGTGTGCTGATCAAGGACGGAAACGGCAAGATCATCGGCGCCACCGGCATTACCGGCGACAATTCGAACAATGACGAAGCTGCTGCAAAGGCGGGGATCGAAGCCGCCGGTTTCGTCGCCGATGGCGGTTGAGAGCCTGCGACTTATATATATGTACATTCAACGATGAGCTATACTGCCGCTGAAGACAGGATTTGCTAAGACCATGAGCGCGAAGACCACATCATCACCTCCCAAACCCGTTGTGTTGTGCATTCTCGACGGCTGGGGGGAGCGTGAACCGGCGGCGGATAACGCTATTTCGCTGGCCAATACCCCTACTTGGGATGCGATGTGCGCGAAATATCCCCGATCGCGGCTCAACGCGTCCGCCTTGGAAGTCGGCTTGCCTGAAGGGCAGATGGGCAATTCGGAGGTTGGGCACATGAACCTGGGCGCCGGCCGTGTGGTCATGCAGGAATTGCCGAAGATCGACAAGGCGGTCCACGACGATACACTGAAGGATGCGCCGGCGATGCGCGATTATATCGCGGCGCTCAAGGAAAGCGGCGGCGTCTGCCATTTGCTGGGCCTGCTGTCGCCGGGCGGGGTGCATTCGCATCAAAAACACATGGCGGCCATCGCCAAGATCATGTCGGATGCGGAGATTCCGGTCCGCGTGCATGCCTTTCTCGATGGCCGCGATACACCGCCGAAAGCGGCGAAAAGTCATCTCGCCCAGTTTGCAGCGGATATCGAAGGTCTTGCGGATTGCCGGATTGCCACGGTTTGCGGGCGTTATTATGCGCTCGACCGCGATAACCGCTGGGAGCGGGTCGCTCAATCCTATGCCTGCATGACGGATGCGGCGGGGACGTCTCAACCAACGGCCGAGGCCGTCGTCGATGCCGCCTACGCAGCGGATCTGACGGATGAATTCGTCCTGCCGGCGCCGATTGGCGATTATGCCGGTATGAAAGACGGGGACGGCATCATGATGGCCAATTTCCGCGCCGACCGTGCACGTGAAATTCTCGCGGCGCTGCTGGCCCCGGAATTCGATGGCTTCGCGCGTCCGCGGAAGATCGATTTCGCGGCTGCGCTCGGCATGGTCGAGTATTCATCGAAGCATGCGGCATACATGACGGCGATTTTTCCGCCGACACAGCTCACCAAGATACTGGGCGAGGTCGTGTCGGAAACCGGTCAGCGCCAGCTGAGAATTGCCGAGACCGAAAAATACGCACATGTGACGTTTTTCCTGAACGGCGGACGCGAAGAAGTGTTTCCGGGCGAGGAGCGCATTCTGGTGCCGTCTCCGAAGGTCGCGACCTATGACCTTCAGCCCGAGATGTCGGCCCCGGAAGTCACCGATCGCCTGGTGGACGCAATCACGGGCGGCACATTCGATCTTATCATCGTCAACTTCGCCAATGGCGACATGGTCGGGCATACGGGCGATCTCGATGCGGCGATCAAGGCGGTGGAAACCCTCGATGCATCTCTGGGCAGGCTGGAAAAAGCGATCCATGAGGCCGGCGGCGTAATGCTGGTGACGGCGGATCACGGCAATGTGGAGCAGATGCGTGAAGCCGATGGCGGCGCGCATACACAACATACTCTTAACCTGGTGCCGTTTATCATGGTCAATGCGCCGGCATATGTGGACGGATTGCATGAAGGCCGCTTGTCGGATGTAGCGCCGACGTTGCTCAGGCTGCTGGAATTGCCGCAGCCCGATGAAATGACGGGAAGATGCCTGATCGAGGAGAATTCTGCTGATAGCGCAGCGGCCGAATAACCACCTCTTAAAAATTGCCAGAAATCCGGCAACTATGCTGGGGGCGGCCTTGCTTTGCTTTTGGTTTGTGCCGGCTTCGAGCATGGCGCAGGAAACTGCCGTCGGCGCCAGCCAAAATCTGAAACAGATCGAAAAGAAGATCGGCCAGGAAAAGACAGCTGCCGAGCAGGCTCGCGCACGTGCCGAAATCATGGCGCGTGACATTACCAATCTGCAAAATGAAATGGTGACGACGGCACGTGCCGTGCAACGCCATGAAACGCAGGTGGCGGCACTGCAAACCCGCCTTCAGGCGCTGGAACGGCTGCTGGAACGCAAGACGACAGACCTGCGTGAAGGCCGGGCAAAATTCGGCCGGGTTCTGGCTGCCATGCAGCGCATCGCGCAATTCCCTCCCGAGGCTTTGATTGCGCAGCCTGTGAAGCCGGCGGACACGGTGCGCACCGCGATACTGCTTCGCACGGCTGTTCGCGAAATCGATCATCAGGCCACCGAGCTTCGTGATGAACTGGATTTTCTGGTCAAGGCGCGAACGGAAATTGCGTCACGCGAGACGGCGCTAAAGGAAACATCGGTTCTGCTCGACCGCGAACGCCGCCGCCTGGGGGCGCTGATGTCGCGTAAAAAGGTTCTGAAACGTCGTGCCGACAAACAAGCGCTCGAAGCGGAGAAGCGAATCGCCGAACTTGCCGGAAAGGCGAAGACCTTGAGAGAACTCCTGAAAGGGATCGAACAGGAACGTAAAAAGGTGAAAAAATCACCGCCGCCTGTTTCCAAAAATGATCCTGCCTATGCTGCTGTGCCGCCGCTGCGACCGATCAGCAAGGCGCGCGGAACTCTCGGTTTACCTGTTTCCGGCAAAATATCGGGGCATTACGGGGAAAAAACCGATGGCGGATTGTCCAGGAAAGGGCTGACCATTGCCACGCCGCCCGGTGCCCAGGTCACGGCGACCTATGACGGGACGGTCGTTTACGCTGGAAAGTTCAGGGGCTATGGGCTTCTCTTGATCATCGAACATGGCGAAGGATATCATAGTCTGCTCGCCGGGATGACCCGGATCGATGTCGAACAGGGGCAAAAGGTACTGGCCGGAGAACCTGTCGGCGTCATGGAGCAGAGCGAGAGCGGCCAGCCAGTATTATATGTAGAGTTACGTCGTGACGGCCAACCGATAAACCCCAAGCCGTGGTTGGCGGCGCGCAAAAATGAGGTAAACGGATGAAAAATCGGATGATTGCCAAGCTTGGTGCGACAGCTCTTGCTCTTGGCGTACTTGCCTGGTCGGTGCCGGCACTTGCCGTCGATGCAAAGAAAAATGACGAAGAGACGTATAGGCTCCTGGCTTTGTTCGGCGATGTCTTCGAACGGGTCCGCGCCGAGTATGTGGAGCCGCCGAGCGAAGAAGAAATGATCGAAGCCGCGATTACCGGCATGTTGGCCGCCCTCGATCCGCATTCCAGTTTCCTCAACGCCAAAAGCTTCAAGGAAATGCAGGTTAACACGCGCGGTGAATTCGGCGGTTTGGGGATTCAGGTGACGATGGAAGCCGGTTTCGTAAAAGTGATTTCACCGATCGACGATACCCCGGCGTACCGTGCCGGGATTGAATCGGGCGACATCATCACGCATCTCGACGGGGAATCCGTGCAAGGTCTGACCCTGGCGCAGGCCGTCGACAAAATGCGTGGCAAGGTCGGCAGCGATATACGCCTGTCCGTTGCACGTGAAGGCCGCGAGCCGTTCGATGTGACGATCACCCGCTCGATCATCAAGATTACGTCCGTTCGCTCGCGTGTCGAGGGTAAGGTTGGCTATGTCCGCATCACGTCCTTCAACGAACAGACCGACAAGGGATTGGATCGCGCCATCAAGAAGCTGAAGGACGAAATCGGCAAGGATATTCAGGGTTATGTTCTTGATCTCCGCAATAATCCCGGCGGACTTCTGGATCAGGCAATTGCCGTTTCCGACGCGTTTCTCGACCGTGGGGAAATCGTTTCCACGCGTTCGCGCAAACCGGAAGATACGCAACGCTTCAATGCGCGCGAAGGTGATTTGGCCGATGGTCTGCCGGTTGTCGTGCTGATCAACGGCGGCTCGGCGTCTGCATCCGAAATTGTTGCAGGCGCGTTGCAGGATCATCGCCGCGCTGTGCTGCTCGGCACCAAATCATTTGGTAAGGGGTCCGTGCAGACGATTATGCCATTGTCAGGGAATGGCGCCATGCGGCTGACCACGGCTCGCTACTACACGCCTTCGGGACGGTCGATCCAGGCAAAGGGTGTGGAACCGGATATCGAAGTCAAGCAGGCGAAGTTCGAAGAAATTGCAAACAATCGGCCTCGTCGCAGCGAAGCGGATCTGCGCGGTGCCCTCGACCTCGACAAGAACAAGAAAGAGGATGCGGAGTCCGAAAAAGCGGCGCCCGAGGGTGAGGCTAAGACCGAGGAGAAAAATCCCGAAGCGCAGGATTACCAGCTATCTCGGGCACTCGATCTGATCCGGGGGCTGGCTATCATGTCACAGAATGCTTCGGCAAAATGACGGCATTTTGGAAAAACGAACCTGAATGACAGGGGTGCGGCCGGCGTGTGACGCTGGCCGCTGCCTTTTTGGAGGACGGCTTGAAGTTCCCGAAAATATTCGGAAAGAAGAAAGACGAAGACGAGGACTTCGACGAGGACGACTTCGATGTTGAGGAACTCGAAGAGGGCTTCGACGATGAACTCGAGGAAGCCTTGGGTGCGTCTGCATCTCGCGAAGCCGATGATTTAGATGACGAAGAACATGACGATGATGAGCCCGAAGCAGAAACACCCGTCAGGAGCCAGGCCCCCATCGCCGATGAGGACGAGCACGAAGAGGAGATGGTCGGTAGCGACGATACGGTGGTCAATCCGTTCGATGGCCATGACGATCACGACGACGAATACGACGACGACGACGAATACGACGACGACGAATATGACGACGATGAATACGAAGATGAAGCTTCCGACAAGAAGAAGGCCATCATTTTCGCCGCTGTCGGATTTGGTGTTCTTCTGATCAGTATCCTTGGCGGTGTCGGATGGTGGTTCTTTTCCGACCCTGCAGTGGAAGCGAAAGCGCCGGAAAGCGCCCCCGGCAGTGTGGAAATGGCGATGCCGGCACCACCCGGCAGCCTGAATGCCGGCGGCGTTGGCAGTCTGAACAATCTGGCGGGAAGCCCCGCCACGGCACCCATAAATGCCGCAGCAGGAAGCGAATCGACTTCAACAACGGCTTCTGCCGAGGCGCCGCCGCCAGCCGCCAACCCGTCGCCTACGCAAACCGAAGGCATGGCGTTCGCGCCGGCTGGAACGGGAGCTGCCCCGGTAGGCGGGCTCAATTCATTGAATAATCTTAACGCGCTCGGTGGGACGAGCTCAACGGGGGGCGGACTTGTGGTGCCGGCTGTTGCGGGATCGGCTATGGCTAAAATCGCTGATCAGCCGACGGCTGCCGATCAGAGCCAGGCTCTTTCAGGGGCGCCGGTGCGGGGCCTGCTCGAGGAAAAGGACGGCATTGGCGAACTGCCGAAAATCAGCAATGCCGGCGCCGTACCGTGGCAGGTTTACGCACGCCCTTCCGATCCCGGCATCGCCGAGCCGAAAATAGCGCTTATGATTGAAGGTATAGGCCTCAGTCGGCAGGCGTCATTGGGCGCGATCAACAAACTGCCTGCGGAAGTAAGCATGGTGTTGAGCCCTTACGGCCGGGATTTGAACGACTGGGTCTTTCGCTCACGGTTGGCGGGGCATGAGGTGTTCATTTCACTACCGATGGAAAGCGACGATTTTCCGCTAGAAGATGCGGGGCCTCTTGCGCTGGATACACGCATCCAGCTTGCCGAGAATCAACGCCGTTTGGACAACGTTATGGCCAGTGCTGCGGGATACGTTGGTTTGGTGACATATATGGGCTCGCGCTTTATGAAAGCGGAAACCCAGATGCGTCAGTTGTTCGCCAATATCGGGGAACGAGGGGTAATGTTTGTCATCGGAGGAAACCGTAGCCGGAATGACGCCATGCCGGTCGCCAAGGAGCTGAAGCTGGTCAATGCGGAAAGCGAAATTTATATCGACGATGTCCCGCGTATTCAGCAAATCAGGACAAACCTCGACCGGTTGGAGAGCATTGCCAAGGAACGGGGGAGCGTTCTGGCGACCGCACGCCCGTATCCTGTAACGATCAAAAGTATTCTCGACTGGTATGCGACGATAAAGGACAAGGGGGTCGTTCTAGTGCCGGTCTCTGCAATCGCCAATATTCCCCCTGCCGAGTGAACCCGGAACCGTTTTTATGAATGCTTATGATGACTTGCCGTACGGTTATCGTCCGTGTGCCGGTGCCGCGGTCTTCAACGCCAAGGGCGATGTCTTTGTCGGCTGCCGTGTCGAACTGAAACCAGAGGAAGATTATGCGTGGCAGATGCCGCAGGGCGGTCTGGACAAGGGTGAAGACCCCGAAGCAGCAGCCCGGCGTGAATTATTTGAGGAAACGGGCATTCTCTCGGTTTCACTTCTGGGCGCTTATGACGATTGGCTCGTCTATGATTTTCCACCGGAAATCCTCGGTAAACGGTTCAAGAAATACAAAGGGCAGGCGCAACGCTGGTTCGCTTATGGCTTCACCGGCAGTCCGGATGAGATCAATCTAGAACACCATGGTGAGCCTGAGTTTCAGCAATGGGACTGGGTGCCGTTGAATCGTGTTCCTAGTCTGATTGTCCCCTTTAAACGCAATGTCTACTTGTCTATTGTAAGCGCGTTCCAGCCGCTAGCAGAGCGTTGGGCTCGACAGGGGATTTGACTGAATGATGATGTATTTGCAGGTTATCGGGGGCTTTGTGATCCTCGTCATTGCCGCTGAGGCAATGGTGCGCGGCGCTGTCATCCTGGCCGAGAAGATGGGAATTTCGGCGATGGTGATCGGCATGACTGTGGTGGCCTTCGGCACCTCGGCGCCGGAACTCATGGTCAGTCTGCAGGCATCACTCAACGGTTCGACCGGTCTTGCTCTTGGGAACATCGTCGGCTCGAACATTGCCAATGTCTGGTTGATTCTGGGGGCGTCCTGTCTTGTCACGCCGATCCTGGTTCGCCCCGATGCAATGAAGCGCGATGTTATCCTGTTGATGGGCGGTTCTCTGCTTTTTACCGGTTTCTGCCTTGAGGGAGAACTCAGTATCCTCGCTGGTCTGGTCTTGCTTGTGGTTTTTGCAGCATTCCTGGGGTTTTCTTATTTCCGGGAGAAAGCCGACCCGGTCGTGATGAAAGAGCATGAGGAAGAGCTGGAAGAACTTGAAAAAGGCTTGCCGAAGAGCGTCCCGCTGGCGATCGCGGCAACGGTTATCGGTATTGCCGGCCTGGCCTTCGGTGCAGACATGCTGGTTGCCGGCGGTTCCGAGATCGCCCGTTCGTTCGGCGTATCCGAGGAAGTTATCGGTCTGACCCTGTTTGCCTTCGGCACGTCGCTGCCTGAACTTGCGGCATCCGTCGTTGCCGCCTACCGGGGGCATCCGGACGTTGCCATCGGCAATGTCGTCGGCTCCAATATCTTCAATATGATGCTGGTCGGCGGCATTGTTTCGTTGGTGACGCCGATCCCGGTGCCCGGACAGGTGCTCAGCTTCGACATATGGGTGATGCTGATAGCGACCTTGATGCTTCTGCCGGTGTTGCTCGGCTGGATGAAGCTGGATCGTAAATATGCGTTCCTGTTTTTCGTCATATATATCGGCTATGTCGGTGCGCAGGCCTACGGTGTCGAGCGTCTGCTGGCGGCCATCTGAGAAAGATCGAATATGCGGCATGTCCTGGTAACGGGTGGCGCGAAGCGTATCGGCAAGGCAATTGTCGAATGTCTGGCCCAGGAAGGCTGGGACGTCGCGATCCACTACAACGGATCTGCCGATGACGCGGAACGGCTGGCCGCCGATGTATGCGCGACGGGCCGCAGGGCTGTTGCACTTCAGGCTGATTTGTCTGATGAAAATGCTTTGCAAAACCTAACTCAAGAAGCATCCGCCGCTCTTGGCGGTCTTTGCGCGCTTGTGAATAACGCTTCTGTTTTCAAGCGCGATGACCTCGGTACGGATGGTCGCACGTTCTGGGATCTGCACATGGCGGTTCATGTGCGTGCACCTTATGTCTTGTCACAAGCGCTGTTCCGGCAATTACCGGAAGATGTGCCGGGGGCGATCGTCAATATCGTCGATCAACGTGTGCTCAACCCGAGTAGCCATTTTCTGAGTTATACGCTCAGTAAGATGGCGCTCTGGGACCAGACTAAGGTGCTGGCGCGTGCGATGGCGCCACGTATCCGCGTCAATGCGGTCGGGCCCGGCCCCGTGTTGCCGAGTTCGCGCCAAAGCGGGGAAGACTTTGAGCGTCAGGCTCGCCAAACCCCACTGGCGCACGTCGTGCAGCCGGGTGAGGTGGGCCGTGCAGCGGCGTTTCTCCTTGACGCTCCGTCGGTGAGCGGGCAGATCATCGCTGTCGATGCGGGGCAGCATATGAACTGGGCGTTTGAGACGCCGGAAACGGCACCCCGGGAATAACGTGAAAGCGGAAGGTGAGCATGGAACCGAAAGAAGTCCTGGAACCCTTGAAGATTGCCGATGCGCGTCAGCGGGTTCGCCATGTTTTCGTCCGTGATCTCGTATTGCTGGCTCTAATCGGCGTGCATGATCACGAGCACGACAAGCCTCAGCGGGTACGGGTTAATCTCGACCTTGCGGTGCGTGAGAGTGAAAAAGGCCTCGATGATGATCTGGCGAATGTTGTTTGCTACGAACAACTGGTGTCCGGGGTGCAGAAAATCTTCGATCAGGGCCATGTCGGGCTTGTCGAAACGATTGCCGAGGCCATTTCCGAGATGTGCCTGACGGATACCCGCGTTCGATCGGCACGGGTACGTGTTGAAAAACTTGATATTTTTGACAATGCACAAAGTGTCGGCGTGGAAATCGAACGATTTAATAGCAAAGTATAAATCGTTAATATATCAGCGTTTACTTCCCTATAAATACGCCAGGTAGACTTTACCCGGCCTATGTTTTGCACAATTTGAGGTATGTTACGTACATATGGCGTACGTATTGAAAACCTTTTGCGGCTGCCAGGGAATTAAAAAAAAGTACAGCAATATCAATGCATTACGTGATTGCATAATTTTTAGGCACTTTAATTAAACCCTACTGATTCATAACGATTTTTCCCGGTTCCGGCTTTTTTCAACATGGTTATCCACAGGAATCGTGGATAGGTTTATGGTTAATCCTAACGTCATCCTGACTGTCCGTCCCCGAGTTGACGGATTGCCCTAAACTGTTGAAATAAAACCATGCAAGACCAGCCGTTAGAAATTGAAGGCGATAAGGGTGACGTCACCGGTGCCCCGGATAAGGGGGCGGATGTGATACGGGCGCGGTTGCCGGGATTGCCGACCTCGCCCGGGGTCTACCGCATGCTCAACGAAGCCGGTGATGTGCTGTATGTCGGTAAGGCGAAGAATATTCGCAAACGGGTCACCAGTTATGCCAACCCGAACCGTCAGTCGATCCGCATCCGCAGGATGATTGCGCAGACCGTCGATCTGGAAATCGTCAAAACCGAGACCGAGGCCGAGGCACTTCTTCTGGAATCGGATCTGATCAAGCGCTATGCGCCCAGATACAACATCCTGCTGCGTGACGATAAATCATTTCCGATGATTCTTGTTACCGGGGATCACGACTATCCACAGATCGTCAAGTACCGGGGCGCACGGAACCGTTCGGGAGAGTACTTCGGCCCGTTTGCCTCGGTATGGGCCGTCAATGACACGCTGGGGCTTTTGCAGCGCGCCTTTTTGCTGAGAACGTGTTCGGACAATGTTTTTGCCAACCGTACCCGGCCGTGCCTCTTGTTTCAGATCAAGCGTTGCAGCGGTCCCTGTGTCGGGCGGATTTCCAAAACGGATTACAAGGGACTGGTCGACGAGGCACGCGAATTTCTGACCGGTGACAGCCAACGCATCCAGCGCAAGCTGGCTGAGAACATGCAGGCCGCATCAGACGACCAGGAATATGAGCTGGCAGCGCAGTACCGAGATCGCATCCAGGCCCTGACGCGTGTGCAGTCCCGCCACGAAGCCTTCAGCGCAGGATTGGAGGAAGCCGACGTCATTGCCCTGCATCAGGAAGGCGGCCAGACGTGCGTGCAGGTGTTCTTTTATCGCGGTGCCCGCAGTTACGGGAATCGTGCCTATTTCCCGAGCCATGCACGTGAAGATACACCCGAAGAAGTGATGGAGGCATTTATCGGCCAGTTTTACGCCCGTACAACGCCGGCGCGTCTGATCCTGACATCGCATAAACTGCCTAACCGGGGCCTGGTCGAAGAGGCGCTTCGGGTGCGCGCGGATCGCAAGGTTGAAATCCGTGTGCCGACGCGTGGTGAAAAGAAACGCGTTATCGACAATGCCGTCACGAATGCCCGCGATGCACTGGCACGGCGGATGTCGGAAAGCGCGTCGCAACGTAAACTTCTTGAAGGCTTGTCAGGTGTGCTGAACCTCGACGGTACGCCGGAGCGGATCGAGGTATATGACAATTCGCATGTTTCGGGGACCAATGCGATCGGCGCGATGATCGTCGTCGGATCCGAAGGCTTCATGAAAAACGCCTACCGCAAATACAATATACGCCGTGCCGGTGCGGGCGGGGCATCTGCGGGGGATGATTACGATATGATGCGCGAAGTGCTGGAACGGCGTTTTTCGCGCGCACTCAAGGAAGACCCGGACAAGACAAAGGGGCAGTGGCCCGACCTTGTGCTCGTTGACGGCGGCAAGGGGCAGCTGTCTGCGGCACAGGATGTTTTCGACCGGTTGGGGATCGAGGATGTGCCGCTCGCGGCGATCGCCAAGGGGCCTGACCGGAATGCCGGGCGTGAAAAAATCTTCCTGCCGGGCCGGACCGAGGCGATCCAGCTCGGCTACAAGGATCCGGTTCTGTATTTTCTGCAGCGTATACGGGACGAGGCGCATCGCTTTGCGATTGGCACACATCGCGCGAAGCGCGGCAAACAGGTGAATAAATCCATATTGGACGAGGTTCCGGGTGTAGGTGCGAAACGGAAAAAGGCCCTGTTGCATCATTTCGGCGCTGCGCAGTCCGTCGCCAGCGCCGGTATCAAGGATCTCGAGACCGTTGACGGTGTCAGCCACGCCATGGCCAAGAAAATCTACGACTGGTTCCATCCGGAGGACTGATCCATGCTCTATATGGTCATCGAGACCTTTGATGCAGGCGCCGAGGCCGTCTATGCTAGATTCGCCGAAAAGGGACGCATGCTCCCCGACGGACTACACTACATTGATAGCTGGGTAACGATTGACCGGCACCAGTGTTAGCAGATCATGTCGGCTGAAACGCCGGAACTGCTCGACGCATGGATGGCGCACTGGAATGATATTGTCGCGTTCGAAGTGTTGCCGGTTCTTTCCAGCCGTGATGCGCAAAAGCAAATACCGGGTATGGAGCAGGTTTCAACCTGGGGCGGAAGCTGATAGAAAAGGTTGCTGGAACGGGGGCCTTGTGTCCACGCGTAACACCCGGGGCTTTGGGCATGCTGACGAAGATACCGAATATGCTGACGATAGGGCGGATCGTTGCGATCCCGCTGCTTGTCGTTGCCCTGATTTTCCTCGAAGCCCCGCTCGCCAACTGGATTGCATTTACCTTTTACACGCTGGCCTGCGTCACGGACTTTTTCGACGGCTATCTGGCGCGAGCACTGGGCCAGCAATCGGCCTTCGGACGGTTTCTGGATCCGATTGCCGACAAGTTGCTGGTGGCTTCGGTGCTGCTGGTTCTGGTCGGTGTCGATCGTATCAGTGATGTTACCGTTCTGCCGGCGGCGGTCATTCTTTGCCGCGAGATACTTGTATCGGGACTGCGCGAGTTTCTTGCCGAAGTCCGGGTGCCGATGCCGGTAACGGCGCTTGCGAAATGGAAAACGACCATACAGATGCTGGCCCTCGGATTTCTGCTGGTCGGCCCTGCCGGCCCTGAATTCGGGCCTTTAAGCACAACCGAAGTCGGTGTTATCGGTCTTTGGGGGGCGGCGCTGCTGACGCTGGTCACGGGGGCGGATTATCTTATCGTCGGTATTCGCCAGATTGCCGCTGTGGATGAAAGGGCGGCCGACAGTGACGGAAAATCCGGTAGCAGCCCCGACACCGGCGGCGGTAAAATGCGCAAGGTTGGCTAATACCTTGCACGGCCGATGAAAATTCACCACATACGAGCAAAATCCGATAAGAAACCAGAGGGTATCCAGGTATGAAGATTTTCGGTTTCGCAGGCTGGAGCGGCAGCGGCAAGACGACACTGGTCAAGGCGGTCATTCCCGCGTTGATCGAACGCGGCCTGAAGATATCGACCATCAAACATACACATCATAATTTCGATATCGACCGCCCCGGCAAGGATTCGTTCGAGCACCGTACGGCAGGGGCCCATGAAGTCGTGATTACCGGCGCCCAGCGCTGGGCCTTGCTGCATGAGAACCGGGGTGAGGCCGAGCCGAGCATCGAGGATATGCTGGCCCGCATGTCGCCTGTCGATCTGGTGCTGATCGAAGGCTTCAAGTCCTATCCGCACCCGAAGATAGAGGTTTACCGTCCGGAAATCGGCAAGCCATTGCTCTGCAAGGATGAGCCATCGATTGTTGCGGTTGCGACGACGGCGGCGCTCGATGTCGGCGTGCCGTGTCTTGATCTCGATGATGTAGGCGCGGTCGCGGATTTCGTGATGGCGTTTTGCGAATTGCCGGCGGAGCGGCGGCATGGCGCAGCTTAAGGATGATTGTTTTGCTTTCGGCGATACGCTGGTGCCGTATGCAGATGCCATGTCGGAGTTGGCGGCCAGGCTTGAGACGGTCGTCGATACCGAAACGGCTGCAATAACGAAAGCCGCAGGGCGGTTACTTGCCGAGGATGTCATATCCGACCGCCAGGTGCCGCCGCACGACAACAGCGCCGTCGATGGTTACGCCGTATTCCATGCGGATTTAAATCAGGATACGGAAACACGTCTGCCGGTTACGGGGCGTGTTGCCGCCGGGCATCCGCTGGGGCGAGACGCTAGGCAAGGTGAAGCCGTGCAGATATTTACCGGCGCCCCGATGCCTGAGGGCCTGGATACGGTCTTCATGGAGGAAGACTGCACGCGCGACGGCGATGCCGTTGTCCTGCCGCCCGGATTGAAGCAGGGCTCAAACCGCCGCTTTGCCGGGGAGGATATTCAGACCGGCGATGTTATCGTCAAGGCGGGAACCAAACTCCGCCCGCAGGACGTCGGCCTGGCCGCCTCGGTCGGCCGCGATACGCTTAAAGTCTACCAACCGCTTCGCGTCGCGGTCTTTTCAACCGGCGACGAAGTTCGCGATCCAAGCGGCGATGCACCGGCAGGGTGCATTTATGATGCGAACCGTTACACCGTGATGTCGATGCTCGCTCAATTGGGCATGGAAGTTACGGACCTCGGTATCCTTCCGGACAATGAACAGGCGATTGCGGATGCACTGGCGTCTGCCGCCGATGCGCATCATGTCCTGATGACCTCCGGCGGCGTTTCAGCCGGTGAGGAGGATCACGTTAAGTCCGCCGTTGAAAAACTCGGCGATATTCATTTCTGGCGTCTTGCCATCAAACCTGGCCGACCGATAGCGCTGGGTCAGGTTGGCGATACCGCATTCGTCGGCTTGCCGGGCAATCCGGTCGCCGCGATGGTGACATTCCTGATGGTGGCGCAGCCGATGCTGCGCCGGCTTGCCGGAGAAACCGGCTATAAGCCAACACGCCTCAGGGTAACGACGGATTTCGCCTATAAAAAGAAAAGCGGTCGCCGTGAATGGGTGCGGGTCGGGCTTGGCGGCGACGAGAACGGCGTCCCCGTCGCTTTCAAGCATCACTCCAGCGGCGCCGGCATTCTGACATCCATGGCCGCGGCGGATGGTCTGCTTGAAATCGGCGAAGATGTCGAGAAACTGGAAGCCGGTGCCAGCGTCACGTACATTCCCTTCAACGGGCTGTTATCGGGGTAAGATATTGAAACTTCTTTATTTCGCATGGGTGCGTGAGCGGATCGGCCAATCGTCGGAAGAAATCGCACGCCCGGAGGGTGTGGCGACGGTCGGGGAACTGATCGGTTGGCTGGCCGAACGCGGTGGCGGGTATACCGAGGCATTTGAAAATACGGCCCATGTCCGTGCGGCTGTTAATCACGAGCATGTTGATGCATCGCATCCGGTAACGGATGATGACGAGGTTGCTTTTTTCCCGCCGGTCACCGGAGGCTGAGATGATCCGCGTTCAGGAAAAGGATTTCGATCTGGCGGCCGAGTTGCAGGCGATGAGTGCCGGCAACACGGCAATCGGCGGTCTTTGTTCCTTTGTCGGCCTTGTCCGGGATATGGCGGGTGAGGCCGATATCGGCGCGATGACGCTTGAGCATTATCCGGGTATGACCGAACGCGCCCTCGAGAAGATCGAGGCGGAAGCGCGCGCACGCTGGCCGTTGGAAGCAACGCTGATCATACACCGATATGGGCGCCTTGAGCCGGGCGAGCAGATCGTGCTTGTCGCAGCGGCCTCGGCGCATCGTGAAGCTGCCTTTGAAGCCTGCCATTACCTTATCGACTTTCTGAAAACCCAAGCGCCGTTCTGGAAGCTCGAAGAAACGCCGGAAGGCCCTAAATGGGTGGATGCACGTGCCAGCGACGACGCCGCTACGGCGCGTTGGGCTGCCAAGGGCGGCGGGGAATAACCGTATGAAAAAAGGTGATGGCGGGAACTATGATGAGCCGGATTCCCAACAACCGATCAAGGCTTATGAGGATTTGGAATTCCTGAGAAGCCGGGACGGTCGGACGCTGAGGATATTGTCCGAATATCTGGAACCTGAAGCACGTTTTGAAGAATACAATATTGCCGATACCATCGTATTTTTCGGCTCGGCCAGGGTCAAAAGCCGCGAAGAAGCTGAAAAGCATCTGGATGCCGCTAAACGACACGGCGGGGATATCGTGGAAGCCGAGCGTGGCTTGCACATGTCACAGTATTACGAGGCCGCCCGGACCCTGGCGCAGCGCCTGACCACATGGTCGAAGACCCTTGAAGGGTCGCGCCGGCGTTTCGTCGTATGTACCGGCGGCGGCCCCGGTATCATGGAAGCGGCCAACCGGGGCGCTTCCGAGGCCGCCGGCATCAATATCGGGCTGAATATTTCCCTGCCCCATGAACAGCACGAAAACCCTTATGTGACGCGCGAGCTTGGATTCGAATTCCACTACTTTTTCATGCGCAAGTTCTGGTTCATCTATCTTGCCAAGGCGATGCTGGTTTTCCCGGGCGGTTTCGGCACCATGGACGAATTTTTCGAAACGCTGACCCTGATGCAGACCAATAAACTGAAAAAACGCGTGCCGATTGTGCTCTTCGGGAAATCGTTCTGGAAAGATGCCCTGAATCTAGATGCTTTGGTCGAGGCCGGGACGATTACGCCGGAGGATCTGGACCTGTTCCTGACGACGGATGATATCGACGAGGCATTCGACTATATTACGGCGGAACTGACACAACATGCGCTGGGGGCGCCCGGCGGCATATTGTAAGCGTCACTATTGCCGAAAAGATCGAACATGCGTACCCTAACTGACTGATTTTACCCAGAAAGGGGAACGGAGTTTGCCGGAAAATATCTATTCACGCTTGTACAAGGCGGGAGACGTCATCTTCCGCAGAAACGAGCCGGGCGATCATGCCTATTTCATTGAACGTGGGTCTGTAGACGTGATCATCGAAAAAGATGGTGCTGACTTCGTTATCGCACAGCTTGGACCTGGTGAAATCATTGGCGAAATGTCGATGATCGACGATGCCCCCAGATCTGCCGATGTCATTGCAACTGCGGATACGGAATTGATCGTGATCCAGCGCTCGCGTTTCATCAAGCCGCTGACATCCGCCGATCCGATGATGAACCTGATCTTGCGGGTTGTGCTGACCCGGTTCAGGAGTGCGCAAAATCGCTATTCCGGGCTCAGTAACAAAGACGACATCCAAAACGGTTCGCTCGAAGAAATACGGGCGATGGCATTTCAGCGGATCCATGATGAACGCGATTTACTGAGCGGCCTTGAAGCGCAGGAATTCCGGATGCATTACCAGCCGATCGTGTCTCTGGAGAGCGGCAAGATTGCCGGTTTTGAAGCGCTCATGCGCTGGCAAAAGGATGACGGCTCTTTTATTTCGCCGGGACAGTTTATCCCGCTTGCCGAAAACACCGGGCTGATCGTCGAGCTGGGCCGGTTTGCGCTGGAAACGAGCTTAAGCGACCAGAGCCGTTTCGCGGAAGCCTTCGCGCAGAAGAATCCCAATGACCCATTGCCGTTCATGAGTACGAACGTGTCCGGACTGCAGCTTTCCGATCTCGATGAAATTGATCGTATCGGCAGCATCATTCATGCAAGCGGGGTCGATCTGGAGCAGGTTAAGCTTGAGATCACCGAAACGCTGATGGTCGAGAACCCCGATCATGCGGCGAATGCCCTGAAAAAATTGAAGGCACTGGGACTTTCGCTTGCGATTGATGATTTCGGGACGGGGTATTCCAGCCTCAGCTATCTGCACATGTTCCCGCTCGATACCCTCAAAATCGACCGGGCATTCGTCAACAGCATGGACGAGACCGAAAATAGCCGGCGAATCGTGCACAGTATTGTCGGGCTGGCATTGGCGCTCGATATGAATATCGTTGCCGAGGGTATTGAGACCGAAGCGCAGCAGGCGCGGTTGCGGGAGCTCGATTGTCATTACGGGCAGGGTTATTTGTTCGCCAAGCCGCAATCGGCCGATGATGCGCTGGCACTGATCAACTCCGGCAAGACCTGGCAAATTTAGACGTTTTCCTTCCCATTCGCAGTCTGCCAAAATCTCCCGGACAAACGGAGGATACTTATGAAATACGCACTCGGTGAGGACCGGGTTACGACCCGTGGTGATGATTACTGGATTGCCCCAAATGCATCGGCGATTGGCAAGGTGACGCTGGAAGCTGGCGTTAGCATATGGTTCGGCGCTGTGCTGCGCGGGGACAATGAGCATATCATTATCGGCGAAGGCTCGAACATTCAGGAAAACAGCGTTCTGCATACCGATCCCGGCTATACGCTGCGTCTCGGTAAGGGTGTCACGGTGGGGCACATGGCGATGCTGCACGGCTGTACAGTCGGCGATAATTCACTGATCGGGATCGGCGCGGTGGTGCTCAACGGTGCCAAGATCGGTAAAAACTGTATTGTTGGCGCCAAGGCGCTGATTACCGAGAATACGGAAATTCCAGACGGATCGCTGGTCGTCGGCGCGCCCGGCCGCGTCATCCGTCAACTGAAACCGGAAGCCATTGCGGATCTGACGCGCATTGCCGAGCATTACGTGGAACGCTGGAAGCGCTTCAAGACCGATATGGTCGAGGACGGTGCCTGAGATGCTGCCGATCGACCATTTTTTCAGAGCCGCGCAACGCTTTCCGGACAGAATTGCGGTCCGGAGCGGCGAGATTGACATCACCTATGCGGATCTGGCGCGTCGCACCAATGCACTCGCCGCCGCACTTCAGGCAATCGATCCTGAACCTCAAACCCGCGTCGGTATTTGCGGTTATAATACGTTCGAGCATCTTCTGGCCTGGCTTGCGGTATTTGCCGCCGGCAAGACATGGGTGCCGCTCAACCCCCGTAATGGCAAGCCGGAGCTGGACCGGATCTGCGAAGTCACCAATCCGAAGATCGTCGTTATCGATGCGGACTGCTGGGACAAGGTGGATTGCCCGTCGGCCATGCGATTGATCGGCAAGCCGGGAGATCGGGCCGAAGGGACAGGCATTGAACAGCTTGTCGGCCAGTTCGATGGCGAAATGCCGACCCGTCACGATCTTGATCTCGATGATCTGCAGGCCATCAAGTTCACCGGCGGTTCCAGCGGTCAGCCCAAGGGCTGCATGCAGACCTACCGGGTTTGGAATACCTGCATCGTTTCTATGCTTCATGAATTCGGCTTTGATGCGGATGATCGCAATCTTCTTGCGGCGCCGATGACACATGGGACCAATACCCTGATTATGCCGACGTTCGCCGTCGGCGGGATGCAGGTTTTCATGGGGCAGGCGAAGCCGGCGTCGATTATCGAGGCGCTGGAAAAAGACGGTATTACCAGCGTTTTCCTCCCGCCGACCGTGATCTACATGATGCTCGACGAACCAGATGTCGAGAGCAGGGATTTCTCGGCACTCAGGCATTTGATCGTTGGCGGGGCGGCCATTCGCAAGGATGAAGTGCCGCGCGCGATGAAGGTCTTCAACAACGCCCTTGAAACCTGCTTCGGCCAGACGGAAGCGCCGCAAATCGCCATATGCATGCGTGCGGAGGACTGGGCCAAGCCGGAGAACTGGGCCTCGACCGGGCGCGCCACGCTTATGACGCGTGTCGAAATCATGGACACGGCGGGCAACATCCTTGCGCCGGGTGAAACCGGCGAGATCGTGCTCAAGGGCGACCTTGTCATGAAGGGCTATCTGGACATGCCTGAAAAAACAGCCGAGACGATTATCGACGGCTGGCTGCATACGGGCGATGTCGGCATCATCGACGAACGGGGTTTCATCTATATCAAGGACCGTATCCGCGATGTTGTCATCACAGGCGGCTTCAATGTGTATCCGAGCGATGTCGAGGCGGTATTGGGCCAGCATCCGATGGTCAGTGAATGCGTCGTCTTCGGTATTGCGGACCGCAAATGGGGCGAGGCGCTGACGGCGGCGGTCGAAGTTCGGCCGGGAAGCGATGTCAGTGGCGAAGAGATCGCTGCTTTCGTCAAGGAACGGCTGGATTCCGTGAAGACGCCGAAAGTTGTGCATATTGTCGATGAGTTACCGCGCTCGCCCGTCGGCAAGGTTTTGCGGCGCGAGGCCAAGGACAGATTCACGCCGAAGGATGGGGAGAGTGCAGCATGAGCGGGACAGAAAAGCCGACGACACGGCTGGCGACGCATACCAACGAGGAACTGTATTACCGCGATGACGGTCTTGTTGCGGATCTGATGGGCAATGTTACGTTCACGGAAATGATGTTCATGCACATCATGGGGCGCAAGCCGACGGCGGGCGAGATTGTTATTCTGGATGCGGTCCTGGTAACGCTGATGGAACATGGACTGACCCCCAGCGCAATCGCCACACGGCTAACGTATCATTCGGCGCCTGAAGCCCTGCAGGCGGCAGTGGCGGCGGGGCTGCTCAATGTCGGTTCGCAGTTCGTCGGCACCATGGAGAATGCGGCCAAGCTGCTCATGAGCCTTTTGCAGGACGATGAAGGGTTCGATGCCGCTGCCCGCCGTGAAATTCGTGCTCTCAGAGCCGCCAGGAAGCCGTTCCCGGGGTATGGCCATCACCTGCACAAGCCCGACGATCCGAGGACCGAGCGCCTGTTCGGAATTGCCCTGTCGCAGGAAGGGATCGACGGCATATACATCGACGCCATGAAGCGTTTGTCGGGCCTTATAGACGATGAACTGGGCCGTCATCTGACGATCAATGCGACAGGGGCCGTGGCTGCCGTATTATTGGAGATCGGGGTCGAGCCTGAAATCATGCGCGGGTTTTCCGTGATCAGCCGATCTGCGGGCCTTGTCGCGCATATCCGTGAAGAGCAATCCGAACCGACGGCGCGCCATATTTGGGATGTGGTTGAAGAAACGATCCCGTATGTTGGCGATGCACCAATCGGCGAGATGGAGGAGCACTAGATCATGTTTTGGAAAACCAGCGAACCGCACGGTCTCCCGCGCAACCCGTTCAAGAGTTGTGTCATCCCGCGTCCCATCGGCTGGATATCGACAATCGGTCCCGATGGTGTCGGGAACCTCTCACCATATTCGTTTTTCAACGGTGTCTCGGGCGATCCGCCGATGGTCATGTTTGCGAGTGGCGCGCGCTCTGCCGAAGCCCCCAAGGACAGCATTTACAATGTTCAGCAGACGGGGGAATTCGTCTGCTCGATGGTCTCATATGAATTGAAGGAAATTATGAGCGATTCCAGTGCGGCTTATGGACCCGAGGTCGATGAGGCCAATCATCTGGGAATAGAGATGGAGCCGTCCGAGTTGGTCAAGCCGATGCGCGTCAAGGCGGCCCCGATCCATTTGGAGTGCACCTACATCGATACCATGGAACTCCCCAAGGACAGGAACGGCGGTGGCAATGCGATCTGTGTCGGCCGCGTTGTCGGTGTGCACATCAAGGATGAATTCCTGGTCGACGGCATCGTCGATGTCGAAAAAATCCGCCCGGTCGCAAGGCTCGGGTATATGGATTACACCTCGGTTCAGGAAGTATTCCCGATGGCACGGCCAAGCCTGAAATCGGCGGCGGAGTGAGCCGCGTTAAATGATGTTGCCGACGATACGGGCGATGCGTTCGCTCACAATGCTGGAAATTTCGCTTTGTGAGGTATTACGTCCCCCGGCGTAAACGGCAACACCGGTTTGTACCGAGTGTTTCAGGCCGCGCTTGGAGCGATTCTGATCTTCCTCTTTTTCCTCGTCAGTTTGTCTGCTGCGGCTGAATGTCACGGTTTTCGAAGGCTTGCTCGTGGTACGGTCCCTGATCGTCGCGACGGTAACGTTCGTGACGATGATGTACGTGTCATCGGTGACGAAGCTGCCGATTATGCTGCCAAGGGCGGCGCCTGACACCGCACCGATGCCGGCATCGGTGCGCGTTGTGCCGATGCTTGCCCCTGCAAGGCCGCCAGAAACGCCGCCGAGGAAGCCGTATTCAGCGGACATATTTGTCTGTATCTGCCCGCTGTATTGAACGTTGACGTCGATGAGGATGCCAAAATCATCCTCCGCCGTCGGCTCGAAGCCGATATTCCGGTATGCACGCTCAATCTGCGAGCGGAACCTGTGCAGGTCGAAGGCAGTATCGCCGGATGTGTTGCGGATGCGGACCTTGATCTTCTTGTTCTTATGGAACGATGCATCGGTGACGATGTTCCGCTCAATCGTCGAGCCGATCATCAGGCCGGAACCGTCTTCCTGTTTAACCATGCCCATCCGGGTGGTCGGCGCGCCGATACACCCGCTCAGCATCGGTGAGATCAGCAAGGCGCACATAAGCAGGAAACGGGGAAGGGTCATTTTTAATTTATGGAAATATATCATGATCACTCCTATGACCCACCGAGATTTTCATTCAGAAAACGCTGTGCTTCGGAATGGTGGACAGTAAAATTCAAATTTTCTGAACCTTGACGCGCATCCCCCCAAGACACGACCGAAATGACATAATCATCAAGGAAAACAGGGCCTCCGGAATTGCCGGGGCTTGTGGCCGCATCAATCTGTACAAAAAGGACGTCGGAACCGGCTGCCAAGTTCACGCTTTTGCTTTTTCTGATGGCACTGACGACACCGCGCGTGATCGAAAATTCATATCCCTTTGGATGTCCGATCACTTCCACCGTGCTTCCAAGTTCAATTTTATTTTTATTGAAAAAGCGAACAGGTTTCCCGCGGCTTTGAACCTTTATGAGCGCGAGATCGAGAACGGCATCGCGGGCGATCACCTTGCCGAAGGTTTCCTGTTCGTCGTGCATTTTAAGCTCCACGAACTCACCCTCGTCGACGACATGATAGTTTGTCATGACAATGTCAGGTCGTACAAAAAAACCCGAGCCAAGTGATGTTCCGGTATAAATGGCAACAACGCTGTCAAAGCGCGGGTCGTTGGCGGTGCTTTCCTCGAACGTGTTTTCCTTGTATTTCGCAATCGCCGTGTTCCGGTCCTCCAGCATTTCCTTGCGCAGCGCCGTGATGTTCGTCATGCGCTTGGATTTGGACTGATTGGCGAGATAATGATCGACCAACTGGCTCAACTTAACGCTGGATGGTGCTTTTTCCCAGTCCGCGACATCCGCTTCATCGTCTTGCTTCCCAGCAAGGTTCTTCGCATCAGGATCTGTCTCGCTGATACCGTAAGCGACTTCGAAGCGTTCGTTTTCTGTAATATCGAATGTGGACTTGAAGTATCGTTTGTTGGCTTTGTCGATCACATAGTAGTGCACGGTCATTGTTTTTGATGCATCGACGTTGGCCACGCGGTACTGGTAAGCGGCCTTTACCGGCACTTCGATCATCGTCGGTGTCGAACTCAACTGCCCCATGATGTTCTGTAACTCGTTCTGCGCTTCCTGGCGCTTCGCATCGGCCGCTGCGACGGCGATGATCTTGCCCATGCAGCCGAGGCCGTAGCAGTATTGAGATTGCGCCATGTTAACGTTCATGGCTTCCGTCTGGACGCGCATTTGCGTCGCCGTGACCTGGTTTTGCAGTTGTGTGTATTTCGGGTTGGATTCCTGTTTGTACCCGACAATTCTCTTGGAAGACCTGCCGCTCATCTTGCCGATTTTACGACGCACCTTGGCCAACGCGACATCGAACACGACAAGATAATCGGCATTGTTTGCAGTAGAGCTTTCGAACGCCGTATCCAGCTCGCTTTTTTCGATATCGAATGGAAGGTCAACTTCGATCGAGGCCGGAAATTCGATCTGCCCCTGGTTGAGAAGCGTGCGGCTTGTGACTTCAACAAAGCCGACCTTTACGCTGTCCAGTTTTTGCACTTCATAACCTGCCGATTTTGCCGCAGAGACGATGCTGAGGACATCGGCGAGCTTTCGGTTCTTTTTCGGCAGTTCTTCAAGCCGGGCGTTCACATAGGCGCGGCTGATGGTTTGCCAGTCGTCGCCGGCAACATTGTCCTGTCCGAGCTGGTCGGCGAATTTAGAAATTTCAGCGCTTGAGCGGCCCTTCAGAACAGCCGGCAAAGCCGTCGGGTTTTCAACGAAAAACTCTTTTGCACTGAATGATCCGGGATGAACGGCGAAAAAGGGTTCGCCGGAAAAATGGTCGTAAGCGATGAAATCCGTTGCGGTGCTGCTATCCACCTGTTTGCGAAGCGCAGCGACTTTGGTTTTCAATGCCACCAGACCTTCAGGTTGGTAGGACGGGTTCACGAAAACGCCATCAGTAGGGATTATTGCCAGGATGCGTTCGGCTGTTTGCAGCTTCAATCTGGCAGAATCCCAGTTCGAAGGATCGGCCGGCCATGAAAACGTATCGAGATCAGCCATGGTTTCGGAAATATCGGACTCGAAAACCGTACTGACGTTTTTGACGACGTTGGATATCTCCGAGGACAACTCGGGGTCGTCCTTGGCTTTGGAATCGAAGTATTCCCGCTGTTCTTCGTAAAGGATCGACGCATCGGCGAAGTTCCCGGCAGCCGTCAATTCCTTCAAATGATCTTTTTGGTCAAAAAATAATGTATAGCTGTCTTTTGCCACGCGAAAATTGCTGCCTGACGCGTTGGAGACACCTGTGCCGGTTGTCTGGCAACCCGTGACAAACAGCATGAACGTCATAGTAGCGCTGAGTAGCAGCTTTCTTCGTGGAACCCCCATCATACCCCCAAAATCCTATTATTTTTTCCCCTGAGAATTCAATCATAACGATACGATAAAAATAAAGTACAATTTTTGTAGATGAATTCAAACCGCAATGCTCTGCATTTGCTCTATGCAAGGACGTAAGCTATTTTTCCGGATCACTTCAGGAAGGAAGACGAAAAAATGCCCGAAACCATCAAATTGACAGCATCAGACGGCCACTCGTTCGATGCTTATCGCGCCGATCCTGAAGGTACGCCCTTTGGCGGCGTGATCGTCATACAGGAAATCTTCGGTGTGAACGTGCACATCCGCGATCTGGTCGAACGCTGGGCGGCGGTCGGCTACACGGCGATTGCGCCGGCGCTGTACGACCGCTGGGAGCCGGGCTTCGAAACAGGCTACGAGCCTGCGGATATAGAACGTGGCCGTGCCCACAAGGCGACCGCCAATGAAGATCTGGACGGCGTTATCGCCGATGTCGATGCTGCCCGAGCCGCGATCGCCGATGCCGGGCGGATCGGTGCGGTCGGATACTGCTGGGGCGGGTTCGTGACGTATTTGGCTGCTTGCCGGCTCGATATCCAGGCGGCCAGTGGTTATTACGGCGGCGGTATCACCGATGTGATCGACGAGGCGCCTAAGTGCCCGACGATTTTGCATTTCGGCGATAACGATGCGTCCATTCCGCTTAGCGACGTCGAAGCCGTCCGCGCCGCACATCCGCAAGTGGGCATCAACATTTACGAGGCCGGTCATGGCTTCCATTGCGACATGCGGGGCAGCTATGATCCGCGTGCGGCTGCCATTGCCGGGATGCGGACGACGCAACTGTTCGAAGCCGTCCTGCGCCGCGGAGAGAGCGTATGAGCGATGCGGCGCAGACACCGATGATCGGCGTGATCGGCGGCAGCGGTCTTTACGAAATCGACGGACTTGAGGATGCCCGCTGGGAGAGCGTGAAGACCCCCTTCGGCGATCCGTCCGATGACATTCTGCGAGGCACACTCGACGGTATCGAGATGGCCTTTCTGCCGCGCCATGCGCGCGGGCACAGCATTCCGCCGTCGGACCTGAACTTCCGTGCCAACATTGATGCGCTGAAACGACTCGGCTGCACCGAGGTTCTTTCACTGTCGGCGTGCGGCTCGCTCAAGGATGAATACCCGCCGGGCACGTTCGTCGTCGTCGATCAGTTCATCGACCGAACGTTCGCGCGCATCAAAAGCTTTTTTGCCGAGGGTCTGGTCGCCCATGTCGGGTTCGGGCACCCGGTGTGTTCGCGCCTCGGCGATGCGCTGACGGAAAGTCTGGCGGCGCTGGATATTCCGCATGCGCGGGGCGGTACATATCTCGCCATGGAAGGGCCACAGTTCTCGACCATCGCGGAATCCAACCTTTACCGCTCATGGGGATGTGACGTGATCGGCATGACCAACATGCCCGAAGCCAAGCTCGCCCGCGAAGCCGAGATGTGTTACGCCTCCGTCGCCATGGTCACGGATTACGACTGCTGGCATCCGGATCACGACCACGTCTCGGTCGAAGCCATCATCGCCGTCCTGGTCGGCAATGCCGACAAGGGCCGTTCGCTGGTCAAGGATGTGGTGCCGCGGCTCAAAGGCCGCACGGAAATCTGTCATCAGGGCTGTCATACGGCGCTGGACAACGCGATCATCACTCATCCGGACAAGCGTGACCCGGGCCTCGTCGCGATGCTCGACGCGGTTGCCGGACGCGTGCTTAATGATGGCTGAGTTGATTTTTCGCCCTGCTGTTGGTGAAGACCTCAATCGACTTCGTGATATCGCTTTCCGGGCCTATGCAAAATACGTGTCGCGGATCGGCCGCGAGCCGGCACCGATGGTTGCCGATTTCGCTGCGCACATCGTCCGCAATGAAATCATCGTCGCGGTGTCCGATGACGTCGTTTGCGGCTATATCGTATCCTTTCCACGGGTGGAAGACTTCTTTATCGAGAATGTTGCCGTTGATCCGGATGCTGCAGGCACCGGGATCGGCAGGGCCTTGATGTCGCATGCCGAGAAAGCGGCCCGTGCGGCGGGCTGCAATCTTGTCCGTCTTTATACGAACGTAAAAATGCACGAGAACTTTCCCTTCTATGAAGCACTTGGGTATCTTAAAACCCACGACGTGACGGAAAGCGGGTTTCACCGGGTGTATTTTGAAAAGGCACTGGAGCAGGCATGAAAGTAGACGGCATTCCTTATCGCACCATCTGGCTGGCCGACGACGGCTGGGCGGTTGAAATCATCGATCAGACGCGTTTGCCGTTCGAATTCGTCACGGTACGGCTGGAAAACGTCGACGATGCCTGTGTCGCCATTCGCGACATGCTGGTCCGGGGTGCGCCGCTGATCGGCGCCACGGCGGCCTACGGCATGGCGCTGGCGATGCAGGCGGATGCTTCCGACGTGCATCTTAAAGCGGCCTACGGCAAGCTGCTGGCGACACGGCCGACGGCGGTCAATCTGCGCTGGGCGCTGGACGACATGAAGGCTCTGCTGGGGCCGCTGTCGGAGAATGAACGCACACAGGCGGCATACGCGCGGGCCGCCGAAATCTGCGATGAAGACGTGGAAATCTGTTCCGCGATCGGTGACAACGGCCATGCCATCATCCGCGACATCGCCGCGACCAAACCGGGCGAACCGGTCAACATTCTGACGCACTGCAATGCCGGATGGCTGGCGACGGTCGACTGGGGCACGGCGCTGGCGCCGATCTACAAGGCCTTCGACGCCGGCATTCCGGTGCATGTTTGGGTTGATGAAACCCGGCCCCGCAACCAAGGCGCCAGCCTGACGGCGTGGGAACTGGGCCGCCACGGCGTGCCGCTGACGGTGATTGCCGACAATGCCGGCGGCCACCTGATGCAGGAAGGCCGGGTCGACATGTGCATCGTCGGCACAGACCGGACCACGGCGTCGGGGGATGTCTGCAACAAGATCGGCACCTATCTGAAGGCCCTGGCGGCGCACGATAACGGTGTGCCGTTCTATGTCGCCCTGCCGTCGCCGACCATCGACTGGACGCTGGACGACGGCATGGACATACCGATCGAGGAACGTTCCGCCGAAGAGGTGACGAAGATTCAGGGCAAGACGGCGGACGGCAAGATCGTCACCGTTGAAATCGTGCCGGAAGGTGCGCAAGGGGGAAATCCCGCGTTCGATGTCACGCCGGCCAGGATGGTCACCGGCCTGATCACCGAACGGGGCGTCTGCGCCGCGTCGAAAGAAGGCCTCAGGGGATTGTTCCCCGAAAAAGCCTGAACAAATCCGTTCTGTGGGAGGAACATCATGAAAATCGTCATTACGGGCGGCACCGGTTTCCTTGGCCGCCTGCTTGCCGAGCGGGCTGTTGCCCGCGGTGATCAGGTAACTCTGTTTGATATTGCCTCGCCGCCGGACGGTCTGGGCGGGCTCGACGGCAAGGTCGACGTGGTCCTTGGTGACATCACCGATGCTGCGACGGTCAACGCCGTGATCGCAGGCAGTGACGCGGTGGTGCATCTGGCGTCCATGGTCAGCGCCGGTTCGGAAGCGGATTTCGACGCCGCCATGCGGGTCAATCTGGATGGCGGGCGGACAGTGCTGGAAGCGGTCCGCGCCAACGGGCCGCAGACGAAACTGTTGTTTACTTCAAGCCTGGCCGTGTTCGGCGGGACCGCAATGCCGCCGACGGTTGACGGCATGACCCGCCCGGTGCCGCAGAACACCTATGGGATGACCAAGACGGTCATGGAGCTTCTGATCAACGACATGAGCCGCAAGGGCTTTTTCGATGGTCGTGTCGGCCGGTTGCCGACGGTGATCGTGCGTCCCGGAAAGCCGAATACGGCAGCCTCATCGTTTGCCAGCGGCGTAATCCGCGAGCAGTTGACCGGGGATGTCTGCGAACTGCCGGTCAGCCGCGACCTCACGCTGTGCGTCGGTGGATACAGGACCGTGGCCGACGGCTTGATGGCGATGTTGGATGCGCCCGCCGAAAGCTTCGGCGACGACCGGGTGATCAATCTGCCGAATATCACGGTCAGTGTCAGCGACATGATCGCCGCCACCAAAGCCGTGGCGGTGCGTCACGGCATCACGCTGGGCACGATCGAGGACACGCCCAACGAGACCGTCCGTGCCATTGTCGGTAGCTGGCCGGTGGCCATGGATGCGACCCGGGCGTTGGCGCTCGGCTGTCCCCGCGATACCGACCTTGATGCGATCATCGAGGCGTTTATCGCGGATTACCTGCAGGGCTGAGGGTGGAGTAAGGGATAATCATCCCTCGGCGACATCCCGGGCCATGCGCGCCGCCAGGCCGATATAGGCTTCGGGGTCGAGCAGGGTATCGATTTCATCCTCGCTCAGGGCATCGGTCACGGTGGGCAGCCGCATCAGCGCTTCCTTCATGGTGGTATCTTCCTTGAAGGCAGTCATGCAGGCGGCGTGAAGAACATCGTGCGCCTTCTGGCGGCCGAATTTCTCACCCAGCGACATCATAACCGCTTCCGAAAGCGTAAGCCCCTTGGTGATGTCGAGATTGCGGCGCATGTTGGCGGCACGGACATCCAGCCCGTCGCAAAGAACGATGGTTTTCGCCAGCGCGGCATCGGCCTGACATACGGTGCGGCTGATAAATTCCCGTTCGGTGTTGAGTGCAATTTTATCGCGTTCGTTCTCGCTGACCATCGTCTCGAACGCCAGTGAAACGCTGGAGCGCACCGTCCGCACCAATCCGGCGATGCTTTCACAGATCGCGGGGTTGCGCTTGTGCGGCATGGTCGACGAGCCGACCTTGCCGGCGGGGTAGGGTTCCTCGACTTCCTGCAGTTCGGTCTTGGTCATCAGGAACAGTTCGTTGGCGATCTTGCCGCAGGTGCCGGCGATCATCGCCAGAACGGAAACCATCTCGACCAGCCGGTCGCGGGCGGTGTGCCATGTGATGGCCGGTTCCTCTAGTTCCAGATTGCGCATCAGTTTTTCACGCACGGCAAAGCCCTGATCGCCGAGCGCGGCCAGGGTGCCGACGGCGCCGCCGAACTGTCCGGCCAGAAGCCGCGGGCGCATTTCGTCAATCCGGGTCTGGTGGCGGCGGACCTCGTCGAGCCAGATGGCGGCCTTGTAGCCGAACGTCACCGGCTGCGCATGCTGGCCGTGGGTGCGGCCGGGCATGGCCGTGGCGGCATGGGTGACCGCATGATCGGCCAGGCTGTCGGCCAGGGCTTCGAGTCGCCCGGCGATGACATCAATGGCGTCCCTGATCTGCAGGATCATGCCGGTGTCGGTGATGTCCTGCGTCGTCGCCCCCCAGTGAACATATTCGCCCAGACCGTCCGGGCATTTCGCGCCGATCATGCGGACCAGTGGGACGATCGGATGCGAAGTGCGGTCCATCTCGCGTTTCATTTCGGAAAGATCGTAATCGGCGGCATCCCCGGCATCGCGAATGGCTTTGGCCGCCTCGGCGGGGATGATCCCCAGTTCGGCCTCGGCTTCGGCCAGGGCGACCTCGACATCCAGCCAGGCCTGTACGGTGCGGACGTCGGAGAAGATCTCCCGCATTTCGCTGGTTGAAAACTGATCACGAAACAATTCGCTGTCGATAACGTACGCGGCCATTGGGGAAACTCCTGTGGGGAAACGCCTTATTTATCCGGCAGAGATTGGACGGCATCCTATCGGGGCCGTCAACGCCGATAGGATTGATTTTCCTTGATCTATGATGAATTGGAATAATATAGTGACTTACCTATATAGGTATGTAACTAATTAATATATGAAACATGATCGATTCGCGTTGAAAATCAGCGCCACGGATGCCAACCAGCGGTTTTCGCGCCTCCTTGCCGAAAGCGAAGAGGGCCGCGATGTCATTATCACCAAGCGCGGTCGCCCGGTAGCACGGCTGCTGTCGATGCATGCGGACACCAAAGCCGCCCCTTTGGCAGGTGTGCCGGTGGATCCCGACATACCCGATTTCTCTAAACGCCGGGCGCTGATCGATACCTGTCGGCGGATGAATGCGGTGGGATTGAATCAGGGGACCAGCGGCAATGCGTCGACCCGCGTCGAGGGCGGGCTGCTGATCACGCCGTCGGGGCTCGATTACGACAGAACGGAACCGGTCGATATCGTGAAAATCGACTGGGCGGGCCGCGTGCTGCGGGGCCACCGCGCACCGTCCAGTGAATGGCATTTCCACTGCCGTGTCATGGAAGCCCGCCCCAAGGCCGGGGCGCTGCTGCACACACACTCCATCAATGCGACGACGCTGGCGTGTTTGAGCCGGGGCATTCCGCCGTTTCATTACATGGTCGCCGTGGCCGGCGGGCGGGATATCCGTTGTGCGCCCTATGCCACCTTCGGCACGGAAAAGCTCGCCGACGCGGTGCTCGAAGCGCTGGACGGCCGGCTTGCATGCCTGATGGAGAACCATGGCATGCTGGTGTTGGGACGGGACCTGGAAGAGGCGTTCAAGCGGGCCATTGAAATTGAAACGCTGGCCGAGCAGTACCTGAAGGCGCTGGCCATCGGCACTCCGAAACTGCTGACCGTCGGCGAAATGGAAGTGGTGCTTGAGAAATTCAAAAATTATAGCGCCTGGGCCGACCCGAAGCGCTAAGTGATCAACAGAACAGGTCCAACAAATGAAAATTCCCGAACTGCCGTTTACGCTGACAAACTGGGACGATGTCGACCCCGTCGTCTATCCGGGTGAAACCGGCGAAGCCATCTGGCGGACCCTGAACATCGGCGATATCCGTGTCCGGGTCGTCGAGTACTCCGCCGGGTATCTGGCCGATCACTGGTGCGATCGGGGGCATATTCTGTATGTCCTCGAGGGCGAGCTGACCAGTGAACTCAAGGACGGCCGCAGCGTCGTCATGACGCCGGGGATGAGCTATCAGGTCTCCGATTTCGGGGATGCGCCACACCGCTCACGGACACAGGTCGGGGCGAAACTGTTTATCGTCGATTGAGCGGTCGGACCTCTTAAGCCGCCGCATGATATCCAGTGCGGAAAACAAAAAAGCCCCAGTCGCGAGACCGGGGCTTTTCGTTTGGGCTGGCCGGCGAACCGTTAGTGAATGTCGGACCAGATTTTCCGTTTCAGTGCATAGAGCATGGCGGTCAGAACGATCAGGAAAAGGATGACCTTGATCCCCATGTTCTTGCGGTGCTCCAGCTCAGGTTCCGCGGCCCAGGCCAGGAACGTCGTAACGTCCGACGCCATTTGCTCTGTGGTGGCCTTGGTCCCGTCTTCATAATCAACGACGCCCTCGCCGAGCGGCGGTGCCATCGAGATCGCATGGCCCGGGAAGTAGTGGTTGTAGTACTTGCCATCGGGCAGCGCGAAGTCTGCCGGCGCGTTTTCCTCATACCCGGTCATCAGGGCGTAGAGATAGTCCGCACCCAGCGGGAAGCCGGCGGGCTGCATCAACGAAACGCGGATCGCCGAGTCGCCGCCAGAGCCACGCGCCTTGGTAATCAGCGACAGATCCGGAGGCGTTGCGCCGCCGTTGGCCGCCGCAGCGGCCTTGTCATTGGCGAACGGCGCCGGCCAGTGATCGGACGGTGAAGCCGGACGGGTAAACATGTCGCCATCGTCATTCGGGCCGTCCTCTACTTCATAGGCACCGGCAATCGCTTTGACTTCGTCTTCGTTATAGCCGAGCGATTCCAGATTGCGGAAGGCGATCAGGTTGAGCGAATGGCAGTTGGCGCAGACATTGCGGAACACTTGAAAGCCCCGTTGCAGTGCGGCTCGGTCATAGGTCCCGAAGATGCCGTTGAAGGACCAGTCCTTCGCAGGGGCTACGGGGCCGCCACCGGCAGCCTGAACAGACGTGGCACCGACAAGAATGCCGAGACCGAGGGCAAGGGCGGTGAGGGTTTTGGTCATCTTCATGGTCTTACTCCGCCGCCTGATGTGCACCGGTAACCGACGCGGCAATGCTCTCCGGAAGCGGTTTCGGGCGCTCCAGGATACCGACCAACGGCACGATGATAATAATGTGGAAGAAATACCAGAACGTGGATATCTGGCCGATCAGGACCAGCGCCCCTTCCGGCGGTTTTCCGCCGACCCATCCAAGCACGATGCAGTCGAGCACGAATACCCAGAAGAAGAACCGGTTCATCGGACGGTACTTCGACGAACGAACCCGCGAACGGTCGAGCCACGGCAGGAAAAGCAGAACCAGGATCGACGCGAACATCGCGATAACCCCGGCCAGTTTTGCCGTCATCAGCCACCCGCCGAGGGAAATCACCTGATACACCCAGTAGTCGCTCGTGAAGGCCCGCAGGATTGCGTAGAACGGCAGGAAGTACCATTCCGGCACGATGTGCGGCGGCGTCACAAGAGAGTTTGCCATGATGTAGTTATCAGGATGCCCGAAGTAGTTGGGCGCGAAGAAGATAAAGAACGCGAAGAAGATCATCATGATCCCGAGGCCGTACAGATCCTTGATCGTGTAGTACGGGTGGAACGGGATGGTATCCTGTTTTTCGTCCTTGATTTCAACGCCGGTCGGGTTGTTGGAGTGGTGCATGTGCAGCGCCCACAGATGCAGGAACACAAGGCCGACGATCACGAACGGCAGCAGATAGTGCAGCGAGAAGAACCGGTTCAGCGTCGGGTTGCCGACAACGAAACCGCCCCACAGCAACTGCACGATCCAGTCCCCGACCAGCGGAATGGCCGAGAACAGGTTGGTGATCACGGTGGCGCCCCAGAAGCTCATCTGACCCCATGGCAGAACGTAGCCCATAAATGCGGTCGCCATCATCGCCAGCAGGATGAAAATCCCGATCATCCAGAGAATTTCGCGCGGCGCCTTGTACGACCCGTAGTAGAGACCGCGGAAAATGTGGATATAGACGACGATGAAGAAGATGCTGGCGCCGTTCATGTGGATATAGCGGATCAGCCAGCCGGAGTTGACGTCGCGCATGATCCGCTCGACCGAGTCGAACGCCATGTCGACATGCGGCGTAAAGCTCATCGCCAGCGTGATGCCGGAAACGATCATGATGACGAGCACGATGCCGGCCAGTGAGCCGAAGTTCCAGAAGTAGTTCAGGTTTTTCGGCGTCGGATACTGATGCAACTGCGAGTCCAGGAACGAGAACACCGGCAAACGGTGCTCGATCCAGTTCACGACCCGGCTGTTGGATTGGAAATTCGAGGTTCCACTCATTGTTCTTTTCCCCCTCAGCCGATCAACACGGTCGTGTCGGTGGTGAATTCATATGATGGCACCGGAAGATTGTTCGGTGCCGGACCTTTGCGGATACGGCCGGACGTGTCGTAGTGCGAACCATGGCAGGGGCAGAACCAGCCGCCGAAGTCGCCTTTCGGATCGCCCTGCTTCTGACCGAGCGGAATGCAGCCCAGATGGGTGCAGACGCCGACCATGATCAGCCATTCGGCTTTCTGGACACGTGCCGAGTCCGGTTGTGGATCCGGCAGGTCGCCAAGCGAAACAGCTTCGGCTTCGGAAATTTCTTCGGGCGTGCGGTGACGGACGAAGACGGGCTTGCCGCGCCAGATGACGGTAATGCTCTGACCGACCTCGATTTGCGAGACATCGACTTCGGTCGATGCAAGTGCCAGCGTATCCGCAGCAGGGTTCATCTGGTCGATGAACGGCCAGACGGCTAAAGCCGTCCCTGCGGCGCCGACGGCAACCGTGCTCCAAATAAGGAAATCGCGGCGCGTCTGTTCATCGATTTCTGCGCCGCCACTCGTGGGTTGGCCCGCATGGTTTGCGGTTTCGCTCATGGAAATTCCCCTCGATTGACAAATTACCCGTCGCCGCCGAAACGGCATGTTGTTCTGTTTCGGGACCGATCCACTCACCCTTGGATCGAGCCTTCGCTTATCGTAAGAGAGCGCTGCTGCCTGATTCAAGCGTACAGCGGCAAACGAACGATAAAACACGCCCCGGGAAAGCCCCGGAAGCGCTCAATCGTTATACTTGATGACCCAAACGTTGCAAGGGTTTAGATACTCTGCAAGAACCCTTAACCGGGCAAATGAAAGGCATTTGCAATGGTTCAAGGTGCAAGGAGCGCTGAGACATGAGTGCCGGACATGTTCCTGCTATATCGCTAAGCCTTTTTCAGCCGGATATTCCACAAAATGCGGGCAGTTTGTTCCGCACGGCGGCTTGTTTCGGTGTGCCGGTACATATCATCGAACCCTGTGGATTCGTCCTCAACGACACGAAAATGCGCCGTGCCGGCATGGATTATATGGCGCATGTCGATTTATCCCGCCACCAGAGTTGGCAGGCGTATCAAAATGACCGGCCAAGCGGGCGAGTGGTGCTGTTGACCACGAAAGGCGACAGTTCCCTGACCGGATTCCGTTTTGAACCCGGCGATAATCTGCTGCTGGGCCGTGAAAGCGCAGGCGTCCCGGAGGACGTCCATGCGGCATGCGATGCACGGGTGACGATGGATATGATGCCCGGCCTTCGGTCCATGAATGTCGCGGTTTGCGGCGGGATTGCGATGTTCGAGGCGCTTCGCCAGTTGCGGGCGCTGCCTGTCCCAACATATATATAGTGGATTCCATGCGTTTCTCGGGAGATAGGGTATGAACGATGTGGCTGCCGACACCCTGTTCGGCGAGGCGCATAAAGAGCGTGCGACGGCTTGGTTCGCGGAAGTCCGCGACAATCTGTGCGCGCGGCTTGAGGAACTGGAGCAGACCGCCCAGCCCCACGAACTGAACGAAGCGTTCGCGCCGGCCGCGTTCGAGCGTAAATCCTGGACCCGCGACGGCGGCGGCGGCGGCACCATGGCCGTTTTGCGCGACGGCCGGGTCTTCGAGAAGGCCGGCGTCAATATTTCGACCGTTCACGGCGAGTTTTCCGACGAATTCCGGAGCCGGATTCCCGGCACCGACAAGGATCCGCGATTCTGGGCTGCGGGCGTTTCCGTCGTCATCCACCCGCGTTCGCCGCTGGTGCCGATCGCGCACATGAACACACGCATGATCGTCACCACCCAGGGCTGGTTCGGCGGCGGCGGCGATCTGACGCCGGTTTATCCCGACGAGGCGGAAACACAACGTTTCCATCAAGCCTTCGCGGATGCCTGCGACAGGCATTGCGCGGATTATTACGACCGCTTCAAGAAATGGTGCGACGAATATTTCTATTTGCCGCACAGGGGCGAGGCGCGGGGTGTCGGCGGCATCTTCTATGACAATCACTTCACCGGGGATTGGGAAGCCGACTTTGCCTTTACCCAGGATGTCGGCCGGGCTTTCGTCGCCGCCTATCCGGACATTGCCCGCGACAAGATGGACCTGACGTGGACCCCCGACCAGCGCCTTGCGCAGCGCATCAAGCGCGGACGATACGTGGAATTCAACCTGCTCTACGACCGGGGCACGATATTCGGCCTCAAGACCGGCGGCAATGTAGAGGCCATCCTGATGAGCCTGCCGCCCGATGTCGCCTGGGTTTAGCCGGCAGAATATATAAAGGAGAACGATCATGGGTTTGGAAGGAATCGGCCTCGGCGGCCTGTTGATATTGATCGCCGATGTTTATGCGATCATCAAGACGCTCGGCAGCACGCAGGCGACGACGGGCTCCAAGGTATTCTGGATCATCCTGATCCTGCTGCTGCCCATTCTCGGCGTCATCTTCTGGTTTTTTGCAGGCCCCAGAGACTAACCGAACAGGATCGAATACATGGCACAGCAGGGCTACACGGCGACCTTCATGCGCGGCGGTACATCGAAAGGTGTGTTTTTCCGTCATGACACACTTCCCGGTGACCTCGAGGCACGCGATCGCATCTTCTTGCAGGCGCTCGGCAGTCCCGATGCCTACGGCCGTCAGTTGAACGGTATGGGTGGCGGGGTGTCGTCGGTTTCGAAAGCGGTCATCGTCGGCCCTGCCAGTGTCGACGGCGCCGATGTGGACTACACATTTGCGCAAGTCGTGATCGACAAGCCGGAAGTGGATTATTCCGCGACATGCGGCAACCTGTCGTCGGCGGTCGGCCCGTTCGCCGTCGATAGCGGCTTGCTCAGTCCGGAAGAAGGCCAGCAGACCGTTCGCGTCTACAACACCAATACGAAAAAAATATATCATGCCACCTTCGAGGTTGCGGACGGCGTGTTTCAACCGGTCGGCGGCTTTGAGATTCCCGGCGTCAGCGGCACGGGATCGCGCATCCGTCTCGATTATCTCGATCCCGGCGGCGCCACATCAGGGTCGCTGCTGCCGAGCGGCAATGCGATGGATGTGCTCGACGTGCCGGGCGTCGGTAAGGTCGAAGCAAGCCTCGTCGATGCCTCGAATGCGGTTGTCTTCGTGGCCGCGGAACGGTTCGGCAAGACGGCGACGGAATGCGTCGGCGATCTTGAGGCGGATAAAAAATTCATGGCCGATCTGGATGCCGTCCGGCGCGTCGCCGCCGTCGTCATGGGACTGGCGCAATCGCCGGAAACGGCATCGCTGGGCAATCCGAAGATCGGCATCGTCGGCAAGGCCGCGGCGGGGACAACGCTGGCCGGGACGACATTCACGGCGGACCAAAACGATTTGTCGGCGCGTATCGTCTCGATGGGGCAGGTGCACCGGGTGCTGCCGCTGACCGGGGCCATGTGCCTGGGCGTTGCCTGCCGCATACCGGGCAGTGTGCCGAATGCCCTGTGCCGCGAACAGGCGGGGGATCTGCGTCTAGCCAATCCCTCGGGGATTTTGCCGGTCGATGCCAACGTGGTGAGCGGCGCAAACGGGGTGGCGGCCGAAAGCTGCACGGTTTACCGGACCGCGCGGCCGTTGATGCTGGGCCAGGTGCTGGTTTCCGGCGGGTGATGCCCGTCACAGCTAAGTCTCTCTCATAAAAGCTAGAATCAGCTTCCTGGGGACTGCCATAGGGGGCTGTGATGGATATGACGCCTGGATTTTTGAGCAGAGAGCGTGCCGAACGCCGTGAATTTGAACGGCTGCATCGAGCGCAGCTCTATCTGCGGGTCGGCGGACAGGTTTTCCATACCGTGGAATGGAGTTACGGCGGCTTCGTGATCGAGGATCGCACGGGGTATCTGCCGACCGGTGCGTTGTTGCGTATAGACGGGCTGGCGGATGAAGAAACCTATCGCCATGCTCAGCCGCCTTATCAGGTCGATATCCGAGCCCGCGTGGTCCGCACAATACCGGATCTGAGGCAGGCGGCTCTTTCCTGCCTCAAGCTGGACGATGCGGCGTACCGGATTCTGAGCGGGATTGAAAACGGCGTATCCCTGGCCGAAACCGAACCGGTTATGGCAAACCCAGCCTGATCACACCCTTGAACGTTTCGGGGTCGACGGCTTTGCCCTTGCGGTAAATAGCGATCCGTCCTTCGCGCGCGAGTTTTTGTGCGCAACGCCGAACCGGTTTCATAAGCGAGCGCCAATCGTCTCCCCGCTCGGCGCGCGCCGCTTCCGACGGGCAGATGGTTTTCCCGGCGCCGCTTTCATTGACCAGGCGTAAAATATGCGCCGTCAGCCGGGTATCCAGATTCCCTGCCGGCGTGGCCGTTTGCTCTTCGTCAGTCATCGAACCATTTCCGCCACGCATCCCAGCCGATGATGTGCTCGGCGATGATGTCATATCCGCCGCTTCTCGGGTGCACGCCGTCGCCTTTGACATAATGGCTGGCCCAGCCGGGATCGGATGCGGTCAGGGTGAAGATATCCAGATACGGCACGCCCAGTTCGTCGGCGACGCTTTCGAACATGTCGGATAATTGGGCATTGCGGCTCGACGACAAGAAGCGTTCGCGTCCCGGTGCCGATGAAAACGGCATATCGTCGTCATTGACGGGCGGCGGCCCGACCCAAAGCGTCGGCAGCCAGTCCTTGGCCTCCGTGATCATGCGCCGGGCGGAGGCGACGGCAATTTCGGGCGAGTTGCGTAACTCGCCGTTCTGCATCGCCATGTCGTTGCAACCGAAAGAAAAGACCAGCGCACACGGATTTTCAGCCGGCAGCCGTGCTTCCGCTTCGGCCCGCCAGCGGGCTTCGACCATCGTCGTGGTATCGCCGCGAATACCGGTATTATACATGGTGACGTCATGCCCGGCTTCGCGCTCGCGCTGCATGACCCGACCGGGCCAGCCGAGATATTTTTCATCGCCGGTGCCGAGCACCAGACTGTCGCCGATAAAACACACGCGAAGTTCAGTCATTTATCCGTAATTCCTTGTTCCGCAAAAATGTCCTTGAGTTTTTCAAGACAGGCTTCGCGATCGGCGGTGAACCCGCCATCAGCCCACCAGTCTTCGACGGCACGCAAGGCGGTGCCGATTTCAGGGCCGCGTGGTACGCCCATGATTTTCACATCTTCGCCACCGATCGGCAATATTGGCGCTTGCCAGGAAAACGCGGTTTCCAATGCTTTGCGTCTCAAGGCGGTCTCTTCAGCCGGCAGCTTGGCTTCGGAGGCAAGGCGCGCGGCCCACGCCAGGATCAAAGCATCGCCCACGGTTTCGTTGCCGAGCTTGTGGATGCGTGTTTCGATATTCTGCAATGTGTCTGCGACCGCAAATAACGGGGCAAATTTTTTCATGCTGACGAGCCGTTCGGTTTCCTTGTTCGACAGCCGCAGACGCTGCGCGATGCCCTTGGCATCGCAATCCGGGCTAAGAAGTGCGCCAAGACGGCGCAATGCATCCGGTTTCAGGCCATCGATGATGACCCCGCGCGACGCCAGCCACGCGGCGGCACGCAGGGAACCTATTTCCGTCGCTTCCGGCAGGACCACATCAAGCACATGAGCGTTCCGCATCATGATGAAGGCATCCGCAGGCTCAACGGCTCTGAGCGTACGAACAAGTTCGTGGCGAATACGCTCGGCTGAAATGCCGCTCAGCTTTTCCGCGTGTTTGCGGCACGCATTGAAAGCCGCGTCGTCATAGGGCGGGCGGCCGAAGTGTGCGTAAAATCGAAAATAGCGGAGGATGCGCAGATAGTCCTCCTGCACCCGCTCCTCGGCGATGCCGACAAAGCGGATGCGGCCATGCGCCAGGTCGGCAATGCCGTCGTGATAATCATAGACATCGCCATCGCGGTTCGCCGAAAGCGCGTTGATGGTGAAATCGCGCCTGGATGAATCGATGATCCAGTCTTCCGTATAGGCAATGACGGCGCGGCGTCCGTCCGTTTCTACGTCGCACCGAAGCGTCGTTATCTCGAACGGCTGCCCTCCCTTGATGGCGGTGACGGTGCCGTGCTCGATCCCCGTGGGAATTGATTTGATGTCGGCCGCCTTTAGCCGCGCAATAACCTGCTCGGGCGGTTCCGGTGTGCCGATATCGATATCGGCGACGGGACGCCTCGCAATCGCGTCGCGCACGCATCCACCGACATAGCGGACATCCGCGCCGCCGGCGGAGAGGGCATTCATCACGCTGAGGGTATTCGGATCTGTAAGCCAGGGTTCCGGGTTCAACTTGCCGGTCGGATCTCGCGTGGCATTCAGCGAGATCACTGCCCGGGCACTTTCTCATAGCGCGGCGGCAGTATTTTGCCGTCTTCATATCGGGGCGCAATATAGCGGCCGGAATCGGGGTCTTCGCCGCCTGTCAGCGCCAAGGTGATCAACGATGCCGCGAGCAGGATGAACCCGGCGATAATCGACCAGAAAATCGGCCCTTTCTGCAGGCTCGGCTCCTCGCCGCCGGTCTTGCGCGCCTGAGCACGGGCATACGCATTCCATGCCAGGTACATCAGAAACGGCAACAAAAGCGGTAAAACGTACGTGATTACAAGCCGTCCCATATGTTATTCTGCCTCGCCGATCAAAACGTCATAAAGATTGCGGATCATACCTGCCGTTGCTCCCCAAATATAATAGTCGCCATAAGGCATGGCATAGAATTCCCGCTTCAATCCCTTGTATACACGTGAATCGCGACGGTGGTTCGCGGCATCAAGCAGGAAAGAAAGCGGCACTTCGAACACTTCCGCGACCTCGAATTCATCGGGGTTCACAGTGTATTCCGGATGGACTAGACCGACCACCGGCGTTACCGAAAATCCGGTGCGGGTGATGTATTGATCGAGCCTGCCGACGACACTGATATGCTTGCGGTCGAGCCCGACCTCTTCTTCGGCTTCGCGGAGTGCCGCTTCTTCGGGGGATCCGTCTTCAGGTTCGATGTGGCCGCCCGGAAAACTGATTTGCCCGGGGTGATGGTCGAGATGATCCGTGCGCTGGGTCAGCATCATCGTCAGCCCCCCGTCACGTTCCACCAACGGTACCAGAACCGCAGCCTCGCGGAGTTCCGTCCCCGGAATCATACCGGGATTGAGATCGTGGTCGCCACGCGATGATGAGCGTACGCCGAACGTCTCGAATGACTGCTCCAGACGCTCGATGATGATTGAACGTTTCATGCGTCCTCCGGCACCGGTCCCAGTACAAAAGTCGCGCCGGCGCTCTTGATGATCAGCATATCTTGTCCGTCCATTTCTGCCACAACTGCATTTTCCACCAATTGATAGAATACCGCACGATTGATTCGCGCCTCCGTGCCGTCTTCAGCAAGTTGAATATAGGGTCTGGGTTCGTCCGTTTCAGGGTCTATGTCGACGCGAATCGGGTGTCCGGCATCCGCGGTAACCCATTTGTCGACATTTGTCCGGAATTTCAGGGACTTCACGTGTTTGTCATTTGTCTCAATCAATTCGACAGCCAAAAATGGTGCATCATCGACCTTGATCCGCGCCATTTCTGCGGGCGTAATAAGCCAATAGTCTCCGGCTTTGTCGCGGCGCACCACGGTCGAGAAGAGTTTGACCAGTTTTTGGCGGTTTATGGGCGTTCCGTGATAAAACCAAGTGCCGTCTGCGCTGATACGCATATCGATATCGCCGCAGACAATCTGGCCCGGACGGGGTGTATACCCCTTGGGCGGCGGACATGGCGAACCCGGCGTTTTCGCAAAAGTAATATTTTCGACCTTTTCCGGCGTATCGATCATCCGTTACGCTTCCTTGTAATCATCTACAGGAGGTTTCGACGTGACAACGACGACCACCCCACAAGATAAAGATAGCCTGAACGGCGTCGAGCGCCATAGCGCAGTTGCCGAGGTCGAGGCTTTGGCGGAACGGATTACCGCTGCACGTGCCGCCGTGGGCCAAGCCATTTTCGGTCAGGAAGACGTGGTTGAGGAAAGTCTGGTCACTCTGCTGGCCGGCGGACACATCTTGCTTATCGGTGTCCCCGGGCTTGGCAAGACCCGGCTGGTCGAAACACTGGGTACGGTCTTCGGCCTTGATGACAAGCGCGTACAGTTCACGCCGGACCTGATGCCGGCGGATATCCTGGGCTCCGAAGTTCTCGAAGAAGCCGACAGTGGCCGCCGCTCGTTCCGGTTCATCAAGGGGCCTGTGTTTACACAGTTGCTGATGGCCGATGAAATCAACCGCGCCAGCCCACGAACGCAATCCGCCCTGCTGCAGGCGATGCAGGAAAAGCGGGTTTCCGTGGCCGGCCATTATCACGATCTTCCGCGTCCGTTCCATGTTCTGGCGACGCAGAACCCGCTGGAGCAGGAAGGAACATATCCGCTGCCCGAAGCGCAGCTCGACCGCTTCTTCATGCAGGTGAACGTTGAATATCCTGATTTGGACGCGGAACGGGATATCCTGATCCGGACGACCGGGAATGAAGATGTAAAGCCGGGCCAGGTCATGGACCCGGAAAGCCTGATGGCGGCGCAGCGTTTGGTGCGCTCGATCCCGGTCGGGGAATCTGTCTCGGAAGCCATCCTGACACTGGTCCGTGCAGGTCGCCCGGAAACCTCGGATCTGGCGCTGGTGCAGGCCAATGTGTCCTGGGGACCGGGGCCGCGCGCGTCGCAGGCGCTGATGCTCGGCGTCAGGGCCCGTGCCGTGATCGATGGCCGGATGTCCCCCAGCATCGACGACGTTCTGGCCCTTGCGGGACCGATCCTGCGACACAGGATGGCGTTGACGTTTGCCGCCCGCGCCGAAGGCATAACGTTAGAGGAAATCGTCGGCGCCCTATGTGAGAGAATCGGCTGAGGTAGTAAAGCATGGCCGAGCGCGTAAAGCGTTCCCACCACAATGCAGAAGCGTTAGCCGCCGGGTTGCCGCCGTTGATGGTCGCTGCCGAAAGGGTTGCGTCGACCGTGTCACAGGGTGTGCATGGCCGCCGGCGTGTCGGTCAGGGCGAAACATTCTGGCAGTTCCGCCGGTATCAGGCCGGTGACAGCGTTCAGCACATCGACTGGCGTCAGTCGGCGAAGAACGATCCGGTTTTTATCCGCGAAACCGAGTGGGAAGCGGCGCAAAGCGTTTGGCTTTGGCGCGATGGTTCGCCGTCTATGTCGTTTTCTTCGGGGGATGAATTCGTCTCCAAACAGGAACGCGCCGAGCTTTTGATGATGGCGCTTGCCTCTCTGCTGATCAGAGGGGGCGAGCATGTTGCATTGCTTGGCACCGGCACGCCGCCCGCCTCCGGACGACATGTGCTGACCAGACTGTGGAACGAAATTGAAGGCGGTTATGCGTCGTCCGGCAGCCTGCCGGCATTCGAGATGCTGCCAAGGCACGGTCGTGTCGTGATGTTCAGTGACTTCCTTTCTCCCCTCGATGATGTGCGGATGGCGATCAATGCCTTTGCGCATCATGGTCTCAAGGGGCATTTGATTCAGATCGTCGATCCGGCGGAAGAAACGTTCCCCTATGACGGCCGTATCCAGTTCGAAGGCCCGGAAGGCGAAGGAAACGCCGTGATCGGCAATGTGGAATCCATTGCAGGGACATATCAGAACGCTTTCAAAGCACACTTGTCTGGCGTCCAGACAACCGCCCGCGCAGCGGGATGGGGATATACCCGTCATCGCACGGACCAGGCGCCGGAAATCGCCTTGATGTCACTTTATGTCGCACTTAGCGACCAGGGCAGGCATTGATGTTTTCGTTGGGCCCCCTGGCATTTGCACAACCCTGGGCGCTGGTTGCGCTTTTGGCGCTGCCGGCGATCTGGTGGTTGCTGCGTCTGACACCGCCGTTACCCAAGCGCATCGTTTTCCCGCCGATCCGGCTGCTGTTCGGGATTGTCACCGAGCGCGAAACCTCGGCCCGCACGCCTTGGTGGCTTTTGGTGCTGCGTTTGCTGCTGGCGTCATTGATCATTCTTGCCGCATCAAGGCCGCTGTGGAACGCAGAAGCCGAAATCGGTGGTGGCGGTCCGGTGCTTCTGGTCGTCGATAACGGTTGGGCGTCGGCCGGCCGATGGGATGTACGCCGCGACGTTGCGGTGGCCATGACCGACCGGGCGGTTCGGGCCGGACGGCAGGTTATTCTGTTGACGACGGCCCCGCCGGCGGATGGCAGTGCCATCACGGTCGCCGCGCTGGCGCCGGGCGATGCCCGCGGTGAGGTTTCGAAACTGATCCCGGAGCCATGGCCGACGGACCGCGGTCAGGCGGCACAGGCCGTAGCCGATTGGACGGAGGGCTTCGGCGGCATTGCCGATGTGCGCTGGCTGTCGGATGGCTTGGATGGACCGGGTGCGGATGTGCTTTCAGAACGTTTGCGGGCTTTGGGCCCGGTCACGATCTACGGCGCGGGGGACGTCCCTGTCACCGTATTGCGTCCGCCGTCCTCAACACCGGAAGGCTTGAACGTGCACCTGGAACGTTCCATGCCGCAGTTGCAGCCGGTCAGCGTTGAAGTGCGGGGCATGGATCGGGATGGCCGTGTGCAGGCTGTTGCGACGGCGGAATTCGCCGCCGACGATACCGAGACCGATGCCGTGCTTGGTGGCCCGGTGGAGATTCTTAACCGCATTGAACGGGTGCAGATCGAAAGCGGTGCGCATGCGGGCGCTGTCGTGCTGCTTGATCTGCGCTGGCGCCGCCGTCCGGTCGGGGTCGCTGATGTTGATGGTGCGGCGGCCGTTCAGCCACTGCTCAGCAGTACGTATTATGTCGAACGCGCCCTTGAGGGCACGACGACGATTCAACGTGGTCCGCTGGATACGCTTTTCGCCCAGCCGATGTCCGTGCTGATCGTCCCGGACGGCCTGGAATTTTCCGCAGACCAGGTTGCCGTGATTGAGGACTGGGTTTCCAAAGGCGGCATTCTGGTTCGCTTCGCCGGTCCCGCTCTGGCACGGCGTACCGGCGACATCGTTCCGGGTGCCGGCGGAGAGCCGTTGCTGCCCATCGTGCTGCGCGGGGGCGATCGGATCATCGGCGGGGCCATGTCATGGCGTCAGCCCATGGGCTTGATGCCGTTTCCCGAACATTCGCCGTTTGCCGGGCTGGCCGTGCCAAGGGATGTGCGCATCAACCGTCAGGTGCTGGCGCAACCGGCCCCGGATCTGGCGCAAAAAACATGGGCCAGACTGAGCGACGGTACGCCGCTTGTCACCGCCGATCAGCGCGACCAGGGCTGGATCGTCCTGTTCCACACGGCGCCGAATACGTCGTGGTCGACATTGCCGATCAGTGGCGTCTTCGTTGAAATGATGCAGCGTCTGACGGCCTTGGGACGGGGGGTGAAGAATGCCGGTGAAACGCCGCCGTTGCCGCCGTATCGGATTATGGATGCATTCGGCCAGTTGTCGGCACCCGCCGCGAACGTGCAGCCGATCGATGCCGCCGCCGTAGATAGCGAACTTGTCTCGGAACAGCATCCGCCAGGCATTTACGGCGCAGAGGATTTTCGCCGCGCCTTCAACCTGACCACGTCGTTGCCGCCCCTGAAGACGCTGCCCGTCCCGTCCGACTGGACGCGCGCGGTTTATGAAAAGCCTGTTGAGCGTGATTTAACCGGGTGGTTGTTCCTTGCGGCGTTGGTGCTGTTCCTGATCGATATGACGGCCGGTCTTTGGGTGCGGGCGGGCGGCCGGTCCGTACGGCCCGCGGCGAGCGCGGCTGCACTGGCGTTGTTTTTCATCACAAGCGCGGCTCCGGCTATAGCAAACGAGAAATTTGCTCTCGAAAGCAGTCTCGAAACACGGCTGGCTTATCTTGAAACCGGCAATGCGCGTGTCGATGCGACCAGCGCAAGCGGCCTGACGGGGCTGACCACGATGCTGGCCCGGCGGACAGCCGCTGAGCTCGGCCTGCCGCAGGGGGTTGAGCCCGGCGTTGACGAATTGGCTTTCTTCCCGCTGATCTACTGGCCTGTGACGCCGGACCACGAGCTTGATGACGTTTCGGCGCTGGCGGTGAAGGAATACCTCAAGAACGGCGGGACGATCCTTTTCGATACGCAGGACCGGGGCGGCGGGGCGCAGGCCCAGGCTTTGCGGGATCTGGCGGTAAGGCTCGATCTGCCGCCGCTGGTCCCTGTCGAGGCCGGTCACGTTCTGACCCGCTCATTCTATCTGATGAACGATTTCCCGGGCCGCTATGCAGGCGCGTCGATCTGGGTCGAGCGGGCCGGCGAGCGGGTTAACGACGGTGTCTCGCCGATTGTCGCCGGATCAAACGACTGGGCTTCGGCGTGGGCTATGGATGAAGCGCAGCGGCCGATGTATCCGGTGGTGCCGGGCGGCGAACGGCAGCGCGAAATGGCGTTCCGCTTCGGGATAAATCTCGTCATGTATGTGCTGACAGGCAACTACAAGGCCGATCAGGTCCACCTGCCGGCGATCATGAAAAGGCTCGGCCAATGACGGCGGAAATTCTCTGGACCCCGGCGCTGCCGACCGGCGTGATTGCCGTTCTGGCGGCCCTAGGCGCTACGCTATTGCTGGTGCAGCTCTTGCGGGCCGGCCGGCGTGGCGTCATCGCCCGGGCCTGCCTGCTGGCGGCGCTTGTGCTGGCGTTGCTGGAGCCGCGTGTCAGTGTCGAAGAACGCGCACCCGAGAACGACATTGCCATCGTGCTTGTCGACGAAACCACCAGCCAGCGGATCGGCGAGCGGCGAAAGCGCAGCGAGGATGCGGCGTCGAATATCGCCAGCGACCTGGAGGCGATGCCCGGCATGGAGGTCCGGACCGTTACCGTTCGCGACGGGGACGGGCATGGCACCCGTGATGGATCAAGACTTGTCGGTGCGCTCGTCGATGCGCTGGGGGATCTACCGCGGTCGCGCTTTGCCGGCGCAGTGATGATTACGGACGGGCAGATTCACGATACGGAACTCGCCGCCGGCGGCGGCGTTGCCGGACCGGTGCATGTGCTGATCAGTGGCGAGCGCGATGAAATGGACCGTCGTCTGGTGATCGCCGACGCGCCCGGTTACGGCATTGTCGGCAACGAAGTCAGTGTGCGCTACCAGATTGAGGACAGGGTCACCGGTGACGGCAGCTTCGGCACCGGGCTTGTCGATGTGACGGTGCATGTCGATGGCGTGGCGCGCGAGACATTGAAACTGCCCGCCAACACCGATCATGAATTCAAGCTGACGCTGGAACATGCCGGTCCGACCTTTATCGAGATCGAAGCAAAGGCCGCCGAGGGCGAGCTTTCCGCAGTCAATAACCGCGCCGTTGTTTCCGTGAACGGTGTGCGTGACCGGCTCAGGGTGCTGTTGGTTTCCGGTCAGCCGCATGCGGGTGAACGCACGTGGCGCAATCTTTTGAAATCCGATCCTTCCGTCGATCTAGTACACTTCACGATTTTGCGCCCGCCGGAAAAGAACGATTTCACCCCCTTGAACGAAATTTCGCTGATTGCCTTTCCGGTACGTGAGTTGTTCGAGGAAAAAATTGACGAGTTCGACCTGATCGTCCTCGACCGGTATATCGTTCGCGATGTTTTGCCGCCGTTGTACTTCCGCAATATCTCCAGGTACGTGCGTGACGGCGGTGCGGTGCTACTTTCCGTCGGGCCCGAGTACGGCGGGCTCAGGTCACTGGCGCGGACCCCGCTTGCAGATATTTTGCCGGGCGAGCCGACGGGCCAGATATTCGAAAAACGCTTCAAGCCGCGCATATCCGAGCTGGGTCATCGTCACCCCGTGACCAGTGCATTGCCAGGCGCCGTGGTGCCCGGCCGCGACGACCTGGAACCGAGTTGGGGCGCATGGTTCCGCCAGATCGGTGTTACCAGCGGGGTCGCGCCGTCGTTGATGCAGGGCGCCGACGGCAATCCGCTGCTGCTGATGGAGCGTGTCGACGAGGGGCGTGTGGCGTTGCTTGCCAGCGATCAGATATGGCTTTGGGCGCGTGGTTTCGACAACGGCGGCCCGCAGGCCGAACTGATGCGCCGTATTGCGCATTGGCTGATGAAGGAACCGGAACTGGACGAGGAAGGCCTGTTCGCATCGGTTGAAAACGGCGAGCTTCGGATCGAGCGCCGGAGTCTCAGCGCGGCCCCGGCCGAGGTCAGTGTCGAAAGCCCGAGCGGCGAAAAAATGACGGTCAAGCTTGAGCAGCAGGCTTCGGGCAAGTCCACGGCACGGGTCCCGGTCGAGGAAGTGGGGCTGTATCGCGTCGGTGACGATACGCATGTCGCCCTGGCCCCGGCGGGGGCGCTGAACCCGCTGGAACTTGCCGATCTTCGTGCCACGGAAGGACCGGCGAAGACGATCGCCGATGCCGCCAACGGCGGGGTGCGCTGGCTGATCGACGGATTGCCGAGCCTGCGCGGCGTGCAGGCCGAGCGCCAGACACACGGTTCGGGTTGGCTTGGCTTCGTCAGGAACGAGGCCTTCACCGTCACCGGCGTCACCAGCGTGCCGCTGGCGCCGTGGTGGCTGGTGATTGCGCTCGGCATCGGCCTCGCCAGTCTGGCGTGGTGGCGCGAGGGGCGTTAGGCGGAAATTTCCGGCGTGATTATCCCGTCCCAATAAGGATTGTCCCCAAAGCGCGCTGCCAGAAAATCGACGAAGGCACGCACGCGCGCCGACAGGTGGCGGCGGTGCGGATACACCGCATAGACCGATATCGGGTCGTCCTCATATTCGCCAAGCGCGATTTCAAGCTCACCGTCGCGGACTTCACCGCAGCAAAAGAACGTCGGCGCCAGGGCAATCCCCAGGCCGCATTTCGCCGCATTCAGCAAGACCTCGCCGTTGTTGGCGCGAAGCCGCCCCGAGACGGTGACGGCGATTCGGCCTTCCGGCCCCTTGAAGGTCCATGTATCGGGTTCGCTCAGGTAATCGTAGATCAGGGCTTCATGATTTCTGAGTTCGCTCGGATGCGTGGGCCGCCCCATACGGTCCCAGTACGCGGGGCTGGCCAGCAGAACACGGTGACAAGGGGCGAGGCGGCGGGCGATCAGGCTCGAATCCGGCAACCGGGCAATGCGGATGGCGACATCGAACCCGTCTTCGACGACATCGATCTGGCGGTCGTTGAGGACAAGATCGATTTCGATCTCGGGATATTGATACATGAAATCCGCAATCGCCGGACCGAGATGCAGCGTGCCGAACGACATCGGGGCATTCACGCGCAGCACGCCGCGGGGTGCGCTACCGGTGTTGTCCAGGGCATCCAGGGCTTCACGTGCTTCATCGAGGATGCGGCGGCAATGCTCATAGAAAGCACGGCCTTCATCGGTCAGGGAAAGCCGGCGCGTCGTGCGGTTCAGCAAACGGACACCAAGCCGGTCCTCAAGCTTCTGCAGTTGCGTGCTGACCGAAGCCTTGGAAGCGCGAAGCTGCTTTGCCGCCGCCGTGAAGCTGCCGGCATCGACCACGGCGGTAAAAACGGTCATGCCTTCAAGCGGGTCTGAAACGGCCATGATGTGCCCTATTGTTCATAATAATGAACAATATATTCATATATTGACCAATTGTCTCGTTTAATCGACGCGCTTATCTTCCCTCCAACGCCACGGGAAAGCCCGATGGCCATCACACAAGAGAGGACGAAAAAAATGAAAACATTGCTCGTTATGGATACCAGCCCGCGTCAGGACGCCGCATCACGGCAGTTGACCAACCGGTTCATTGATAAAATGAACGCCAGCTTTCCGGATGCCCGGATCATCCACCGAGACATCGGCGCCAACCCGCCCGTGCACATCGACGATGAACTGATCGACGCGCTCCGGCGTGAACCGGAAACGCTGAGCGCACGCCAGCAGGCCGCGCGTGCCGCATCTGATCAGATGATTGCCGAGATGCGGGATGCGGACGCCATCGTCATCGGTGCGCCGATGCACAACTTCACCATCACCGGTGCGCTGAGAACCTGGATCGACCACATTGCACGGCCGGGCAAGACGTTCGGATACGATCCGGATACCGGCCCCAAAGGGCTTCTGGACGACAAGCCGGTGTTCGTGCTGTCGACGCGCGGCGGCAAATACGGCGACGGCGACCCGGAAAACCCGAATCCCGCCGATTTCCAGAGTGGCTATCTGCGTCATATCCTCGGCTTCATCGGTATTGAAGACGTCCGCATCATTGCCGCCAACGGCATGGATATGGGGCCGGAACCCCGCGCCGAGGGCCTTGCAGAAGCCAGCAATAAAATCGATGCCGCAGTCGCGGCGCTTGCGGCCTAGGTTTGGAAGAGGAGAATTGAAATGATCGACGTTACGAACTTCGAAGACCTGGGCACCTTCAAAAACGATTGGTTGAATGCCCATTACCACTTCAGCTTTGCCGAATATCACGACCCGGCAAAGATGGGGCTGGGACCGCTTAGGGTCTGGAACGACGACACCATCAATCCGCACACGGGTTTCGATCCGCACGGTCATCGGGATATGGAGATCATCACCTATGTCCGGACCGGTGCGATCTCGCACGAAGACAGTCTCGGCAACAAGGGCCGGACCGAAGCGGGCGATGTGCAGGTGATGCATGCCGGCACCGGTATCCGTCATGCCGAGATGAACCGCGAGGATGATGAAACCACGCTGTTCCAGATATGGATCCAGCCGGACAAGGCCGGGCACGAACCGGGCTGGGACGCGCGGCAGTTCCCGAAGGACCCCGTCGCAGGCTCGCTGCCGGCGCTGGCATCGGGTCGTGCGCATCACCCGGACGCCATGCGCATCCATCAGGATGCCGCCGTGCATGGCGGGCGTATCCGTGCCGGCGACGCCGTGCACCATGAACTGGGCGAAGGCCGCGCGGCTTATCTCGTCGTCAGCGAGGGTGCGGTCGAAGTCAACGGCACCTTCGTCGACACCCGCGCCGGGGCGACGATCAAGGACGAGACGACCCTTGAAATCAAAGCGCTCGAAGACGCGGAAATTGTCCTCGTTGATGTCGCGCTAAGCTGACCGGAGGTCAGGCCCCGCCGCTTTCGCCGGCGGGTTGGCCATCGTGTGTGTATTTGGCGGCGACGGCCTCGATCTCGACGGTCCAGTCCGGATCGGCAAGGCCTGAGACGATCAGCAACGTCGACGCCGTCAGATGCCCGTTCAGATGCCGGTCGCGGACTTGCCGGTACAGGCCGACATCTTCCGGCCTGGTCAGATAGGCCGTGACCTTGACGATATTGCCGATCCCCATGCCCGCATGTTGAAGCACCGCGATGATCCGCTGCCAGCAAACGTCCATCTGTTGGGCGCTGTCACCGGCAAGGGCACCGTCGGGGTGGGTGCCGACCTGACCGGATATATGCAGCCACGATGTCGCGTCGTCGGCACGGACACCGTGCGTATAGGCGGATGACGGCGGGGCGACGCCCGGCGGATTGTGAATGGATTGCATATCGAAGTCTCCCGAAAAGTCTTGGTGGACAGGCGCGAAAGATACGCGATCATAGTGCCGGAACTGCGGCCCGCTGTCATCGGCCGCGGCAGGGGAGGAGACAAGAATGCCCGAGATCAGTCTGGCCTGCTGGGATTATGACCGGGCGCTGCCGATACTGGACGGACGCATCGGCGTCGCCGGTTATCGCCTCAAGACCGAGACGGCACCGCCCGGCAAACTGTTTCCGCTGGCGGTCGGCGACGCGCCATACGATGTCACGGAGTTGTCGTTTGCCAGTTATGTCATTCAGGTTTCCCGCGGCACCTGCAAGTACATCGGCATCCCGGTATTTCTGTCCCGAGCCTTCCGGCACGGCGCGATCTATGTCAGATCGGATCGCGGTATCCGCACGCCTGAAGATCTCGAAGGCCGTGTCGTCGGCGTGCCTGAATATGCGATGACGCTGGCGGTCTGGGTGCGCGGGTTTCTTGTCGACGACTTCGGGGTCGACGTTTCGGCGCTGAAATACCGGACCGGCGGGCTGAACGAACCGGGCAGGGTTGAGCGGTTGAAGCTCGATCTGCCGGCGGAAATCGATCTGCGGCCGTTGGGGCCTGAGAAAACCCTGAACGAGGCCCTGCTGGAAGGTGAATTGGACGCGATCATCGCGCCGGCGCCGCCCCGGGCCTTTGCCGATGGAAATCCGCTCGTTCAGCGGCTGATAGATCCTGCTGGCCCGGCGGAGCGGGCTTACTTCGAACGCACCGGCATCTTTCCAATCATGCACATTCTCGGTGTTCGCAAGGATGTCGCGGAAACATATCCCGACTTGCCGAAAGCTTTGTTCGATGCTTTCGAAGATGCACGGAAGCTTGCCATGGCGCGGGTCAAAGCAGTTGCCGAAGCCTCAGCCAACCGCGACATGTCGCCCTGGTATGCCGAAGCCTATGAACAGGCGGTCGCCACTATGGGCAAGGATTTCTGGACCTATGGTGTGGGCGGCAACGAGGCGGCGCTGGACGCTTTCTGCCGCTATATTCACCAGCAGCACCTGAGCGCGCGGCAAACCCCGATCAGGGAACTTTTTCATCCTGAAACCCTGTAAGGCCGGGCATTTTGCCGTTCGGGGGGCAAAACCTGCCGTATGCACGTGCGTATTCGACGATATGCGGTAATTATTGCAACAGATTCCAATATAACGCATTGAAATAAAACAAATTATAAATTGGCACGCCCGTTGCTTATTAAATCTTGAGAAGATCGCTCAGAAGAGCGGTTCGGGACGAAAAGCACGGCCAAAAAGGTCGGCAGATATAAGGAACGGGATAATGGATGCTTTACGCATTGGCGCCTCCGGTATGATGGCGCAGCAACGAAACGTCGAGGTTGTCGCCAACAACCTCGCCAATATGAATACAACCGGTTATCAGCGGCGGCGGACGGAATTCCACGATCTGATCTACAAGAACAGTGCACGGCCGGACGAAGTCGGCTCGCGCGCCGGCGACAAAGTGCCGGGCGGCGTTCAGTCGGGCCTCGGTGTCGATCTGATGTCTGTCTATCGGGTAACCGAGCAGGGCAGCCTGAAAGCCACGGACAATACCTTGGATCTTGCGATTCAGGGTAAGGGGTATTTTCAGGTGCAGCTACCGAATGGTGAAACCGCCTATACCCGCGATGGTACGTTCCAGTTGGACAGCGGGGGTCAGATGGTGACGCAGGACGGGTTTCTTGTGCTGCCGGGTATTTCCGTGCCGGTCGATGCGATTGATGTATCCATCAATGCCGCCGGCGAGGTTCTGGTCAAACAGGACGGTGCGGATTTGCCGAGTAATGTCGGTGCGATCGAGCTTGCGATCTTTCCGAACGAAGGCGGCCTGCGTGCCGAGGGGAATAACCTGTATACGGAAACGGCAGCTTCTGGGGCGGCGTCGGCCGTTACCGCGGGTCAAAACGGTTCCGGTGCAGTCCTTCAGGGCTTCATTGAGGTTTCCAACGTGAATGCGGTTGAAGAAATAGCCGAAATGATCCGCGCACAACGCGCTTACGACATGAATTCAAAGGTCATCCAGACGGCGGACCAGATGATGGCACCGTCCAGCGGCCGATAAAGAATAGGGTTTCTCCACGTCCCACAAACTGGGCCGGCGATTTCGCCGGCCTTTTTCTTTTCAGTAATTTCTTATCCAGCGTGAGATCAGGGCGGCTTCGAAATTGTCCGAACGGTCTCGCCAGCTTGTAGAGGCCGACCGTGAGCGGGCTCCGAATCGCGCAGGGTCGTTTTCCAACCGGTCACGCAGCACCGGATCATGAACGAACAAAGCGAAGATCAGGCGTTTCCCGGACCTGGCATCGAGATATCCGGCAAGCCCTTTGATGTAGCGCATGGTGCCGCTTTTTGCCCAGATGCGCAGTGCGGTGTCCGGATCGCGAAAACGGCCACGCAAGGTGTTGCGGGCGCCGCTCGGTGTCAGCAGGCTGTCGAACCGCCAGCCGTCGAAACGGCGTTCAAGCGCGTATTTGAGGATCAGCGTCATCTGCCGGGGCGTCACCCGCGAAGCCGTACTGAGACCGGAATGGTTGGCCAGTGCCGTTGCGAACTTTCCGAGCCCCCCGACTTCACCCTCAAGCCAGATGCCCAGTGTATCCGCGGAGCTTTGCAAGGTTTCCGCACCGCTGCCGAGGGCTCTGGATGCGGCTAGCCCGGCAACTTCGGCGACCATATTGTTGGAATATTCAAGACCGGCGCGGGCGATTTCGATGAGCGGCTGGCTGCGTATCTGCGCCAGTGAAACGGCACCCGGTGGCGGGGGACCGGCTTCAGGGTCCGGCAATGCAATCCCTTCAGCCAAGGCAAAGCGGCGCAGCATCAGCGCGGCGAGTTTGCCGGGCGCGCGCACCGGCAGTTCTTCCTGCTCGGGGCCGGTGCCGGCGAAAGAGGGGACCAATGTCAGTGCTTCGGGGGGCGTCGTGTGGAAGGGTGGATCGGCGGCATCGCCGTTTCGTGTCAGCAGAACCCGGTTGAACTCGATATTCAGGCCGCCGAGGCCCTGATTATACGCGGCATTCAGGGGTTGTGCCGGTTCAACTTCGGCCAGCACCGGTATGGCGCTGGCATAAAGAAACCGCCCGTCCAGCCGGGTAATACCGATGTCCTTCATACGGATGGCCAAAGCCCGCAAGTCGCCGGCGGTGAGCAAGGGATCGCCATCGCCGGCAAGAACGAGATCGCCGCTCAGCACGCCCGCTTTGAGTTTGCCGCGGGCAAGCAGCTGCGTGGTGAAACGGTACGTCGGGCCCAGAATACCGAGCGCCGCGATCATCGTCGGCAGTTTCGCCGTCGATGCCGGTGGAAAACCTGCATCGGCGTTATGGGCCTCAAGGACCGCGCCGCTCGTGGCATCCATCAGCAAATAACCCCAGGCGGCTTCGCGCAGACCCAGCGCCTGAGCGGCCTCGGGTTCGCGCATTTCGGACAAGGTCCGCACAGAAGGCGTCGGTTCTTCCGACATCGGCGGTGGCGGCACTGCACATGACCCGAGGAAAGAAAGCGCCAGAAGAACGAGCAGGGATTTCAATGAATACATAACGACAATATAGACCGGCGCGCGGCCAGCGGCTACGGTTGGCGAAACATGAGCACAGACGCCCAAAATCCCGAGATTTCCAAGAATCTTGCCTTCGCCACCATCACCGGCGTCACCGCCGTACAGGTGATCGCCACGATGGCGATGCTGATTCCGGCCGCCGTCGCACCGGAGATCGCCAGGACCCTGGATTTGCCGGTATCCATGATCGGTTTCCAGATTTCACTGGCATATGTGGGCGCAACCCTGATGTCGTTGGCCGCTGGGCTGGTGCAGCGCCGTTTGGGCGCGGTCCGGGCGAACCAGGTCGCTGCCTTTGTTATTATGGCATCGCTGTCGGTTATTGCGATTCCGCATGTCGCCATGCTTGGTATGGGAACGGTCGGGCTCGGTGTGGCTTACGGATTAACCAACCCGGCGGCAGCGCACTTGATGATGAAGATTGCGTCCGGTGCCAACCGAAACCTGATTTTTTCCATCAAGCAGACAGGACAGCCGCTTGGCGGTGTCGTCGCCGGGCTGGTTGCGCCGCCGATCGCGGTCGCTTTCGGCTGGCAGTGGTCGTTGCTGGCGGGGGCCGGTCTTGCATTTGTGGTCATGTTGTCGATTCAGCCGTTACGGACATTGCTGGATGGGGACCGAGACCCCCGGACAAAATTCCGGGGTGCGGTGTTTCGCGATCTCGGCCTCGTGCTGCGCAATCGGAACCTGCGTTTACTTGCTTTGCTCGGGCTTTGTCTGGCGGCGGTCCAGCTTGCGCTGATGGGGTTTGCCGTTGCGATGCTGGCGGATGAAATTGAGCTTGATCTGGTAACGGCCGGTGTCGGGTTGGCCGTAATTCAAATCGCCGGCGTGATCGGCCGGATCGGCTGGGGGGCGGTTGCGGACCGGACGCACAATGCCAGATACACGCTGATTGCGACGCAGCTTCTTTCCATCGTCGCGGCATTACTGACGGCCATGCTGGCACCCGGCATGCCGATCTGGGTGATCTTTGCCGTGCTGTTTCTGTTCGGGTTTTCGGCGGTCGGATGGAATGGCGTGTTCATGGCGGAAGTCGCCCGGATGGCACCGGAGGGCAGGATCGGCAGTGCAACCGGCGGCGTATTGGTGCCGGTTTTTATCGGCGTCATGATCGGCCCGGTCCTGTTCACCGGCATCCACGAGGTGCTGGGTCTGTATACCGTTTCATTCGCCGCTGTTTCTGTTCTGACGGTGATCGGGATATTACCGATGATGGTGATCGGGCGCACTGCGCGAAAAATACCCTAACCCTATACCCAATTCAGCATTTGCCCATTAGTATCGGGTCAGGAGAACGCCATGCCTTATGCTTACCGCGACGAGAACGGGAATATCCTTGCCGTATATGAACAGCCCGTCGAGGGCTGTGACGAGGTAGCGCCCGACGATCCGGCATTGAAAGCATTCATTCAAAAGAACCTTCCCACGGCTGGCGTTGACGATTGGGTGCAGTCGGATTTGCAACTGGCCCGCGTGCTCGAGGATTTGATCGAAGTGCTGATCGACAAAAAGCTGATCATGTTCTCCGACTTCCCCGCCGGCGCCCAGAAAAAGCTTTTGGAACGCCGCGGTTTGCGTAAAGAATTCTCGTATGTCGAAGACCTGTTCGTCGGCGGTGAGGATTTCGAGGATTCAGACGGCAACAACTCCGGCGGACTTTTTTAGCCGGTTTCCCTCAGACAGACTCGGATAGCTGCGCCGAGTTCGGTTTGCGAACTCGTCCGGGCCCGGTGCGCTGATATAAATCGGCGATCATGCGGCTTGCAGTTTTTTCGAACACGAACGGCAGCACGGCATGCACCGCGCAGACCGCCGCCGCCAATAACATGGAAGCGGCGAAACCGGATGCCATACCCATATGCTCGAAATAGGATTCGCCGACCGAGTGCGGATGCCGTGTGAAGTGCTCAAGCATGAAAATCTCCGTATGCCTTAGGTTTTTCTTGAAGAGAATATACGGCGTATTTCCTGAAAGAAGTTTGCTTTTTAACTACAATATGGTCATATTTTTAGAAAAATATTCTAATATAATAGGAATATTGAAATGGATGGGTTTGATCGTAAAATTCTGGCGGTGCTTCAGGAAGATGCCTCAATGCCGGTCGCTGAAGTCGCCGATGCCATCGGCCTGTCGACGACCCCATGCTGGCGGCGCATCAAGAATATGGAAGATGCGGGGGTTATCCGGCGCCGGGTTGCGGTCCTCGACCCGGTCAAAATCAATGCCGGTGTCACGGTTTTCGTTGGCGTGAAAGCCGGGCGGCATGCGGCGGATTGGCTGGACACCTTCGCCAGTGCCGTGCAGGAGATCGACGAGGTGATGGAAGTCTACCGGCTTTCCGGAGAAATCGATTATCTGCTGAAAATTGTCGTGCCGGACATTGCGGCGTATGACGATGTTTATAAACGCCTGATTGAAAAATCCGACTTTGCCGACGTCAGCTCGTTCTTCGCGATGGAGGAGGTCAAGTCGACGACGGCTTTGCCGTTGGGGTATCTGAGCTAGTCGCCGTAAGCCGGCCCCTTGAGTTCAAGCATGTTGCCTTCGGGATCGTCGAGATAGATTGAGGGCCCTTCGCCTTCGGCACCGTTACGGGTTTCAACCGGGCTTGCCGTGATGCCTTCGGCGGAGAGATACCCGAGAATGGTATCGCTGTCCCATGGATCGATGCGCAGGCAAAGATGGTCCATGTTCAGACCGTCTTTGCCGGGGGCGGCGCCCCCCTTGCGGCCAAGTTCGCCGTTCACGTCAACCAAATCGATCAGGGTGCGGCCGGCGCGAAGTTGAAACAGCCCAAGGCGCTCAATCGGACGTTCCATGCTGCAGCCAAGTACGCGCTGATAGAAATCGAGCATCACGGCAATATCGCGTGCCCGGATCACGACATGATCGATGCCCAGTATTTTAAATGGAATAGCCAAAACCCTAGCACCCCATAGCGTCGGCAACCCCTTCGGCGCTGTCGGTGATGATGTCCCAGTCGCTGGTTGCTTCGAAGTCCTTTGACTGATCGACACCGTATTCGGTCGGCCGGTTTATATAGGCGGTCCGCATGCCTTGTTCGCGTGCGGCTTCAAGGTCGTCGTTATGCGCGGCACCCATCATGACCTCGCCCGGTTCCATGCCGAGCAGGGCAATCGCGTTCTGGTATACGCGCGGGTCGCGTTTATAGGCCTTGTGCATGTCGCTCGAGAAGACGAAGTCCCAGGGAATGCCGGCACGCTTGGCCATGCCGGCGAGCAGTGTCAGCGATCCGTTGGAAAGCGGCGCGATGAGGAATTTTTTCTTGAGACGCAGCAGACCCGGAATGCTGTCCGGCCAAGGATTGATCCGGTGCCAGGCACGGGTCAGGTGATCGCGCTCCGCTTCGTCGAGCATATCGAGACCGAACTGCGGCAGGATTTCTTCGAGCCTTTCGCGGTGGATGACGTCGATCGGTGTCCATTCACGCTCTCCCGAGATGACCGGCTTCATGCCGGGACGGTAGCCGGCGCGCCAGGCGCGGGCGAAAGCATCGCCGTCGAATTCCGTTAACCCCTTGTTTCGGGCGACAATTTCGCCCTCTCGTGCAATCGAGGACCGCCAGTCGGAAATGGTGCCGAATGTATCGAATACGATTGCCTTGACGTTATTCATGGTCATGTCGTTGACTCCTCCCATGGATAACTTTCGCCGGTTTCCCCCGACCGATCAAGGCATGGACAGGCCCAGTCCAAAGGCAATTAGTTTTGTCCGCGCTTTGTCCATGTTTCTGCTGATCATGTTGACGGCCGCGCGCCCGGCGCCAGCCCAGGCGCAGGAAGGTCTGGTGGATCTTGAACTGATCATCGCCGTCGACATTTCCGGTTCCGTCGATGATGACGAGGCCTATCTGCAGCGCCAGGGCTATATCAAAGCTTTCCGCGATCCCAAGGTGATTGAGGCAATCCAGCGGGGATTCCATGGCGCAATCGCCGTAACGTTCTTTGAATGGGCCGGGGCGCACCATCAGCTGACGCTGGTGGACTGGAGCTATATCAATAGCCCGCAAAGCGCCAACGATTTTGCCGATGCATTGGCGTTCGAACCGGTCATGGTCAATGTCTGGACGTCGATCAGCGGCGCCATCTCGGCGGGGATCGACCGGTTCAGCCACAGCCCCTTCAAAGGCAAGCGCAAGGTAATCGATATTTCAGGCGACGGCGCCAATAACGATGGCCCGCCGGTTGTTCTGGCACGCGAACGGGCTTTGAGAGCAGGTATCACCATAAACGGATTGCCGATCGTCAACGACAAGCCGAGCCGCTATGGACGGCGGCAGATTCCCAACCTTGATTACTATTACATCGATTGCGTGATCGGCGGGCCGGGGGCTTTCATCATCGTTGCCAACGGTTTTGAGGATTATGCCCGTGCCGTCCGCCGCAAGCTTATCCTCGAAATTGCCGGGGCTGTGCCTGCAAAACCCAGGACCACAGGCTTCATTCCGGTGCTCGGCCATGACCGCCCGCCATGCGACGTAGGGGAAAACCTGCGTCAGGATTGGGACGACTTCTAAGCCGTCCCGGATTTCCCGATCTCTTATTATTCCGCAGCTTCCTGATAAGCCTCGATCGCCGGGCAGGTGCAGACCAGGTTTCTGTCGCCATGCGCGTTATCGATACGCCCGACGCTTGGCCAGTACTTGTCATGACGCAGTCCGGTGGCGGGATAGGCGGCGATTTCACGGGTATAGGCGTGGTTCCAGTCGTCCGCCATGACGACGTCTGCCGTGTGCGGGGCGTGCACCAGCGGGTTGTCGTCCGCGGGCCATTCCCCGGCTTCGATCCGGTGCGCTTCGGCGGCAATCGAAATCATGGCTTCGCAGAACCGGTCCAGTTCCTCGCGCGGCTCTGACTCCGTGGGTTCCATCATTAGTGTGTGCATGACGGGCCATGACATGGTCGGGCTGTGAAAGCCGTAATCCATCAGGCGTTTGGCGATGTCGTCCACGGTAATGTGTGCGGCGTTCTGAATCGGCCGGGTATCGATGATACACTCGTGTGCGACCAGCCCGCCCGGACCGGTATAGAGAATCTTGAAGTGATCCTTGAGCCGTGCCGCGACATAGTTCGCATTCAGGATGGCCGCCTGTGTCGCTTTCTTCAGACCCTGACCGCCCATCATGGCGATATACGCCCACGATATCGGCAGGATGGATGCCGAGCCCCAGGGCGCCGCCGAAATCGCACCGATCCCGTTTTCGGGACCACTCTCCGGGACCACCGGGTTCCCCGGCAGGAAGGGTGCCAGATGTTCGCCGACGGCAATCGGGCCGACGCCCGGTCCACCGCCGCCATGCGGGATGCAGAATGTCTTGTGCAGGTTCATATGCATCACGTCGGGGCCGAAACGTCCCGGACGGCATATGCCGACCATCGCCTGCAGGTTGGCGCCGTCCATGTAAACCTGTCCGCCGTTGGTATGAACGATGTCGCAGATGTCCTTGATTCTGGTTTCAAACACACCGTGCGTTGACGGGTAGGTGACCATGAGGGCGGCCAGATTGTCGGCATTGGCTTCGGCTTTTTTCTGCAGGTCCTCGACATCGACATTGCCGTGATCGTCGCAGTCGACGACAACGACTTTCATATTCGCCATGACGGCGCTGGCCGGATTGGTGCCGTGTGCGCTCGACGGGATCAGGCAAATGTTGCGGTGGTCGTCACCGCGTTCATGATGATAGGCGCGTATCGTCAGAAGCCCCGAGTATTCACCCTGCGAGCCGGCGTTGGGCTGCAACGATACCGCGGCAAACCCGGTGATCTGGCATAGCTTGGCTTCCAGATCCTTAATCATCTCAAGATAACCCGAAACCTGATCCAAGGGCTGGAAGGGATGGATCTTGCCGAAGCCCGCCCAGGTGATCGGAATCATCTCGGATGCGGCGTTGAGTTTCATGGTGCACGATCCAAGGGGGATCATCGCCCGGTTCAGCGCGAGGTCCTTTTCCTCCAGCGCGCGCAGATAGCGCATCATCGCGGTTTCCGAATGATGTGCATTGAAAACGGGATGGGTCAGGATGTCGCTTTCGCGCAACAGCGATTCTGGCAGGCCGTCTTCCGATTCCGCATCCAGCTTGGATATATCCAGGCCATGGTCCTCGCTGCCGGAAACAATTGCCAGCAATGCGGCGATATCGTCACGGGTCGTCGCTTCGTTCACGGAAACGCCGACGCGGTCCGCATCCATGCGGCGTAAATTAAAACCTGCTGCGACGGCACGCTCGTGAATGGCTTCGGCGGCGCCCGGCGTCTTCAGGGTCAGGGTATCGAACCAATTGCCGTTTTCGACCTCGATTCCAAGTTCTCTGAGACCGGCGGCCAGAATAGACGTCAAACGATGGACGCGGCCGGCAATCCGCTTCAACCCGTCGGGACCGTGATAAACGCAATACATGCTGGCGACATTGGCCAGCAGGACCTGGGCGGTGCAGATGTTCGATGTCGCCTTTTCGCGGCGGATATGCTGCTCGCGGGTTTGCAGCGCCATACGAAGCGCCTGTCTACCCTGCGCGTCGATGGAAACGCCGATAATGCGGCCCGGTACGGAACGGCGGTATTCCTCGCGCGTCGCCATGAACGCCGCGTGCGGCCCCCCGAACCCGAGCGGTACACCGAAGCGTTGCGCCGAGCCGACGACGATATCCGCGCCCCATTCGCCGGGCGCTTTCATCATGACCAGCGCCAACGGGTCGCAGGCCACGCTCAGCAGCGCGCCGGCGTCATGGATCTTGTCGGCCAGGCTTGCGTAATCGTGCACATCGCCATCGACGGTCGGGTACTGCAGGACCACGCCGAAAACCTCGGCCGGGTCCAGGTCGTTGAACGGATCGCCGGTTTTGACCGTAAAGCCGAGCGGGTGGGCCCGGGTTTCGATGACGGCGATGGTTTGCGGCAGGCAACTGTCGGCGACAAAGATCGTGTCGCTTTTGCTTTTGCCGGAACGTTTCATCAACGTCATCGCCTCGGCGGCGGCGGTGCCTTCATCAAGCAGCGAAGCATTGGCGAGGGGCATGCCGGTCAAGTCGATGATCGCCTGCTGGAAGTTCAACAGTGCTTCCAGCCGACCTTGTGAAATTTCTGCCTGATACGGGGTATAGGCGGTATACCAGCCTGGATTTTCGATCAGATTGCGAAGGATAACGCTGGGTGTGAGCGTATCGTGATAACCGAGACCGATCATGGATTTCATGATCTTGTTCTTATTCGCCATCCGCGCCAGCTCGGCCAGGGCCTCGTCTTCGGTCATCGCCGGTTCGTCGAAGGCTTCTTCTGTACGGATGCCGTCCGGCACGGCCTTGTCGACCAGCTCATCAAGGCTCTTCAGGCCCACCACGCCGAGCATTTCATCCAGATCGCTATCCGACGGTCCGATGTGCCGGCGGACAAACGCGTCCTTTTGTTCGAGGTCGTCGAGGCTGACTCGGCTCATTCATCAAGCTCCTTCAGGAATTCCTTGTATGCGGCGGCGTCCATGAATTCGTCGAGTTCGGTCATGTCGGACAATTTGATTTTGAACAGCCAGCCGTCACCCTCGGCGTGCTCGTTAACGGTGGTCGGGGCGTCGGCAAGGTCTTCGTTGACCTCGACGATCTCGCCGGAGCAGGGGGCATAGACTTCGCTCGCCGCTTTGACGGATTCGACGACACAGGCTTCATCTCCCTGATCAAGGGTTGCGCCGACTTCAGGCACTTCGACATAGACCAGTTCGCCCAGTTGCTCCTGTGCATGGTCGGTAATGCCGACGGTGCCGATTTCGCCATCGATGTCGATCCATTCATGTTCTTTGGTGTACTTCGTCGTCATATTCTCTCTCCTGCTTGTGCGCGATCCCTGTGTGTCAGGGATTATCCCTTGAAATAACGGTGTGGTTGAAACGGCATTTTAACGACCGTGGCCGGCACCATGCTTTTGCGCACGGCAAGCTCAAGTGCGGTCGCGGCGCTGGCGTGATCGGAGGCGACATACCCCATGGCGATCGGGCCGCCGACGCTGGGACCGAACCCGCCTGACGTTACCGTGCCTATAACATCGGCGCCGGGTGCGTGAATGACGGTTCCGTCGCGGGCCGGGGCGCGGCCTTCGGGCAGAATGCCGACGCGCTTGCGTTTCGGCCCCTCCGTCAGTTCACCGATGATCCGGCCGGCACCGGGAAAATCAGCGGCTTCACGGCGGCGTTTAGAAATCGTCCAGGCCAGACCGGCCTCGATCGGCGAGGTTTCTTCATCGAGATCGTTGCCATACAGACAAAGCCCAGCTTCAAGCCGGAGGGTGTCTCGCGCGCCAAGCCCGATCGGCATGACGTCGTCATGATCGCAAAGCGATTCGGCGATGGCTTCGGCATTCCCGACAGGCATGGAGATTTCATAGCCGTCTTCACCGGTATAACCGGACCGCGTGATATGGCAGCGGACACCATCGATTTCCGCTTCCAAGGCACTCATGAAGGCCATCTTTGCCGTCGCCGGCACTATGGCGGACATCACGGCGGACGCTTTCGGCCCCTGGAGGGCGATCAGGGCGCGGTCCTCGAGAATCTCCAGCTCGGCCAACCCTGTGGCCGCGGTGGCAATCAGGGGAAGATCGATGTGTTTACGCGATGCGTTGACGACGATGAACAGCTTGTCTCCCCAACTGGTGACGATCAGGTCGTCGACAATGCCACCGGCGTCGTTGGTGATCATGGAATAGCGGCCATGTCCGCGATGCAGCGCCTGTACGTCGCCGGGCACCAGCTTTTCCAGTGCCTTTGCCGCCTCGGTACCATGCAGCCATGCCTGCCCCATGTGCGAGACATCGAACAGCCCTGCTTTTTCGCGGGTATGTCTGTGTTCCTCGATGATTCCGGCTGAATACTGGACGGGCATTTCATAACCTGCGAACGGCACCATCTTGGCGCCCATGCGTCGGTGAAAGTCTGCCAGTGGTACGGTTTTCAGGTCTTGTGCGGTGTTCTGTCCCACAGATGTCCCCTTAAAACAGATGGTCGCTTCCAGCCGACCTGGGGCAGAATGCCTTTCGGTCGCTCAAAGCGCCCCCTCTGTCTCGGAACCTGAAAGTGTCACCCCGCCGATATCGGAGGCAGGGTTTACATCTTCGGTGGGTGTGGCTGAAACCACATCCGCTTTCCAGAGCCTCAACCCGTTGCGGTCCTTTTGCCTGAGAGATTCCGGGGCGGTTGCTCCTTCGGCGCCGACATCAATGTGCCGGTCTCTCCCACAACGGTGTGACGAGGATCTCGTCTTCATTCGGGATCATTACAGATGCCGGTGAAACGGTCAACATGACCCGGTGTGTAACTTACTGCAACCGGTCCTGAATTGCTTTGCGGTTATATTCGACCTGATCCTTGGTCAACTCGAAGCCGCTATAGATCAGATAATAGTTGTTGCGAATTTCCGGCGTGATCGGAATTTCCACCGTTGTCGGCGGCGGCAGAACGACGAGCTTCGTTCTGTTCCCCTTGAAAGAAACGGTCATTGTCAGGGGTTCACGATAAAGGATGTTCTTTTTTGGATCGGTGACGATAACGAAATAAGGAAGCGACGCCGTCTGTGTAGCATTGGCCGGGCCCATTTCAGCCGCAATGACAGGCGCGACTTCGACGAGCATCTTTCCGGCGTTGGTGTCGTTATCGATATCGGTTATGCAGCCAAGCTGCATTTCGCCGATCTGTGCACGAACCTCAACATCTGTAATGTCACGGCCGGGGCCGTCGCGGAATTTTGTGATCGTGGCGGCATCTTCAAGAACAAAGTAATCGGGACACTGCAGGACAGTCTTCTTTTCCGTGAACGGAACATTGACGTTTTCACATGCGACAAGCGTGATTGCCGCCAGGACCGCGAATATTCCGGGATAAAGGCGCATTGTCACAGGTCCGAATGCGTGCCGTCGCAGAATGGCTGGTCTGAAGTTTGCTTGCAGCCGCACAAATATGCGGTTTCGCTCTTTTCAGCAGTAAAGACAACAGGCGCCATGCCGACTTCCTTGTGCTTGCCGTCGCAGAACGGCTGGGTCGAACTTAACCCGCAGGCACACCACGCGTACTTTTTACCTTCGACAAGTTCGACGGCGTAAGGTTCTTTCTGTGCAATCGTCGGGCCTGCCATGGGGTATCCTTTCCTTGTATTGTCAGGCGGAAATGTAAAGGACGCTTGGCTGGGCGACAAGCAATGGTCTCTTCAACGCCCGAAGCCCTGGTACTCAAGGGGCACTTGGCGCACGCCCCCGGCCCGGATCGACAAGGCTGATCAGGGTGGCGGCGAGCTTGGCGAGGGTCCGCGAGCGGCTCCAGGCGTTGTCGATATGCCGCGCAATTGCAATGCCATGCCCAAAAGCGCCCCATGCAGCATCATTCTCACCGTTGATGGCGTGACCTTCCGCGATATCCGCGAACATCCATACCCGGCTCAAATCTCCGGGAATATCGTCGGTTGCCGCCTGCGCCAAAGACTCGGTGTTCGACCAGGCATCATCGCCTACGGCTTGCTGACGGGCGGCGATCAGCCAAAGCGTATGCGCCTTGAGCCGGCGGTCATCGATTAATTCAGCGGCTTCGACGGCGCGTTTTGCCGCTGTCCTGAATGCCGCCATGCTGTTCTCACCGGTATCAGCCTTGTCGCCGTGGATTTGCGTCAGGGCAAGGGAGATGCGGCTGATGGCGAATGATCTCGCATATGGCCGGTCAATCCGGTCAATTGCCGCGAAAGCAAGCTCCAGTGTCGTGTCGGCATCATCAATACGTCCGGCATGTGCCTGCGCCAGTGCAATCCGGCCCAGCAGGATGGCCCGATAACGGACGTTCTCTATGCCGGAAGCCGTTGCCAGGGCGGCAACTGCATCGCCGGCCCGGGCCTGTGCCTCGGCGGCGGACATCAGGACGGGGATCTTGTCCGACGGGCTTGATACGGCATCCAGCATCTCAAGGGCACGCGCGGTTTCTTCCATGTCGGCCAATGCCGATGCAACGTATCGGATACCGGCGCTTTTGGAACTGTCGCGCGGCAGTGCGCGGGCATCCTGTTCGGCGATTTGCAGTTCGATCTCGGCCAGATCGCGGGCGTCGGCTTGGGCATAGATAACGGCGGCGCGGGCTCTGAAGGCGATTTGTTTCAACTTGTCGCCGACGTCATCGATATCGGACAGCAGTCTTTCCAGGGTTTTTTGCGCATCGCCCTTGTCGCCGCGGCGAACCTGAATTTCGGCGATGGCGGCAAGGGCATCGGCCTGTTTTTCACGGTCGGGAATGATTCCCGCGGCGGCCAGCGCATCGTCTGCCCGCCCCGTCGCGGCCTGGGCCTCGGCTATGTCGCGAAGGGCCACCATGACAAGTCGCGGGTCCTTGATCCGGGCCGCAGTCTCCATCGCCTTTTCACCCAGTCCGGCACGCGCCTCGGCGATCAGGATTTCCCCGAGGGCCCAGTCGCGAAGCTCCGCTTTGGCAATGGCTTTCGCACTCTCAAGCGCTTCGGCGAGCAGGCACAGCGTCGTCGGGCTTTTGAAACAGGCGGATGCATCGCGAGTCGGGTCGGCGGTCTCGCCGGTGTTATCGGTTTTCATCAGGTCGCGGGTGGCCGGATGGTTCATCAGTTTTGAGCGGGCATCCTTGATGCTTTGCGAACGGGCATCCTCGAGCTGACGCATCAGTTTGCGCACACCGACGGCGTATTCCAGTTTGCCGATCAAATCCATGGTGATGCGGCCAGACGGATCGATTCCGTTGGCGCGCTGGTAAATGCGAATGGCGGCGCGGGTCGATTTGTCGAGAACGCCGTCTTCCGGCCCAAGGTACAGGCCCAGCTTGGACAAAGCCTGCTGGGCGCGGCGAACCATCGGGCTGGGCTGTGTGCGCGAAGCTGCGGCAGGCTGTTCGTCCAGCGGCGGCAGGGAAGCCCGCGCAGGGATGCCGGGCAAGGCAAAAAGGCCCGCGCACAGCGCAAGGACGGCCGCATATCGCGCCTTCAAGATATATCCGGTGCGTCTCATTCGTTCCGGTCGCTTTCCAGCTACGATCCAGTTGCCGGTTAAATTATAGCCGATTTTCTGTTTCAATGCCGCGCTCATTCAGATGCGCACTTGGCGTCGGGGTATCTACCCCTTAAAACGCCCGGATGGCGGTTTACACGGAAATTGATGACGATGCACTGATAGACTTCATTGCCGGTTACGACATCGGCGAGGTGCTGTCGTGCAAGGGTATTGCCGAAGGCATTGAAAACTCCAATTTCATCGTTACCACGACGACGGGTCCCTATATCCTGACGCTCTATGAAAAGCGTGTTCAGATTGAGGATTTACCGTTCTTTCTGGGGCTGATGGACCACGCGGCGGCGCATGGCATTCCATGTCCGGTGCCGCTGCGGACGAAGGCCGGCGAAACGCTTCGCGAACTTTCCGAACGACCCGCGGCGGTCGTCAGTTTTCTCGCCGGTATGTGGCCGAGGCGGCCGACGGTGGAACATTGCCGCCAGGTCGGCGAAGCGCTGGCGCTTTTTCATCTGGCGACGGAAGGCTTTCCCCTGAAACGGGCCAATGCGCTGGGTACGGATTCCTGGGCGGGACTTCTGAAATCGTCGGGTGACGGTGCCGACAGCGTCAAAAAAGGCCTGAGCGACATGCTTTCAGGGACGCTGAAGGAGCTCACGGCGGAGTGGCCGGATGACCTGCCGAAGGGTGTCATCCACGCAGATCTTTTTCCGGATAATGTCTTTTTTCGCCAGGACCACCTTTCAGGCATGATCGATTTCTATTTCGCCTGCAACGATCAGTTTGCCTATGACATTGCGATCTGCCTGAACGCCTGGTGCTTTGAGCCGGACCTGAGTTTCAATGTGACCAAGGCACGAAGGCTTCTGCGCGGCTATCAGGATGTGCGTCCGCTGACCCGCGCCGAAATCGACGCCATGCCGCTGCTGGCACAGGGCGCGGCGATGCGGTTCTTGCTGACGCGGCTTTATGACTGGCTGCATACCCCTGAAGACGCGTTCGTGACACCGAAAAGCCCGATGGAATACATCAGGAAGCTCGAATTTCATCGGCGTGTAAAAGGACCGGAATCCTATGGCATCGACTGAGCCGGACGAAAATACGATCGAGATATTCACCGATGGTGCGTGTTCCGGGAATCCCGGTCCCGGAGGCTGGGGTGCTATCCTGCGCTGGAAAGGTCATGAGAAGGAGCTTTGCGGCGGCGAAGCGGAAACCACCAACAACCGCATGGAACTGATGGCGGCGATTCGCGCCCTTGAGAGCCTCAAGCGGGATGCCAGGGTCAATATCTATACGGACAGCACCTATGTTCGTGACGGGATTACGTCATGGATACATGGGTGGAAGCGAAACGGCTGGAAAACAGCCGCCAAGAAACCGGTGAAGAACGAGGATTTGTGGCGCCGTCTGGACGAGGCAATCCGTAGTCATGATGTCGAGTGGCATTGGGTCAAGGGTCATGCAGGGCACCCAGAGAATGAACGCGCCGACGAGTTGGCGCGCCAGGGCATATCCGAAACCGCCGGCCGTTAGGTTTTCCGGAATTCACATAAAAAAAGGACACAGCCTTATGGGAGGCTGTGTCCTTTCAGGTATCCCGCGTACAGGCTTCGCAAGGGAGGTCGCGATGCATACGGGAGATTACAGGGTCGCAAATCAGGCGTGTCCGAGGCTCCAGCGCATCCGCTGTGCAGCGTTCGTTGCGTTACCGCCAGCGGCATTGTACTCGCGGCCTTTGACTTCGGAGCCGACCGGGTCGCCCCAACGGTCACGGGTGGCGGATTGACCGGGGAACCAGTTGGCGAATTTCTTGCTGTTATTGAACATGTGCTTATCCTCATGCCTTGCCCAACCAAATCGGGCTGTAACTTTCTGAAACCATATGTACGCTTGACCTTGTTGGGGCACAAAGGATAGTTTTTCATTCTATGCATGAGTATTTATTCATGTATAATTCATGCATGATTGCTGATTGGACTTGAAATGGCGCATCTTCCGCCGATTGCCGCGCTTCGTTCCCTGGCTTGTGCCGCCCGGCATTTAAGCTTCACCAAGGCCGCTGAAGAGTTGAACGTGACGCAGAGCGCCGTCAGCCATCAGATACGTCATATCGAGGAATTGTGGGATATCCAGCTCTTCGAACGCAGGCCCCGTCAACTGCTGCTGACACCGGCAGGGGAGCAGTTGGCAGGAATCGTCAACGACTTCATCGACGAGCTTGGCAAGGCGCTGGATGAGTTGAAGGCGGAAGAAGGTCATACCGCGTTGCGGGTCGAGATGCTGCCCTCGCTGGCCGTGAAGTGGCTGGTGCCGCGGTTGCAGTATTTCAGGGCCGAGCACCCCGAGGTCGATGTCTGGCTGTCGACGCGCCAGGATATTCGCCCGGCAATGAGCAGTACCCTTGATGCTGTGATCACGTTGGGCGACGGACAGTATCCGGGTTTCGCTTCGTGGGAGTTAATGCGCGATTATGTGATCCCTGTGGCAAGGCCACGGCTGCTTGAAGAATACGGCATGCCGGAAACGCCGGCGGATCTGTGCATGTTGCCGCTTTTGCTCAGGCACTCGGGTGTTCTGTCCCCCGGTTGGGAATACTGGTTCGATTACGCCGGCGTCCCGCCGGAGGTCTATCAGTCGGCGTTACGGGAAGGGACCCGTTTCCCCGACACCAACATGGCTATTCAGGCCGCGTTCGAAGGGCAGGGCGTGGCGCTGGCGCGTAGCGCGCACGTATGGGAAGACCTGGAGACCGGGCGATTGGTCAGGCTGTTCGATATCCATTGCCCGTCGGACGTGTCGGTTTATTTCGTGTGCCGGAACGATCAGGCCGAAAGACCGGCGCTGATCGCGTTTCGCGACTGGCTGCTTCGCGAAGCCAAGCAGTCCCAGGCGGCATTCGATGCGGCGGAAAAGGATTTGCCGAAGGGCAAGGCGGAAAAGCGTTAGGCCAGGGTATAAAGAGGGCCTGGGAAATTGAGGGCGCCACCTGGCGGCAGCGCCCACAAATCCGGAACTTAAAGTTCGCTCAGCATCGTTTCGGCGCTGGTTTTCTCGAACACACCTTCATCAATGTGCAGTGATTCTACCGTGCCATCGTTCACGACCATGGAGAAACGCTGACAGCGGACACCGAGGCCGCGCGCCGTCAGGTCAAGCTCGAGGCCGGTGGCCTTGGCGAAATTGGCGGAGCCGTCAGCCAGCATGGTCACGGCGTCGCCGACATTCTGGTCCTTGCCCCAGGCGCCCATAACGAACGGATCGTTTACCGATACGCAGGCAATCGCATCGATTCCCTTGGCTTTCAGGGCGTCAGCGTTGGCAACGAAGCCCGGCAGGTGCTTGGCGGAGCAGGTCGGCGTAAAGGCGCCGGGGACGCCGAAAACAGCGACTTTCTTGCCGGCGAAGAAATCATCGGTCTGAACGGCATCGGGGCCGTCTCCGGTCATGACGTTGAGCGTGACGCTCGGAATTTTGTCTCCCACCTTGATGGTCATAGTGTCTCTCCCGCAGGTCGTTGTTTAAAAATATGGTTCTGCCGGCACGTGCGGCGTGCCCCACAGATAGGGTTATTGGCCGGTAATGCAAAGGATTTTTCGCGTTAACATAAACGTTAACGGCTATTTCAGGCTGTCTGCCAGCCGCTCCGGCGCGGCGCTTCTGAAGCCTGCCATAACGTTTTCCTCGCCCAGCAGTTCCGGTAGCGCAATTCCGTTCGGCGCGGCAGCACCGTAGACGGCATTGAAGGGGATACCGTATCGCCCGAACGATGCCAGATAAGCGGCGATGTCGGGGTCGGGTCGGGTCCAGTCCGCCTGCATGGCAATCACGTCCGGGCTGTTGAGCAATTCCAGAATCCGGCCTTGTTCAAGAACGAACCGTTTGTTGACCTGACATGTTATGCACCAGTCGGCGGTGACATCGACGAAGACAATCATCCCTTTCCCGGTCAGGCGATCGATGGCAGCGGGGTTGAATTTTTGCCATTTGATTTTGCTGACACCGGGCGTGGTTGTATCGAGCGGACCGTTAATATCGCCGATTTGCGCCGTCGTGATCGCGGCAAAAGTCGCAAGAACGAGGGCGAAAGGTGTCGCTTTCCTGATTTCAGGCACGGTGTGCATGACCGGTCCAAGCCAGAGCCCAGACAGGATCAGCAGCGCCCCCGTCAGAATTGCGGCGAAAAGACCGGCGGCGCCTGCAAGGACGCTAAGCAACCACAAGGCTGTGGCGGCGAGCGCCAGGCCCAGGACGAATTTCAGCCGCACCATCCAGGGGCCGGGTTTCGGCATGAACGTTACAAGCCGCGGCAATGCTGCAATTAATAAATAAGGGGCGGAAAGGCCGAGCCCGAGCACGGCGAATACGGCGATAATGTCGCTCGGTCCCCGGGCCAGGGCAAAACCGATGGCGGTGCCCAAAAACGGTGCCGAGCATGGCGTCGCCAGCAAGGTCGCGAAAATACCCTGAAGAAAATGTCCGAAAATGCCGCTGCGCGCACCGGTGCCTTGCCCGACATTGGCTATGGCGCCGGGAAGACGGAATTCGAAAAATCCCCACATGTTACAGGCGAAAAGCGTGACCAGAAACGCCATGATGATCAGGAACCAGGGTTGCTGGAACTGAATCCCCCAGCCGATGGTGGCCCCCACCGATTTCAGCGCAATCAATCCCGATGCCAGGACAAGAAAGGCAAACACGATGCCGCTGGCGGAGGCCAGAAAACTGAGCCGTACCGTGCCGGGCGCAGACCCGCCATGTTTGACGACGCTCAGGAACTTCAGTGACAGCACCGGCAAGACGCAGGGCATCAGGTTAAGGATCAGGCCGCCGAGAAGCGCAAATAGCAAGATCACGGGCAGGGTATAGGCATCAGGCGCCATCGGCGCCGACGCCAGAAGATCGGGGGCGTAAGGCTTGGGTGCGGCGAGGGAAACATCCGCTTCCATGGACCGGCCGCCATCAAGGAGTGTCAGCGTAAATGTGCTTCCGCTCAGGTTTGCGGCGGCTTCCTTCGGCGTGCCGGCATAGCCCGACACCGGAACGCGTAACACGGCTTGCCGGTTGCCGTTATCGATGTGCACTGCAGGTGCGCCGTATCCAAAGCCGACGGGGCCTTCGAGAAACAGGTCCGGCCCCTTGAAGGGGATTTGCGAGGATGCACGCGCAACGACGTAAAGGCCTTTATCGGATGCTTCTGTCCATGCCGCCTCTATGTTTAGGCGCGCAGCGTCACCCGAACGGGGTACACGGGAATCGTATTGGCCGATGATATGCGCCATCGCGGTGGGTGCACCGTCACCGGCGGGCAACGTCATTGTCAACTGCGCATCATAGGGGATGCAGATTTCCTTGCAGGTGAGATACCGGACTGCGGTCTTGATTTCAGCGGGCTCAGCCGGGTTCGGGGCCTCGATATTGAAAGGCAGGACGACGGCGTTCTCATAGCCGAGCGTTTCCAGGCCAAGCACGGAAAACCTTTCCGGGACCGGCCACCGTATTGCGCCGATCTCTGCATTCGAAGTGGTCTTGAAATCGGGCTGCGGCGGAAAACCGGCATCGCCGGGAGAGCGCCAGTAAACCTTCCAGCCGGGTTTCATGCGAAACTGCAACCCGGCCAGTACCTTGCCGTCCGTACCGAGACCGTCGCGCGCCGCGATCAGCCGGACGGCGGACTGCTCTTCCTCTGCCCAGTCCGAACTGGCGATGCCGGCCAAAGCCAACCCGGCCGGGGCCGTTACGGCCACTGTCAGGGCAAACACAAGAATGAGCAGAATGCGGTTCATCATCGTCCAGTCACATTTCTCCGGATGTCTATATGATTCGCCATACTCTTGGCGTCAACACAAGGGCGAAGGTCGATCTCACACATTGTTGAATGGGCTTGAGATGCATAAACTGCAGCGTGTTTTTGCCAGCCGCATCCAATGTGTCATAATGACGCCGCAATCGCTGCACAAACTGTTTCAAATCTGACGAATGCCCGCGAACGGACGGAGATGTGCGTGAGAGGTTTTTTAAAAGAGGGTTCCAGCGAAGACAGCTACCTGACAGGCAGGTTTCTTGTAGCCATGCCCGGGATGCAGGATGATCGCTTTCAGCAAACCCTGATTTATATGTGCGCGCACGGCCCCGAAGGGGCGATGGGTCTTGTCGTCAACAAACCGATGGACTCCATCAGCTTTCCGGACCTGCTGAGCCAGCTGGATATCTCCATGCCGCCGGCGGGTGAGGGGATCGAGGTTCTATTCGGCGGCCCCGTCGAAACCGGTCGTGGTTTTGTTCTGCATTCCCCCGATTACATGCATGACGCGACCATGGTTGTGGATGACGAAGTCGCGTTGACCGCAACGGTGGATGTGCTGCGCGCCATCGCCGATGGCTCGGGGCCAAGGCAGCGCCTGCTGGCGCTTGGCTATGCCGGCTGGGAGAGCGGGCAGCTGGATGAAGAAATCAAGGCCAACGGCTGGCTCAGCGTTGATGCCGATCCGCAACTGCTTTTCGATTCCGACATCGGCTCCAAATGGGAACGCGCCATGGGTAAACTCGGCATCGATCCGCTGATGCTGTCCGATCGGGCCGGGCATGCCTAAGTCACGGCGTCCCGGTGGACGGGGTCATGGGAGCGGAAAGCCAAAAACAGCGGGGAAAGCCGATCCGGATGCCTTCATGCGCGAGCTTATCCAGCGCATGGATGCATGCGATACCGCCGAAAAACTCAATGACGAGGTTCTGATGCCCTTCGTACTGGCGCTCGAGAAAGTGTGCGGTGCGCGTGGGTATGTCATGAACATCTATGGGGAAACGGCGAATATCGTTTTTTCCGGCAATGAAGAGGATGCGGAAGCGATTTACCAGATCGTCGAAGCCTACATGGATGATCAGCAGGACGACGACTGATCGGCCGCCCGAACATGACCGCATCGAAACCGCAATTTGATCACAACCTGACGACATGGCTGTTCGTGACATCGATCGACGTTGATCAGATCAAAGCCGCCGCCGATGCCAGACCCGATTGCGTGATTGTCGATATGGAGGACTTCACGCCTCAGCATTTACGCGAACAGGGGCGAAAGCGCCTCGCCGGGACCTTGTCGAGCATTGCCGATGCCGGCGTTATCCCTTGCGTCAGGATAAACCCGACGGGGTCATCCGATCATGCTTCCGACCTTGCGGCCGCCCTTGATGCGGGGGCACGCATCATCGCCCTGCCGAAAACAAGCACGGCTGCGGAACTGCACGCCCTCAACGATGCGATTGCAATGCACGGCGGCGCGGCGCGCACCAAGCCCCAGTTGCTGCCGAATATCGAAACGGCAGAAGGCCTGGTGAATACGTATGCAATTCTCAAGGAAGCACCGCCGTTGATCGGCTGTCTGGTTGCGTCCGAAGATATGACGACAAGCCTTGGCGCGCCACGTGATAGAAGCGGGACCGCAATCCGCTATGCGCGCGAAAGGTTTTTGCTGGAATGCCGGGCCGCCGGAGTCGCACCGGTCGATTGCCCCTATACCTGGGCCGACCATGAAGGTCTTGTCGAAGAGACGGAATCCGCCAAGGCGCTCGGCTATCATGCGAAATCGGCGGCACGCGCCGATCAGATTGCCGTGATTCGTGAAATTCTCGAACCGAGCGAAATGGAAATTGCGCATGCGCGCCTGTTGATGGAAACCTTCGAGGCCGCCGAGCGTGAAGGCCGCGACCGGGTCGAGGTGAATGGACAGATCGCCGAGCGGCCGTCGTACCTCAATGCCAAGGCGCTGCTGGAAAGGGTGAGCGCGCGTTAGGGTTTCAAGCCCTGTCGTTCGGATCGACGACCGCCAGTTCAATGACCGAGCCGTCGACGATCAGCTTGCCCGCATTTTCGAAATTCACCGTGATCCTGTCGCCGACGACGGTTTGAACCCGGCCAAGCCCAAGCTCAGGCGCTTTCGGGTGACGAACGAACGAGCCTTGTGAAATCAGGAAATTGCCGGGATGCAGCGCCATTACGTCAGTTGAATCGGGCGCTGAGGCTGTCAGCGGATTCAAGACCCTTCACCGGGCCGATGGCGGAGACACTGGGCACACCCCGGAACAGCCGTTCGGCAACAGCGCGCACGGCGTCATCATCGACGGCGTCGATCTTGGCGACGATTTCTTCCGGCGGGATCGGACGGTCAAACAGCATGAGATGGCGGGCCATCTGTTCGGTTCTGGACGATGTGCTCTCACGGGCCATGAGGATGCTGGCCTTGAGCTGGGCGCGGGCGCGCTGGGTTTCCTCGGCTGTCAGCGTCTTGGCGACCTTGTGCGCTTCATCGACGAGCAGCGGGATCAGGTCGCCCAGATGTTCCGCGCCGGTGCCGGCGTATATGCCAAAAATGCCACTGTCTTCGTAGCACGACAGGAATGAATAGATGGAATACGCAAGGCCGCGTTCCTCGCGCACTTCCTGAAACAGGCGCGACGACATGCCGCCGCCGAACACGGTGGATAATACCGACGCGGCATAGAAATCGTCATCCTTGTAGCCGACACCATCGAGACCGAGGACGATGTGCACCTGTTCCAGATCGCGGTCGAGGCGAATGTCGCCACCCTTGTAGCGCGCTGTTTCGCGACCATTTGCCTTTAGCTGGGGCAGCGGCGCGAAGGTTTCCGAAATCAGCTCGACCAAATGATCGTGATCGACCTTGCCGGCGGCGCAGAACAGGCTCTGCGGTGCGGTATAGCTCTGGCTGCGGTATCCGTCCACGTCGCTGCGATCGAGCGAGCGGATGATTTCCTCGGTGCCGAGCACCGGGCGGCCGATGGCCTGTTCAGGGTAGGCGGCCTCCTGAAACAGATCGAAGACAATGTCGTCGGGGGTGTCGTGGGACTGGTGGATTTCCTGACAGATGACGGATTTTTCGCGCTCCAGTTCCTGCGCGTCCATGGTGGCGTGCATGACGATGTCGGAAACCAGATCGACGGCGAGATCGATGTCGTCTTTCAGGACTTTCGCGTAATAGGCCGTGTTTTCACGGGACGTATAGGCATTCAGATGGCCGCCGACGGCTTCGATCTCTTCCGCGATCTGCCGTGCGGTCCGCCGTTCCGTGCCCTTGAAGACCATATGCTCAAGCAGATGAGAAATGCCGTTGACCTCGGCCGCTTCATCGCGGGCGCCGATCCCGACCCATGTGCCGAGCGTAACCGTCTCGACGTTCTGCATGCTGTCGGTGGCGACGCGCATGCCGTTGTCGAGTGTCGTGACGCGAACGCTCATGAGACCTCCGCCGGTGTGCCGAGGGTGTCGTTCACCAGTTGCTCGATGACCTCAAGGCTGTTGTCGATCAGCTCGGCGCGTTCTTCGCGTTCATACAGATCGGCCATGCGTTCCGGCAACGGCGGACGGACTCCGGTGGCCGCCTCGACGGCGTCGGGGAACTTGGCCGGATGCGCCGTCGACAGAACCACCATCGGCGTGCCGTCCTTGTCTTGCCTGGCGCGTGCCGCGGCAAGGCCAACCGCCGTATGCGGATCGATCAGCATGCCGTTTTCCTGATACAGGGCGCGGATCGTTTCCGTTGTCTGTTTGTCGTCGAAACGGGCCGCCGAGAATTTTTCGCGCACCGCGTTCAGCATGCCCTGATCGACGCGGAAGCTGCCTTCAGACCTGAAGGTCGTCAGGGTGCTTTCGACCTTGGCCCCGTCCCGGCCCATCATGTCGAACAGCAGACGCTCGAAGTTGGATGAAATCTGAATGTCCATGCTGGGGCTGAGCGTCGGCACCACGGCATCGGTGCGCATTTCGCCGCTTTCGAAAAAGCGCGCCAGAATATCGTTGGCGTTGGCGGCGACGATGAATTTCTTTACCGGCACACCCATTTTCATGGCAGCGTATCCGGCGAATACGTTTCCGAAGTTGCCTGTGGGAACGGTGAAGGAGACTTCACGATCCGGCGCACCCAGATGCAGCGCCGCATGAACGTAATAGACGATCTGCGCCATGACGCGCGCCCAGTTGATGGAGTTCACGGCGGACAGATGATGACGGTCGCGGAAGGGCGTGTCGTTGAACATCGCCTTCACCAGGTCCTGGCAATCGTCGAAAGTGCCGTGCACGGACACGTTGTGAACATTGTCGGCCAGTACGGTCGTCATCTGGCGGCGCTGGACTTCGGAAACCCGGCCTTCGGGAAACAGCATGAAGATATCCAGGGAATCCTTGCCCTTGCAGGCCTCGATGGCGGCGGATCCAGTATCGCCCGATGTCGCGCCGACTATGGTGACCCGTTCACCGCGTGCCCGCAGCACATGATCGAACAGACCGCCCAGCATCTGCATGGCGACATCCTTGAACGCCAGCGTCGGACCATGGAACAGTTCCATCAGGTGAATGTCATCGCCGATGCTGACCAGCGGCGCAACCTCGCCGCCGTCGAATACCGAATAAGCCTTGGTGATGATGGCCATCAGCGCATCGTCATCGATACAACCGCCGACGAACGGCTTGATCACCCGCAAAGCAAGTTCATTGTAGCTGAGCGATTTCATCGCCCTGAGATCGTCGGCGCTGAACCGCGGCCACTCCGCAGGAACATATAATCCGCCGTCACGGGCAAGGCCGCTCAACAGAACATCGTCGAAAGCAAGCTCCGGCGCACGCCCACGGGTCGAAATATAACGCACTGAAAACCTCCCTCTCGGGGCGCTAACGTAGGCGCCCCCGGCAATTTTGCTAAACCTATCCATCGAAGCGCGGTGAAACAAGGACGACGGCATGCTTGTTGATTGTTGATGTCAAAATCGCACTCGGGCATGATTTAACCGGTTTCTTTGAGGGAGGACCGTCCAGTGAACATCAAGCCCCTGAAATTCCTGCTCGGTTCGGTTTGTCTTCTTGTTCTTTCGGAGACGTCCGGCGTGCAAGCCGCCGACAAGGTGGTGATCGGGACAGGGGGTAAGACGGGGATCTATTACGCAACCGGACAGGTGCTCTGCGATCTTTTAAAGACCAAAGGGTTCGACTGCGATGCGCCGCCGAGCGGCGGCTCGGTCGCCAACCTGAATGCGCTCAAGGCCGGTGAAATCAGTTTGGCGATGGCGCAGTCAGACTGGCAATTCCACGCCCAGCACGGTTCCAGCAAATGGGAAGGTAACAAGATCGACAACCTGCGGGCCGTCTTTTCGGTTTATGCAGAGCCGATGCAGGTGGTCGTCAACCGCGATGCCAAGATCAAAAACTGGTATGCCCTGAAGGGGCACAGCATCAACATCGGCAATCCCGGCGCCGGGCATCGCGAAACGATGGAAGAAATGCTCGATGCGCAGCGCTGGAAGCTCGATACCTTCAGTGCCGTCAGCGAACTGCCGTCGTCCGAGCAGGTCGATGCCTTCTGCGCCGGTAAATTCGAAGCTTTCGTCTATGCCGTCGGGATTCCGAACGCCGCCATGCAGCGTGCCGTCGGTGAATGCAACGGGATGCTGATCGAGCCGCACAACACGATCATTCGCAAGTTGGCGACGGCAGCCCGGCCTTATTATTCGAAAGTAAAAATCTCCGCAAAGACGTATTGGGACGGTCAGAAAAAAGTCGACACCTTCGGTGTCATGGCGACGCTGGTGACGACGGCAAATGCTGATCCGTCGATTGTCGATGCGCTTATTAAAGCCGTGTTCGAGGATTTCGAGGGCTTTAAATCCAGACATCCCGCCTATGCCAATGCGACGCCGGAAGTAATGGTCAGTGACGGGCTGAGCGCACCGCTGCATGATGCGGCGAAGGCGTATTATATGTCCAAAGGCTGGATCAAGTAAGCTCAGGCGGGCAGGTAGCGCGCCTTCATGTGTGCCTTGAACGGGGCAGCCTGCAACGGTCGGCCAGTGGCCCGGCGCAACAGTTCAGGACCTGACAGCAAACGGCCGTTGGCATGGATGTTTTCACGCAGCCAACTTAACAGCACCGAGAAATCACCCTTGGCAATATCACCGGGAATGCCGGGATGCGCGGCACATGCGGCCTGATATACCTGGGCCGCTGTCATTGCGCCCAGTGTATATGTCGGGAAATAGCCGAGCGCGCCATCATACCAGTGAATGTCCTGCAGGCAGCCCTGGGCGTCGTTCTCAACCTCGATACCGACCAAGCCCTTGAAGGCGGTGTTCCAGGCGTCAGGTATGTCGCGTACGGCGAGCTTGCCGGCGATGATGTCTTTTTCCAGCCGATAGCGGACGATCACGTGCAGCGGGTAGGTTACTTCGTCGGCGTCGACGCGAATGTAACTGCGCTCGACCTTGTGATAGAGCTTGAGAATGTTTGCCGCATCCCATGCCGGACCGCTGCCGTTGAAGGTCTCGCGGATCAGCGGCAACGCGAATTCCAGGAACTCGGGCGAGCGGCAGACCTGCATTTCCATCAACAGCGACTGGCTTTCATGGATCGACATGCCAAGCGCGGAGCCCACGGGCTGCAACCGCCATTTTTTCGGCAGGCCCTGCTCGTAAAGGGCATGGCCGGTTTCGTGCAACACGCCCATCAGCGCAGAGGTAAAATCGCTCTCGTCATAGCGGGTCGTGATGCGAACGTCATCTGGAATGCCGCCACAGAACGGGTGATGGCTGACATCAAGGCGGCCGCGGTCGAAATCGAAGCCCAGCACGTCCATGAACTTCATGCCGAGCTGGCGCTGGGTTTCCTCGGGGAACGGCCCTGCCGGCATGATCGCCGGTGCGGTTGCGGCCTGATGCGTCAGAACGTCATCCAGGAAACCCGGCAGGAACGCCGCGAGATCGTCGAGCACGGGGTCAATGTCGGCGGCCCGTCCGCCGGGTTCGTAGGAATCCAGCAAAGCGTCATAGGGGTCGAGGCCGAAGACCTCGCCGATTCGTTGTGCTTCCTCGCGGACGAGATCGACCAGCATACCCAGAGGTTCCGCGACAATGCTGAAATCGTTCTCTGCACGGGCACGCCGCCAGGCCTGCTCACAGGTGCTCGACGTCCTTGAAAGTTGCGTGACAAAGCTTTCATCGAGCGCTGAAGCACGCTGGTGACGGCGTTCGATCTCGTGCAGGTTCGCGGCCTGCCATGCATCGAGCATGGCGGCATCATTCTTTGCCGCATCGATCAATCCGGCGGTCTCTGCACTGACGAGGAGCCCATGCGAGATGGCCTTTAACTCGGCCAGTTGTTCCGAGCGCGCATCGGCACCGCCCGTCGGCATGACAGCGGCATAATCCCAGTGCAGCATGGCTTCGGCTTCACCGAGCAGGGCAATGCGGCGAAAGCGGGCTTCCAGTTGTTCGTATGGGCCGGAGAGGGACGCGTCTGGCATTGTCTGAGCGGCGGCCTAGACGACCGGGATAAACAGCAGCCGGTCCGCGATCATCGCCAGGAAAATCATGAACAGATAGAGGATCGAGAACAGGAACAAAGGCTTGGCCGGTTCCGTGCCTTCGACTTTCCAAAGACGCCAAGTGCGCTGCCAGAACATCACGCCCAGCACGGCGGCGGTGATTAGATACAGCCAGCCGGAAACGCCCAGGAAGCTTGGCGCCAAGGTGGCGGCGATCATCAGGACGGTATAAATCAGCATCTGGCGCTTGGTTTCGCGCTCGCCGGCGACAACGGGCATCATCGGCACGCCGGCGGCGGCGTAATCGCCGGTCCGGAACAATGCCAGCGCCCAGGAATGCGGCGGCGTCCAGAGGAAAATAATCATGAACAGAGCAATCGCGCCCGGATCGATCGTGCCGGTGACCGAGGCCCAGCCGACCAGCGGCGGAAATGCGCCGGCAGCGCCGCCGATGACGATGTTCTGCGGTGTGCGGCGTTTCAACCAGGCGGTATAGATAAAGACATAATAAAAGATCGTCATCGCCAGCAGGCCGCCGGCGACCGAACTGACATGGACAGTCATCATGACGATGGAGCCGATGGCCAGAAATACGCCATAAACCAACGCCAGTTTCGGATCCATCCGCCCGGCCGGGATCGGTCGATCCATCGTGCGGCGCATGATGCGGTCGATATCGCGGTCGTACCACATATTGATGGCGCCTGCCGCGCCCGCGCCGATGGCAATGCAGAGAACGGAAATCAGGCCGGTCTTGGCATCCGCGCCACCCGGCGCCATGAGGATGCCGACAAGCGCCGTAAACACGACCAAGGACATAATCTTCGGTTTCAGAAGGACGGCAAAATCGTTGATCCGGAACCGCGGTTCGTGCGGTTCCGTTGCCGTTGTCTCCAGATTTTGCAGTGTCACGTTGCTGCGACCGCTATCGCTCATTACTTGTCCGCCTGCTGGCTCTGTCCGCAAGTGACGGGTTATAGAAGATTGTCCCGCCAACATCCAGACTTTCCGAAATATCCTATGGTGCGCGTGCCAGAACCCGCTTCGCGGCGATCCAGATAAACATGATGCCGCCGATAACCGCGATGACGCCGCCGATACCTATGCCGACATGGCCGATCCAGTTGCCGATGACATCCATGCCGGGGGCCGTGTCGGAAACCTTGCGCGGTGCGCCGTACCCGCCGGCGATAAAAAGGCCCAGACTATGCAGAAGCTGACCAAGGCCATACAGCCAGAACGATGCCCGGATGGTCTTCCATCGCAAAAGTCCCCGCTCCAGCAAAGGCAGGACAAACAGGATGATCAGGCCCATGGCGGCCACGTTTACGCCGCCGATGACGCCATGATAATGAGCGGGCGTGCGAGTATCGGTGCCGTCGACAAAGATGCCGAGGACGCCGCCGGCAAAGAAAACGACCAGTGACAGCGCCAGCGCAAGGCGAGCGGTCCGCCGGGCGTCGCCTTCGGGTTTCGGTGCGCGGAGCAGGTTAACCCCGGCGATCAGGCCGACGAAGATCGGCACCGGGGCCAGTGCATACTGATAATGCGTGAACAGCACGCGTTCCTCGGCGGAAAACGGCGCTTCGATGAACATCAGTGCGAATCCGCCAAGGGCGAGCACGGCATTGAACCCGAACGCTCCCATCACGAGCCTTGGCGTCACGGGGGGACGGCCAAGGGCACGACCGCCCAGCAAAACCCAGCCGGCAATCATCAGGCTGGTGTTGAAGAACTGCAGAATGTGACCACCGGCCCAGAACAGGTCCTCATTCTCGGCGGCGATGGCCGGCATGATACCAAGGCGGTTCCATGAAACGGCGAATGCGGCAACGGCGAGCAGCGCAATGACGGCACAACTGAGCCCGGCGGCGCCGATCGGTTCAAGCGGACCGCTGCGCATGAGCGCATTTGCAATGATGCGTACCGCCGCGAGCGTGATCGCAAAGGCGACCATCAAAAGACCGATATAATAAACGGGATCGATAATTGCCGGCACGTAGTTGTTCAGGGACGGCTGTCCGCGGTCCATCAACGCAGGCACCGCCAGCATGACGAAAGCGATGGTCATCGCCGCCAATGCCGATGCACCGAGGCTGCGAAGTTTCGGCGCGCTGTCCGATAACCGGTATGCGCCGATCAGCATCAGAATAATGCCGATCGCGAGATACCAGACGACGAAAGAGAAGACGACATGGATGATCAGGCTTTTTTCATAAAAAGCCACCGGCCATGGAAACAGTGTGTCAGCACCGGGAATGCGTGAAATCGCCAACAGCAGCGCATAAATCCCGGCGATGGCAAGGGCGCCCAGCGCGAGCACCGTCCAGCGCCTGAGCTCGCGTGAAGCAGCGGCGGACGAGAGCGCGGGCCTGAAGCCTTCGACAGGGTCCCAACGCTGTTCCTGAGTGGGCTGAAACACGGCTCAGCCTCCTTGATACGGATACATGTGGACCGCCATGACATAGACGACGACACCGGAAATACCGACGTACATCCAAAGTGGCCAGGTAATGCGGGCAATCTTTTTATGTTGATCGAAACGTTCGCGCAGGGCGCGGATCGCCGTGATCGGGACCAGCGGTACGATGGCTATGGCGCCTAGCACATGCACGAATAAAATCGTGAAATAGACATAGCGTACAGCACCTTCGCCGCCGAATTGAGCAAAGCCGGCGTTGAGTTTGTAAATAACGTATGAAACCAGAAATACAGCCGATGAAGCCAGCGCCGAAATCATCATGGCGCGGTGCTTACCCCGCTCGCCGGACTTGATGAAGTAGTACCCGAGTGAGAGAAAAACCACGGAAATGCCGTTGAACAGGGCATTCGTATGGACCAGTTGATCGAAATCCATGATGCGGCAGTTCCCGGCGCTTTATTGCAGTGGATTGTCCGTCAGGCGCAGGAAAATGCTTGCGTACATGGCCAATGCGGCAGTCGCCAGAACAATCGCCAGTATCACGTTTCTCATTTTGCGATTCGATGCCGGTATTGTGTCGCCGTTTGCTTGTGTTTGCTCGCTCATGGATTCGCTTTCCGTTTACGTCTGGTTGCATCTTCAGCGGGCTTGCGGGAAGCCACGCCTTCACTTGCCGTGGATTTAGGCGCTCACGTCCCGAAATGCACGGACTTTGTATGCCATATTTCCACGCTATGAATGGGGTTTTCCCATCTAACCTCTTGTCATCCAACACTATCATGCCCAAAATCAACGTGAGAAAAATGTAAAAATATAAGCATGGATTGCGATTGGCGGCTTGCTCCTTTGCGGTCTCGGCTTTAAAAACACGTTCTGAAACTTCGTGTCTGGTGTTTTGTCCGTCACGGCGTATCGGCAATGACAATTTAAAGGCGGTCTATAGTAGGCGGCCAGCAATCAGGTGAGACGAATGCTAAACAAGCTCAAGATTTTCGTACCCGCGCTTGTCGGCGTGTTGATGGCCATGGGCCCGGCGCTGGCCGGCCCGAATGGTGAAGTGCGCTCGGCGCCTTGGCAAATGTGGTTGCAGGAACCTGCCTCGCCGACAGCAGACCGCATCGTTGCCTTCAATGCGCAGTTGTTGGTGATCGAAACCCTTATCGTGATCTTCGTTCTGGGGTTGATGGCTTATATCGCCTTTCGCTTCAGCGCCAAGAAAAATCCGGTGCCGTCAAAAACCACACATCACACGGGTCTGGAAGTCGCCTGGACGATCATTCCGATTTTCATTCTGGTCGGCATTGCCGTCCCGTCACTGAAACATCTGTATTTCGCGGACCGTACCCACGATGCGGAAATGACGCTGAAGGTTACAGGCAATCAGTGGTACTGGAATTATGCTTATCCCGACAACGGCGACTTTACCTTTGACAGCATCATCGTTCCGAAGGATGAACTGAAGGAAGGCCAGCCCCGGCTTTTGACCGTCGACAACAAGGTTGTGCTCCCGGTCGAAACCAACATTCGTATTTTGCTGACGTCTGCGGACGTTATTCATAACTGGGCGATCCCGTCGCTGTCGGTCAAGATCGACACCATGCCGGGCCGTATCAACGAAACCTGGACCCGGATTCATGAAAAGTACGTCGGCAAGACGCTGTACGGCATGTGTTCCGAGCTTTGCGGCGTCAACCACGGTTTCATGCCGATCGCCATTCAGGCGGTATCGAAGGAAGATTTCGCCAAGTGGGTCAAGGAAGCCCAGGAAAAATTCGCATCGGATGACACCAAAACGGATGGCACGGTTCGGCTGGCAGCAGCCGGTGTACCGGCTATCACCCGTTGATCATCCGCACAGATATTTGAGGAGAGGGACGTAACATGGCGAACGCAGCTGACGCCCATCACGACGAACACGGTCACGACGACCACTATCCGAGCTTTTTCTCACGCTGGTTCTGCTCGACGAACCACAAGGACATTGGCACGGTCTATCTTTATGTTTCGATGGTTGCCGCCATTATCGGCGGTGGCATGTCCTGGTACATCCGCCTGGAACTGGCCGAACCCGGCATTCAATACATCGAAGATTTCCAGTTCTATAACGTGCTGTTGACCGCGCACGGATTCCTCATGGTGTTCTTCGTCGTCATGCCGGCAATGATCGGCGGCTTCGGCAACTGGTTCGTGCCGCTTATGATCGGTGCGCCGGACATGGCGTTCCCGCGTATGAACAACATCAGCCTGTGGCTGCTGATCGTAGCACTGGCGATGCTGGTAATTTCGGCATTCGTGGCAAGCGGTGTCGGGACTGGCTGGACGGTGTATCCGCCGCTTTCAAGTAACGTCTACCATCCGGGCGCAGCCGTCGATTTCGGCATTCTGTCCCTGCACCTTGCAGGCGCCTCGTCGATTTTGGGGGCGATCAACTTTATCGTGACCATTTTCAACATGCGTGCGCCGGGCATGACCATTCACAAGATGCCGCTGTTCGTATGGTCTATACTGGTGACGGCGTTCCTGCTTCTGCTGGCGCTGCCGGTTCTTGCCGGCGCGCTGACCATGCTGCTGACGGACCGTAACTTCGGCACGCATTTCTTCGATCCCGCCGGTGGCGGCGACCCGATCCTGTGGCAGCACCTGTTCTGGTTCTTCGGCCACCCGGAAGTTTACATTATTATCCTGCCGGCGTTCGGTATCATCTCGCAGATCGTGTCCACGTTCTCCAAGAAGCCGGTGTTCGGCTATCTCGGGATGGCGTACGCGATGGCGGCGATCGGTGTTGTCGGCTTCGTCGTGTGGGCACACCACATGTACACCGTCGGTCTCGACGTCGATACCCGGGCTTACTTCACCGCCGCGACGATGGTCATTGCCGTGCCGACAGGGGTTAAGATCTTCTCCTGGCTGGCGACAATGTGGGGTGGGTCCATCGAGTTCAAAACGCCGATGCTGTATGCCTTCGGCTTCATTTTCCTGTTCGTTGTGGGTGGGGTCACGGGTGTGACGCTGGCCAACTCGTCGGCGGACCTGGTGTTCCACGATACTTATTTCGTGGTCGCCCACTTCCATTATGTGATGGCGATCGCGGCGATCTTTGCGATGTTTGCCGGCTGGTATTACTGGATCGGTAAAATGTCCGGCAAGCAATACAGCGAAGGCTGGGGCAAGGTTCAGTTCTGGATTTTCTTCGTCGGTGTGAACTTGCTGTTCTTCCCGCAGCACTTTGCGGGGCTGGCCGGCATGCCGCGCCGTATTCCGGATTATCCGGATGCCTATGCGGGTTGGAACTACCTGAGTTCCGTCGGCGCCCTGATCACCGCGATCGGCACATTGCTGTTCTTCGTGATCCTGTTCAGGACCTATGCATCCGGCGCGAAAGCCGAGCAGAATCCATGGGGCGTGGGTGCAACCACGCTGGAATGGCACGTGCCTTCCCCGGCGCCGTTCCACACCTTCGAGGACCAGCCGGACATGTCCGGTAAGGCACCGGCCGAATAAGCCGGCCTGCGGAGCGAAACGATGGCGAACGCCAAACGCAAGAATGCCCGGACGGCGGTGATATTATTCTCCGTCGCTGCCGGCATGCTTGGACTGGCGTTCGCGTCGGTGCCGCTTTACCGCCTTTTCTGTCAGGTGACGGGATTGGGCGGCACGCCGGGCGTTCAGGCGAACGCACCGGAAACGGCGACCGACATCGATTTCACGGTTCGTTTCGATGCCAATACCAATTCCGGCCTGGGATGGCGCTTCAAGCCCGTACAGCATGAAATAAAGCTGAAGCTTGGCGAAGAACGTTTGGCGTTTTTCCAGGCGACCAACCTGACGGACAAGACAATGACCGGCACGGCGACGTTCAATGTGACGCCGCTCAAGGCCGGACAGTATTTCGTCAAAATCGACTGCTTCTGTTTCACCGAACAGGTGTTGAAGCCGGGGGAAACCGCAGAGATGCCGGTATCTTTCTATGTCGATCCGGCGATCTATGACGACGTAAATACCCGTGACGTGAAGACGATTACGCTTTCCTATACCTTCTATGAGCAAACTGATGCTGAAAGTAAGGTTTCGGAAGTGCGGCAACCGTTGAAAGCTGCGGAGAAGGGCTGACAAGGGCGGTATATCCAATGCCGTCCCTGTCATGAGTAATTAAAACCCGAGGGGGAAAATACCGATGAGTGGTGCGAAAAGTCATCCCTATCATATAGTCAATCCGAGCCCGTGGCCGTTCGTGGCAAGCATGCTTGCTTTTGCCATGGCGATCTTCGCGATCATGTATATGCATGGATCGTCGATGGTCGGCTTGCTGGTCTGCTTCGCGGCGCTGGTGATCGTTGCGGCACTGTGGTGGCGCGATGTCATCGCTGAGGGGCGTAACGGACATGATCATACCGAGGCTGTCCGCCATGGTTTGCGCATGGGGATGCTGCTATTCATCGTTTCTGAAGTGATGTTCTTCTATGCCTTCTTCTGGGCATACTTCAACGCATCGATCCCGGCGCTCAGTTTCGTCGCATCGCCGACCTGGCCGCCGGAAGGCATCGAGCCGCTGGCAACGTGGCATCTGCCGTTCCTGAACACCTTGATCCTGCTGACGTCCGGCGTCACCGTGACCTACGCACACCATGCTATTCGCCTGGGTGACAACAAGCGTGGTGCCACCGGCATCCTGCTGACGGTTATTCTGGGCGCATTGTTCACGGCCTGTCAGGCCTACGAATACGGCCATGCAACGTTTGGCTTCCAGGACGGCATCTACTCATCGACGTTCTATTTGGCAACCGGGTTCCATGGCTTCCATGTTCTGGTCGGAACGATCTTCCTGCTGGTCTGCTATTTCCGCACGCTGAAGGGGCACTTCACACCTGAAGGCCATATCGGTTTCGAAGCCGCCGCCTGGTACTGGCACTTTGTTGACGTGGTTTGGCTGTTCCTGTTCACCGCCGTCTACTGGTGGGGTTCATTCGGCTATGTCGCACCCGCGCAATAAACGCCGGATATCATGAATGACGAAGGCCGGGGTTCGCCCCGGCCTTTTTCTATGCGCCCTGGTTCTAATCGTCCTGGTTTTATTCATCCTGGCTGTTGCAACATTGATCGCCGGCTTGGATAGGTGGGCAGGGGGTATCGCCATAGGAGCAGAATACGCAGCAATCACCCGGTTTGGGCTTAAGCACGACGCCGCATTTGCCGCATTCGTGAAAATAGATGCAGGCATCTGTCGGCATACTCAGCGTTTCCTCAAACCCGCATACGGGGCATGTCAGCGCCGAAGTTAGTTTGACCTGCACAAACGCCTCCTAGAGCAACCCCAGGAACACCCACCACAGATAATTAAGCGGCACCAGCACGATCAGCGAGACGGCCGCCAGCGCGATGGTCATCCTTGCACCGTCCCGGAGCGAGACACCACCCAATTGCATGGCGACGATCAGCGGCGGCACCTGATAGGGCAAAATCACCGTTGAATACGCGATCACCTGGCTCATCAGTACGGTTCTGAGCGGTATCCCGGTCAGGTTCGATAATTCGCTGGCCATGGGGCCGACGATGGCGGGCACACTGGGCGCGGTCGCGACCATGTTGACCACGGTGCCTAGCCCGATAATGGAAAAGAACGACATCAGCGGGGCATCTTTTGACAGCGGGATATGTGCCAGCAGCCAGCCGCCGATCCATTCGCCGGCGCCTGTTTCGACCAGAACTGCACCCAGACTAAGGATGCCGGCAACGTAAATGGCGGACGGAAAGTTCACCTTTGTTTTCAGATCGTCGCCGTTGACGATACCGATGCCGGGCAACATGCAAACGACGGCCGCGGCCATCGCAACCCAAGCCGGGGAGATATGGTGGATGAAGTCGGTGACCCAGAAACCGAGAGTCACGGCCAGTATAAGTGCAAGCCGACGGCCCTCCGGGCGAAGCGGCTGGGCGGGTTCAACATCAAATGCAATGTCGCGGCCTGTTTTCGCGCTCGGAAACAGCATGAACACCAGTGCAACGACCGAAACGGCTTTAATAATACCGTTAACCGGCATGTGCATCAGCATGTATTCGCCGTAGTTGAAGGTCATGCCGAACATGTTCTCGGCGACACCGACGAGTACCATATTCGGCACGTTTGCCGGTAGAATAGCACTCGACGGCATCCAACTCGCACAGGCCAGCGTCATGACCAGGCCGGTTCGCTCGCGAGAGCCCTGGCCGTATTCCAGCTTGTCGGCAAGGGCAAGGACGATCGGGGCGAGCAGGATAATCCGGCCCATGGTCGACGGCATCAGTAACGCCAGCGCGATGGAGACCAGCGCGACACCACAGACGACACGGAAATAACTACCGGCGAATTTGGCGGTGATCGTTGTTGCCAGTCGAGCGCCAAGACCGGTTTTCTGGACGGCGACCCCGATAATCAGTCCACCGAATACCATCCAGAAGGCTGTTGAATGAAATCCGGAAAACACGACGTCCGCCGGGGCGGCACCGATGACCATGGCCAACGTGAAGAAGACCAGTGCCGTCAGAAATTCGGGGATCGCAACGGTGGCGTATAATCCGACCGCCAGCAGGCCGAGCGCCGCTCCCGTAAACGCGCTCTGTGGCACGCCGGCAGGCGGCGGCGTCATAAACAGAAAGACTGCTGCGATGGTTGTCACCAAAGCAAGCAAGTGTGAAGGCGAGCGGACAATGCCGAAGGGTGCTTGAGACATGGACTTCGTTATAAAGCGCCAAAGGCGGTCGACAACACTTAAATCAATAGCGAAGCTGGGTTATGATGGGCCGAACCAGGGGAGACGAAGCCATGGCCGAGGACGGCAATGAAACCAATCAAGTATTCGATGCGGAAAAGCATGCAAAAATTTATGCAGACTTTGCCGAACGCTCGCAACGCATCGTAAATACCTTTCTCGAGCGTCAGCAATCAGGCGAAAACTACAGCGTTGCCGATCCGGTCGAAATCGGCCGGATGTTCATGGATGCTTCCATGAAGATGATGTCCAATCCGCAGAAATTCGCTGAATCCCAGGCAAAGTTGATGCAGGGGTATGCGGAAATATGGCAGGCCACGGCCAAACGCATGTCCGGCGAAGAAGATGTGAAGCCGGTGATCGAACCGGCCCGCGATGACCGCCGTTTCAAGGACAATGCCTGGTCCGAGGATGCGGTCTTCGATTTTATCAAGCAATCGTATCTGTTGACGTCGGACTGGCTGCATAATCAGGTCCGCGATGTCGAGGATGTGGACCCGAAAACCCGCGAAAAGTTGCAATTCTACACACGCCAGTTCGTCGATGCGCTTTCGCCGACCAATTTTGCAGCGACCAACCCGAAGGTGTTGAAAGCAGCACAAGAGACGAAGGGCGAGAACCTGATCAAGGGTCTGGACCAACTGCTCAAGGATATGGAGCGTGGTCAGGGCGAACTGCGCATTTCAATGACCGATGCCGATGCGTTCGAGCTTGGCAAGAACGTCGCCGTGACTCCGGGCAAGGTTGTTTATCAGAACGATTTGATACAATTGCTGCAGTACGAGCCGACGACGGAAAAAGTCGCAAAGCGGCCGCTGCTGATCGTGCCGCCCTGGATCAACAAGTATTACATCCTTGATCTGCAACCGAAGAACTCGTTCATAAAATGGGCAACCGACCAGGGGCAGACGGTATTCGTCATCTCGTGGATCAACCCCGATCAGAAATATGCCGATAAAAGGTTCGAGGATTATATGCTCGAGGGACCTCTGGCGGCGATGGATGCAATCAAAGAGGCAACCGGCGAGTCCGAGTTGAACCTGATCGGTTATTGCATCGGCGGGACGCTGACGGCCTCGACGCTGGCGTATATGGCCGAGAAAAAGGATAACCGCGTCAAATCGGCGACCTTCTTTACGACCATGGTCGATTTCTCGGAACCCGGCGAACTGGGCGTCTTTATCGATGAAGCCCAGCTTAAGCGCCTGGACGAACACATGGAAAAAACCGGCTACCTCGATGGACAGTACATGAGCCAGGTCTTCAACATGATGCGGGACAACGATCTGATCTGGTCGTTCGTGGTCAACAACTATCTGCTGGGCCGCGAGCCGATGGCTTTCGATCTGTTGTACTGGAATTCCGATAACACGCGTATGCCGAAGATGATGCATTCGCTGTATCTCAGGAAAATGTACCTGGAAAACAAACTGGTGCAACCGGGCGGCATCACGCTTGACGGAGTGGGGATCGATCTGACGAAGATCAAGGTGCCGGTGTATTGGCTGTCGACCAAGGACGATCACATCGCGCCGTGGAAATCGACGTATATGGCGACAAAGCTTTATAAGGGGCCGAAGCGGTTCGTGCTGTCGGCAAGCGGTCATATCGCGGGTGTCATCAATCCGCCGGCGGCTGACAAATACTGCTACTGGACCAACACCAAGACGCCGGAAGATGCGGATGAATTCTTCGATGGCGCCACCCAGCATGCGGGTTCGTGGTGGCCGGACTGGCAGAAATGGGTCAAGAAATATGCTGGCGGAACCGTGGCTGCGAGAAAGCCCGGCGACGGCAAGCTCAAGGTGATCGAGGATGCCCCCGGTGCTTACGCCAAGGTGCGCATCTGATCCAAAAGGCTATCTGCCGAGCAGAAGTGCGGTTTGTGCCTGCAGATTGCGGAATTGCCGCCCCGGCAATGCCGGGTCCTGACGCACGCCTGCCAGAATGATAGCGCCTTCACCGGCACTGACGAACAGGTCCACCAGATCATCCACATCCACAGCTTTCCGGGGCGGCGCGGCGTCAAGCGCGGCTTGATAGTAGGGGCGAAGTTTATCTACGGTCTGCTCGATGCTCACGCTGGTGAGGCCGCTGATGGTTGCAGGGTATTCGCTGCGTTGCAGGGCGACAGAAGCATAAATACACCCCTCAATCACCTCGGGATGCTGGTCCAGAGCATCCGCATAGAGGCCCAGGATGTTCAGCAGTCTTTGCACCGGATCGTCGCTGAGCCGTTCGGCACGTACGCAGATATCATCAAAAAGGGCGGCTTCGGTTTCAATGAAGCGTGTGACCACAGCTTCGGCGAGGGCGGCCTTGTTCGGAAAGTGGTGAAAGAACGCCCCCTTGGTGATTCCGGCTTCGGTAATTATGCGGTCAATTGACGCACCGGCAAAGCCGCGCTGCAGGATGATTCCCTGCGCGGCGTTGAGGATATTTAGGCGGGTGGTGGCTCCGGAACGCGGCATATTTTCAAACCATATAGTATGTATAAACTTTAAGTGTGATTTATATCACATCTAAATTATTATTATAAATACAATTATACAGATTTACATAACAGACTAGTTGGTATAGTAACGCGCCCGTCCTGACCGACGCGGGCTGATTAAGTCCGGCCGGAGGATCAGATCAATAGGAGGGTAACAGTGAGTGAATACAAAGATTGGATGTTGCGCGGGCCCAAAATCGGCGGGTGTAGTTGCGATTACGGGTGTCCGTGCGAGTTTAACGGCCGCCCCACGAACGGCGATTGTGAAGGCATGGAAGCCATGCGGATCGACGAGGGCTATTTTGAAGACGTTCGTTTGGATGGACTTGTCTTCGCCGTACGGTTCCGTTGGCCTGGTGCCGTTCATGAAGGTGGCGGCACGGCGCAGGCTTTTGTCGATGAACGTGCAACGGAGGCACAAGTCGATGCCTTGTTCAAAATTCTAAGCGGCGAGGAACAGGAACCGACCACGGTCTTCAATATCTATGGTTCGACGATAGAAACCGAACTCGATCCGGTTTTTACGGCCATTGAATTCGCGTGCGATATCGAAAACGCAACTGGATCTTTTAGCGTACCTAAGGTTATGGATTTCGAACTCGAGCCGATCAAGAACCCGGTCACCGGGGAAGATCACCGTGCGCAGATCAACCTCAAGACATCGTTTGAGTTCAAGGTCGGCGAAATGGCCAGCGCAACGATCAAGTCCCCCGGTCCGGAGATGCCGATGGATTGGGAAAAGGTTTACGGTGTGCTGTGCCACGTGACTTACGGTCCGTATGGCATCATCAAGGATCATCTTTTTGAAACAGCGGCGTAAGGCTAAGGCCGATGCTAGCCGGTTTGTTTTCAAGAATACTGCGTAAGGACCGCCAGATGGCGGTCCTTGTCCTTGCGCCTGTCTGCATCATTGCCTGGACCTATACCGCGCTCGGTGTCGGCATGAACATGACGGCTATCGACATGACGGGTATGGCCAGCGACATGGCGATGCCGCCGACTGCGTGGACGCCGATGAACAGTGCGCTGATGTTTGCCATGTGGTGGGTGATGATGGTGGCGATGATGCTGCCTTCAGCGGCGCCCATGCTTTTTCTGTACCAGCGTGTGGTCGCAAGGCGCAACCGTGATCGCGCGCTGGGTGATATGACGGTATTCGCCCTTGGCTATCTTGTGACCTGGGGCGGTTTCAGCCTCGCTGCGACGGGATTACACGCCGCAGGGGAACTGAGCGGCTGGGTTAATGGCATGATGGCGTCTTCCTCGCACCTGCTGAATGCCGTGCTCCTGATCGGGGCCGGGGGCTGGCAGTTGACCCCGGTTAAAAATCGTTGTCTTGAAGCTTGCCGTACCCCCGTGGTGTTCCTTAGCAGAATCTGGCGCCCGGGCGCCGGGGGGGCGTTTCGGATGGGCATTGTGCATGGGGTGTTCTGTGTCGGTTGTTGCTGGGCGATGATGCTTCTGCTGTTCGTCGGCGGGGTAATGAACCTTTACTGGATCGGCGGCCTTGCGCTGTTTGCATTGGCAGAGAAACTCACGCCAGGTTGGCCCTTGTTCGACCGGTTGACAGGCGGTGCGCTGATCCTTTCTGGGATGGCCGTACTGGTTCTTGGATAGCCACTAACGGATTTGCCCGCTGGGGGCTTTCCGGGCATAGTTTCGGCCATGGCCGAAGGCAACGTAAACAGTGTGGAATTGAGCAGCGGCGCACGCTTCGGTGTGGCGCCAGGTGATGCGCACAGCCATCTGGAACTGTTGGCCGATATGGGCCGCGATTTCGCGACCAGCCTCGATCTGGAAGCAACACTGGCGCGTGCCGTACAACGCATCACGGACTATGTCGATGCCGAGGCCGGTGCGTTGTTCATGCTGTCCCCGTCTGGGGAAAAACTGCTCTGCGATGCCTGCGTCGGGCCGGTGGAAATCACCGGTCTGGAGATTGCTGCCGATCAGGGGATCGTCGGGTTCTGCGTGCAGAACGACAGCGGACGCATCGTCCGCGATGTCGCCAAAGATCCCGATTTTAATGCCTCGGTCGACGACGAAACGGGCTTCAAGACAAAGTCGATCCTGTGCGCGCCGATGAGCGTCAAGGGCGAGCAGATCGGCGCCATCGAGTTGATCAACAAACGCGGCGGCGACGGCCTTTTTGACGATAATGACCTGCACCTGCTGCAGGCGCTTTCCGTTTCAGCCGGGCTGGCAGTTCTCAACGCCCGTATGGCGGCGGCGCTGGTCGAACAGGAACGGGTCAAGCGGGAACTCGAACTGGCCGCCGAAATTCAGCGCTCATTGCTGCCGGAAGAAAAAGATTCGGACTTTCCGGTCAAGGGCATCAATTTGCCGGCCCGTGTCGTTTCCGGCGATTTTTACGATTTTTATCCCCTCGATGACGGGCGGGTCGCGTTCACCCTCGGCGATGTGTCGGGTAAGGGGATGAACGCAGCGCTGATGATGGCGAAAACCGCAAGCTTGCTTCGTTGTCTCGGAAAATCAATCAAGGAACCGGGCAGGCTCCTGACGCTCGTGAACGAGGAAATATGCGAAACCGCGACGCGCGGCATGTTCGTGACACTTGTGCATGGCGTTTACGATCCGGACAGCGGTTATGTACGGCTGGCCAATGCCGGGCACGAACCGCCGCTGATTTACGGCGCCGACGGCAGTTTTCGCGCCATCGAAGCGGAAGCGCCGCCATTGGGGATATCGCCCGCACTCCTCGACGAGGATGGGTTTCCCGAAACGGAACTGAACCTGAATGGCGGCCAACTGTTCGTTTTCACCGATGGCGTCACAGAGGGTTATATCGCCGATGGCGTCGAGCTTGGCGCGGATGGCCTGAAAGAACTCATTGCCAATGCCGGCACGGGCGGCGTGCAGGGTATTTTGAACCAGGTACGTGAAAAGATCGGCGGGACAGGTGAAGCGCTCCGTGACGATGTAACTTTGCTCGCTATCGACGATGGCACGGCCAAACATACATCGGGGGTGGCGCTTGGCGCTGCGGAACCCGGTGCTACGGACGCGCCCGGCGAGAAAATTTTCCAACTCCGTGTCACGGCCAAGGCCAACCGCCTTCGTCTGATCCGCAATGCTGTCCGTGAGACGGCATCGTTCTGCGGATTTTCCGAAGCCGATACACGCGATATCGTGCTGGCGGTGGATGAAGCCTGCCAAAACGTCATTCGTCATGCCTATGGCCACGAAGGCGAGGGGGATATAGCTATAGAGATCCGGCACCGTCCGGATGCGATGGTTCTTTTCCTTCGCGACTTTGCCGATCCGGTGGATATTTCCAAAATCAAGCCGCGCGATCTGGACGATTTGCGTCCGGGCGGGCTGGGGACGCATCTCATCAGCGAAGTAATGGATGAGGTAGACTTCTTGCCGCCGCCGATAGATGGCGGCAATCTATTGAGAATGGTTAAAAGAATCGGGGATTAGGGACCAATGGAGCATCAATTATCCGAATCCGGCGGCGCGTTAGTCATCGCGTTTGCTGGCGATATCGATCTGCAGACTTCTCCGGATGCCCGAAAGGCTCTGTTGGCGCTGGTCGGCAAAGGACAACCAATTCTGGTCGACCTGTCGGGTGTCGGTTACATCGACTCATCTGGCGTGGCATCGCTTGTCGAGTGCCTCCAAAGCGTCAAGAAGTCGGGACAGAAACTGGCCCTCGTGTCGGTCAGCGAAGGGGCGCTTCGGGTGCTGCAACTGGCACGTCTGGACAGGGTCTTTACGATCTGCGCCAGTGTGGATGAAGGTATTATCGCGGTGGCGTGAAAAATCTTCCCGGTCACGGCCGGGAGAGACGGGGGACGACGACTTGGCGGGGCAAAAGATTACCGCAGTGGAAAAGATCGAAGGGATCGGCAGGACGGCCGTGGCCTTTGTCGAATCTGTCGGTAACGGCGGCATCCTCGTCGCCGAGAGCTTTTACTGGCTGCTGTTCGGTGTTCGTGAACGCCAACCGGTTCGCATGGGTGCGGTAATCCAGCAGATGATGGAAATCGGCGTTGCGGCAATACCGATCATTCTGATGCTGACCGGCACCATCGGTGTCATGCTCGCCATTCAGGGCATTCATACGCTCAGGATATTCGGCGCTGAAAGCCGGGTGACCATCGGCATTGCATTTTCCGTGGTGCGCGAATTCGCCCCGCTGATAACCGGCATTCTGGTCGCCGGACGTTCCGGTTCCGCGCTGGCGGCGAGAATCGGGACCATGAAGATCAACCAGGAAATCGATGCCCTCAAGGTCATGGGCATTAACCCGACGCGGTTTCTTGTTGTCCCGGCCTTGGTGTCGATGCTGGTCATGGTCCCTGCATTGACGCTTCTTGGCAATTTCATGGGACTTTTCGCCGCCGGACTTTATGTAAATGCGGACCTCGGTATTTCGCTCGCGGCCTATGCCCATGACACCATCGATATCCTGTCGCTGGACGACCTCGGTCACGGTATCGGTAAGAGCTGTATTTTTGCCGTGCTGATTGCCGTCATCGGTGTCGTCAACGGGGCCGGTGTGCAGGGCGGTGCCGAAGGGGTGGGCAAGGCAACGACCCGTTCCGTGGTGCAGTCGATTTCGGCGATCATCGTCACCGACATGCTGTTTGCCTTCGTGGCGACGCGGTAGGACCGGATCATGCGCAACCCGCAAAGCATCATGGAAGAACGCAAATCCCGCCAGCGTCCGCCGAGCGGACCCGAGGCGGTGATCGAAGTTGAGAATCTGGTCACGCATTATGGCGAGCGGATGATCCTCAAGGGCGTCAGCATGCAGGTCCTGGAAAACGAGATCATGGTCATCATGGGTGGCTCGGGATCGGGGAAATCGACGCTCCTTCGCCATCTGATGGCGCTCGAGGAGAAGACATCAGGCAACATGCGGATTCTCGGCAAGGATATTGACCAGATCACACGGCAGGAATTTCTCGATGTGCGGAAGAAGCTGGGCGTGGCGTTTCAGTCCGGCGCACTTTTCAGCTCAATGACGGTCGGCGAAAACATCATGCTGCCGCTCTATGAGCACACCGATCTGGACGCTCTGACCATGGAAATCATGGCCCGCATGAAGCTGGAGGTGGTCGAACTCTCCGGCTTCGAGAATCTGATGCCGTCCGAGCTGTCCGGCGGCATGATCAAGCGCGCTGCATTTGCCCGCGCGATCGTCATGGATCCAAAAGTGCTGTTCTGTGACGAGCCGTCGGCCGGGCTCGATCCGGTCGTGGCGTCGGCGCTGGACGACCTGATCCTCGACATGCGCGACGCCATGGGCATGAGTATCGTCGTCGTAACCCACGAACTGGACAGCGCATTCAAGATTGCGGACCGCATCACGATCCTCGATCGCGGCGAAATCCTGATGATCGGCACGGTCGAAGAAGTGCTGGCTTCGAAATCCGATCGTGTGCAGGCACTTTTGAACCGCATCCCCGAAGAAGACACCATGGACCCGGATGACTACCTCAGCCGCCTTGTCGGCGAGAACAACCCGGGCACGGCGCATTTATGAGGACGGACACGTGAGAACAAGCAAGATCAACTACTTCATCGTCGGGCTGTTTGTGATCACCATGATCATAGCGCTGGTCGCGGCGGTCGCTTTGCTGACGGGGCGAACCGGTGCAACGGACAGCTATCATGCTTATTATTCGAATGTGACCGGGGTTAAATTCGGCACCCAGGTGGTTTACGAAGGCTATCCCATAGGTCAGGTCACCGAGGTGACGCCGGAAGAAAAAGACGGCCGCATGCGTTTCCGGGTCGATTTTGATGTTGTCGAAGGATGGCGGATTCCGAACGACAGTATTGTCGAAATAGCAGCGCCCGGTCTGCTGGCCGCCGTTACCCTTGCCGTAGAAGCGGGTAAAAGCACGACCGCGCTTGAACCGGGCGCCGAGGTGAGTGCCGTTGAGCGAGCTGACATGTTTGCCGCCGTCGCCAATGTCGCAGGGGACTTCGGCGATTTGTCGAACAACTATCTGAAGCCGTTGCTCAGGAACGTCGACAACACGGTGACGCAGATCGGCGAGTTTCTGCAGGTCGGGGGCGAAGGCCGCATGATTGCCGCCGATGCCCGCGATACCATGGGCATGGCGCGCAACATCATGTCGGACCTCAAGGACCGCATACCATCGATCGCCGAAAAGCTTGAAACGATCCTGACCGACGTCAGTGTCACCAGCAAACGCCTGAATGACATTCTGACGCCGCAGAATCAGCAGAAAATTCTCGGCATGATCGACAATCTAAATGCGGCGACGCAGAAATTCGATACCGTGCTGATCACCATGAATTCCATCCTCAAGGATATCGACGATCTGGTGCTCGATGATGAGGGTGATCTGGCCAAAACCATGAAGGAAAGCCGCTACATCGCCGAGTCGATTGCGCGCAATATCGATGCCATCAATCAGAACATGGATGGTGCGGCCAGAAACCTGTATGAGTTCAGCCGGCAAATCAGGCAGAACCCGGGATTGTTGCTGGGCGGATCGTCCCCTGAAGACAAAGGAACGGTACAATGATGCAAGCAAACGTGAAACCGGTCCGAAAAATCATGCCGATGGCGTCGCTGATTTTCGCCGCTGTCCTGCTGGTTGCCGGCTGCGCTTCGCAGCCGCCGGTGCCGACCGACAAGTATTACCGTCTGCAGGCGGTCCTGGCCGCAGCGCCGGCTTCCACCCCCAGGTTCCAGGGTAATTTCCAGGTTGAACGATTCACCGCCGATGGCCTGACGGCGGGGCGGCCGATCGTCTATGTCGAATCCAATGACGGGAACCAGCTTCTTGAATATCACTATCACTTCTGGACACAGCCGCCGACGGTCATGTTGCGTGATGAGCTGGTGACGTATCTGCGCGCATCGAAGATTGCCGAGAGTGTTGTGACGCCGGATATGCGCCTGGATCCGCAGTATGTAATGACGGGGCGTATTCGCAAACTGGAACAGGTGCTCGGCTCGCCGAACCGCACGCGTCTGGAACTGGAAATAGCGTTGCGTCAAACCGACAACAACAAGCTGATGTTCCTGAAGTCCTATTTACATGAAAGCAACCAGACGTCGCCCGGTGTTTCTTCCGCTGTCGATGCGCTGAACGAGGCCTTGAATATTATCTATTCCGATCTTCTGGCCGACCTTCGGTCCCTATGAGTCAAAACAAACGGCGCCGGTCTGCCCGGCGCGGCAAGCCTGCCCCTAAGCGTCCGGCCGAAACCGTTGTCATTTCAAAAATCGCCCAGCAGGGCGATGGTGAGGGACAACTGGCCGACGCAACACGCGTGTTCGTGCCGCTGACCTTGCCGGGGGATAAAATCCTTGTGCAGCCGGGGGCCAAGCGTGGCGATGGCCTTGCCGGGTCCGTGCTGGAATGGATCGAACGGCAACCCCGAAAAGAGCCGATCTGCGACGTCTTCGGCACATGCGGCGGATGTCAGCTGCAACATGTTCCGGAAGCGGATTATCGAAACTGGAAGTCGGATGCCGTGCGCACGGCACTGGCACGGCATGGTTTTTCATTCGACATAGAGCCGTTACGCCAGGTTCCGCTGGATGCCCGAAGGCGGGCAACGCTTTCTCTGGTGATGACCGCCGACGGCCCGGTGCTCGGCTTTAACGGGGCGTATTCCGACCGGGTGGTCGGCATGGACGGCTGCCCGTTGCTGGACCCGACCCTTTCGCGCTTATGGGGGCCGGTCAGGGATTTCTGCGTGCAGGTGTTCAAGGCGCCGATGCGGGCCGATATCCGCATTACCGCCGCAGCACCCGGTTCGATTGAAATCGTCGTTGCTGCGGATCAGGAACTGGACCTGGCGAAACGTGAAGCCATTGCCGAATTCTCCGAAGCTCATGATATCGCGCGGTTCTGCTGGAAAAATGCAGGCGCTGCGCCGGAACCCGTTGTGCAGCGCCGCCCCGTGCTTCTGTCCATTGCCAAGGCGGAGATTGAACTCCCGGTCGGAGGATTTCTGCAGCCTTCGGCTGAGGGTGAAGCAACCCTTCAGGAACTGGTGATGGCGGGTGTGGCGGAGGCCAGGAAAGTTGCCGATCTGTATTGCGGCATCGGGACTTTCTCGTTCGTGCTGGCAAGTGCCGGCAAGCATGTGCTGGCCATCGACGATAACGCCGGCCAGATCGCGGCGCTGGATCAGGCAGCGGGCCGGGCCGGGCTCGGCGGACACATCCAAACCGAGGTCCGCGATTTGAAATCGTCACCGTTGGAAGCAGGTGCGTTTGCGGAAATGGATGCCGTGGTATTCGACCCGCCGCGTGCCGGCGCAAAGTCTCAGGCTGAATGCCTTGCCGATAGCGATGCAGGGACGATTGTCGCGGTGTCGTGCAATCCGGCGACGCTGGCGCGTGATCTTCGCATCCTCGTCGATGGGGGCTACCGGATCGAAAGCCTGACACCCGTTGACCAGTTCCCGATGAGCTATCATGTCGAGGCGGTCTGCGTGCTGCGCCGGGCGGGCTGAGCGGCGCCGCTTCCGATTGATGCCGATGAGTGATAGCCTTTTCCTATGAGAAGAGAATCCAGCGTCGAAGAAGTGCCGAAGGCTGGCCGCTGCACACAGGCCCAGGGGGAGGTGTTGATCTGTGCCCCGGGCGGGGTGGAAAAACCCCTTCTATGCGATGCCTCTTTCAGAACCGGGGACAAGGTGCTGGCCGGTGAAAACGCATCGGCGGCTCTCAAATTCACGGACGGCACGATGATCACGCTCGGCCCCGACAGTGTGCTCGTCATCGATGCCTTTGCCTATGAAAGCGACACCGAAGAGGACGCGGCGCTGCTGACGGCAGTGATGGGTACCTTCGTCATAGAAACCGGCGATCTGGCCATTCAGGCCGATAATTTCACCGTCTCGTTGGGCGACAGCACATGCGGGTTGAGATGTGCGCGGATTGCCGCCCGGGTCGATCCTTTGGGATACGACATGGTGACATTGCTGCCGGCACTGCACGGCCCACTGGGCGAAGTGCTGGTGCATAACAAAATCGGCGTGCAGATGCTGAACAGAGTGTGTCAGACATTGCGGCTTGGTAGCGGCGAGGCGGACATTCCGGCGCCGTTGACACTGCCTTCGGGTGTCATCCGTGAGACTTATGCCGGCCCTGGTGTTTCGGATGACCTGTTTCCAGCGGGACAGCCGGATAAGGACGAGGACCTGTCAGAGGAATTTCAGCCGTTTCGCGCGTTGCACGACAGGTTTCTGGAGCGCCAGTTCATGACCCGCACGGTCTTTCCGATTGACGGCCCTGTCATGACGGGAGATGGGGATGAAATGCTTGAGGATGCGTTCGAAGGAACCCGCTTCCGGTTGTCCGACCCGGACCCGGAATCGTCAGGCGGCTGAGCCTCAGTTCATCTCAAGCGCGCGTTTATAGACGTCGATCAATTCTTCCATCTCGGTGCGGTCGGATGAATCCATTTTGCGGAGCCTGATAATTTGGCGCAGCACCTTGATGTCGAAGCCCGTGCCTTTGGCTTCGGAATAGATTTCACGAATGTCGCCGGCCAATGCGGCCTTCTCTTCCTCAAGGCGCTCGATACGATCAACAAAGGACTTCAAGCGCTCGCTCGCGACGCCACCGACATCGGCCATGATCTTGCTCTCCACTGCATTAGTTGACTTTCAGCGCGGCACGTTAGCCTTGCATGGGTGAGCGGGCAAGCCCGCTTGGCGTAAAAAATCTGGGGATATCGGGGATTACTCGGCGGGAGCGGCTTCCGGTCGCTGGGCGGGTATCAGGATTGCCGTCGCGATGAGAACGATAACCGCAGCGGTGCTCATCACCATGAAAAGGGAATCGAAGCTGCCGCTGGCTTCGTGCAGGCGACCGGTCATCTGTACGGCGACGGCGCCGATACCCAGGACCAGAACGGATTTGACCGCATAGACGCGTGAGCGGTACTCGGTGCTGATGTAGTGCGCAACGATCCAGTCGTTGACCGGAATGATGCCGAACGTCGCCAGCATCAACGGCAAGGTCACGGCAAGCGACAGCCAGCCGGCCGCGGTTATCGCCAGTGTGCACATCACCAGTTGCGCCAGAACCAGGCCGATATAGATGCGCTTGGTCTGATAACGGTCCAGCATTTCACCGACCGCCAGTTGCGCGAACGCAGCGCAGGCAAAGACCAGTGCGGTGACCAGGCCGATCTCGGACGTTTCAGGGAGAATGGACGACAGCCGTTCATCCATGATTTTCGGCAGGGAGATCGTGGTTGCCTGAAATATCAGGCCGCCGACCATGGGGGCGATGATGAGAAACAGAAAGACGCGTTTCTGTATGGAAAGCGGGACCTGCGGCGGGGCTTTCTTTTGTTTGGCGACGTGATCCGCATCGACACCTTTCAGCAAATGCAATCCGTACAACACACCGATGCCGATGGACACGATACCGGGGATGATGAATGCCATGCGCCAGCCATATATATCGGCAATGGCGCCGGTGGTCAGGGCCGCCAACGCCACGCCCATGTTGCCCCATACGCCGTTTACAGCCAGCGCGCGACCGACGCGCTCGGCATCCTCGACCACCAGGGCCAGACCGATCGGGTGATAGATGGCACCGAAAATGCCGACCATCGCCAGACCGATTTCGATCTGCAGCGGATCGGCGGCAAAGCCCGTCAGGATCGAGGCGGCGCCGATGCCGATGAAGAACACGAACATCATGCCGGTTCTGGACCATTTATCGCCGAGCCAGCCTGCGGGCAGGGATGCCCCGCCGAAGAAAAAGAAGCTCCACGTCGTCAGCAACAACAGCCGACCATAGGAATCGGCAAACTCGCTCTCCATGGTCAGTACCGCAGTGGTAAAGATCAGCATGAAAAAATGATCGAGCAGATGCCCGAGATTGAGAAACAGGAAATTCCGTTTTGCGGTTGTCATGACATCAACCTAGCAAAACATGTGGCGGCTGTATCACGATGGCAGGACAATAAATATCGCTAAACGGACACATGGAACGACACGCCGTGCCGGCGTGCCGCCAGGAAGAAATGTGAAGGACTCAGACGATCAACCGTGTGCCTTTTCTGCCGTCAGGGCATTGGCATAAGCGCGTTCTGCGTACTTAAGCATCCGGTAATCCAAGGTGTTGTCGGTATCCGTGGCGAGGGCAAAAAGCCGTTCGGCCCAATGTAACTGTTCGCGCACGTAACCGTTCCAAACGATTTTAACCACGTTATGTCTCCCTTTCTGGAACGCCGTGGAACGTATCAAACGATTGCTACAGTATATATATGCCGAACTGAATTGAGAGAATGATCGGGATCACCACTGTACTCAATTTTATTTAAATTTCCGAAAAATCCCGGGTTTCTGCGGCTAAATGATCGACAACGTCGATCAGCGCGGTCTCATTATTATTGCCGTTTTGAAGTGAATCTTCATAACACTTCACCTGTCTGTGCGCGCTTGTCCCTCTTTTGGCGATCTTTTTGAGGTTCATGATCTCGTCCATGCAGCCCAGGGCTTCGGCGTCTTCGTTAACCAAATCGATCAGTTCGTCGATCAGGTCCGCACAGGGAACAATCTCGCCACGGCCGAAGTCGACAAGCCCTCCGTCAAGGCCATACCGTTGTGCGCGCCAGCGGTTTTCGGATATCAGCATCATCGCGTATTGCCGCCAGCGTTGATTTCTCGTCTTCAGCCGCCACAGCATTCTGAGGATGCAGCAATAAAGGGCGGCGACGGCTGCCGCATCATGAATATATGTGCAGATATCGCAGATCCGCATTTCCAGTGTCGGAAAACGGGCGCTCGGACGGATGTCCCACCAAAGCTTGGTTGCATCTTCGATGATGCCGGCGTTGACGAGTGCGGCGACGTGCCGCTGATACTCGGCATGGCTATCGAAGTCGTTCGGCAGGCCGGTGCGGGGCATTTCGTCCCAAACGCTGAGCCGGTAGGATTTCAGTCCGGTGTTCTGGCCCTGCCAAAACGGTGACGAGGTGGTCAAAGCCAGAAGGTGCGGCAGGAAATAGCGGACCTGGTTCATCAGATCGATGCGCAGCTCATCGTCGTCGACTCCGACATGCACATGCATGCCGCAGATCACCAGCCGGCGGACGACAGCCTGCAGATCATTGGCGATGGTGGTGTAGCGTTCCTGCTCCGTGAAACCCTGTTCGGACCAATGCGAAAACGGATGCGTTGATGCGGCAATGGGCATCAGATCGAATTCCGCGGCGATATCGACGATCGTCTGGCGCAATTCGCCCAGCATCTGTGTCGCTTCAGGCACAGAGCGGGCGACCTTCGTATTCACCTCGATCTGCGACTTGAGGAATTCGTGTGCGACCTGGGGGCCCAGTTTCGCCGCGCACTTTTCGTACATTTCCTTAGGGGGGTCCGCCGCCAGAGCCCGGGTCTCGGCGTCGACAAGCAGGTATTCTTCTTCAATTCCAATGGTCAGCGATGGTGCGCCGCCGACCATCAGAACCGCTCGACCCTATGCAGCCCAGGAATATCGAAAATCGGCAAAACGCATTCAGACAGGATATCGACCCATTTCAGAACACCGCTTTTATCCCTGATCTGGTCCTGGTTGATTTCTATGGCACAGTTGGCAATGCCGGCGGCGGCACCGTGCATATCGATGGTATAAGCCAGATCATGACCCGAATAAGGCTCGTTATCACCGACTTCGAGTTCGAAGCGGTCGAGATGTTCCATCAGCGGGACCGCAATGCGCGGATCGCGGTTCCACAGCACGCCGATATCCCAAGGCCTCGGCTTGCCGCCGAAAGTCGGGCTGAAGCTATGGATCGACAGGATCGCCGGGGCCGGGCCGCGGTCCCATAATCTCGCCAGCGCCCGGTTGACGGCATCGTGATACGGTTCGAATATCTGCCGCACACGCTGCCGGCGGGATTCTGACGATAAATCCTGGTTGGCGGCAATCCTGAACCCATCATTCTCCGGCATGATGCTGTCCGGGTGTCCGGGCGGTCGATTGACGTCGATGACCAGCCTTGAATACCCGGCGAGAACGGCCTGCGCATCAAGCCTGGACGCCAGCCCGCGGGTGACGGCGGCGGCACCAATGTCATATGTGATATGCTTTTCGAAGGCCTCATCGGGCAGGCCCAGATTGCCTAGCTGTGCCGGGACAGTGTTGCTGGCATGGTCACAGACCAGCAGCATATGAGCACCGCCCTCGCGATTGATGACCTCGAACGGGGGCGGATCTTCTGGGCCGAGCAGGTCGGGCCCATCATTCGGTAGAGTTGTCATGAAGAAATTATAGCGTGCGTTTTCCCGCTAAGCGATACGGAAAAGCCTTCTCTTGCAATCCATACAGATGCGGATTAAGTCCGGTCATTCGAGAGGAAAAGCCGAATGGACCAGCCGCAGCACATTGAAAGCCCATGCATCAGTGTTTGCCAGCTCGATGACGAGAGCGGGTTATGTCAGGGATGCTGGCGGACACGCGATGAAATCGCTATGTGGGGCAGGGCTACTAACGAGCAGCGGCTCGAAATCCTTGCGAAACTTCACGACAGGCGTGAACAGATGACCGGTATTTCCCGCCGCAAAACGCGCAGACGCGATACCACCGGCTGACGGAGTAATAGAATGACGGATATTCTGTCCAGGCTGCTTGCCGAACGGGATTGGCTGTTATGCGACGGGGCCATGGGGACCAGCTTGTTCCAGCGCGGCCTGGCAACGGGCGAGGCCCCCGATCTATGGAATGTCACGCATCCGGATAAAGTTGCCGAGGTGCATCAGGGCTTTGTCGATGCCGGTTCGGACATCATCCTGACGAATTCCTTCGGCGCCAATGCGTTGAGACTTAAACTTCATGGCGATGAACACCGTGTGGCGGAGTTGAATATCGCCGCGGCCGGAATTGCACGAAACGTTGCCGATGCCGCCGAACGCCCGGTCGTCGTCGCCGGTTCCATCGGGCCGACCGGTGAATTGATGCAGCCGATGGGCGCGCTGACCCCGGAAATTGCCGAGCAGGTCTTTGCCGAACAGGCAGCGGCGCTCAAACAAGGCGGCGTCGATGTCATCTGGATCGAGACCATGTCATCGAAGGAAGAATATGCCGCCGCAGTTGCCGGTGCGGCAAAATGCGGCCTGCCGGTGGTCGCCACAATGAGCTTCGATACCAATGGCTGCACCATGATGGGCGTAACGCCGGAAGAAGCGGCGACTTTCGCATCGTCGCTCGAACCCGCGCTGGCGGCCTATGGATGTAATTGCGGTGTTGGTCCGGCAACGCTGATCGATACCGTGCTGGGATTGAAAAAAACCGCCAAGCCCGGCGACGTCATCACGGCCAAGGGCAATTGCGGCATTCCCGAATATGTCGATGGCGCCATTGCCTATAGCGGGCCGCCGAAAATCATGGCGGATTATGCCCGACTGGCGCGCGATGCGGGGGCCAGGATCATCGGTGGTTGTTGCGGCACCACGGACATGCACGTCAAAGCCATGCATGATGCCCTCAAGGGTTATGACCCGGGAGCGGCACCGGACCGCAGCCGAATCGAGGATATTCTGGGACCGGTTGATCAGGCTTTGCCCCGCGCCGACGGTGCAGGCGAGCGCCCGCGCCGCCGTCGCCGGTAATCAGGGGGCAACGCTTACCAGCTTCCTGTGTTTTCCATGGATGACCAGGGTTCGGCGGGTTCCAGCGGATCGCCTTTCTGCAGCAATTCAATGGAAATGCCGTCCGGTGAGCGGACAAACGCCATGCGGCCGTCACGCGGCGGGCGATTGATGGTCACGCCGCCGTCCTGCAGGTGCTGGCAGAGATCATAGATATTGTCGACGCGGAACGCCAGATGGCCGAAATTGCGGCCGCCGTCATATTCTTCCGGATCATAGTTGTAGGTTAGTTCGATTTCGGCATCCGGGGTCTCATCGGCCGAGAGGAAAATCAGACAGTAACCGTGTTCCGGGCGGTCGCTGCGCCGGACTTCCTTGAGGCCGAGCAGATCGCAATAGAACTTAATCGACGCATCGATGTCCGAAATCCGGACCATGGTGTGCAAATATCTCATGAAGGGCCTCCCCGAAATTTAAGTTATTAGGAACTTAGGGAGTGTGTGCGGCGGTTTCCAGTCCCGTTTCCTGCATACGGACGGCTTCCAGTCCCAGGATTGCCGATTTGCGCACCGGGTCCCACCGATAGCCGGTAATCATGCCGTTATCGCGGATGACACGGTGACACGGAATCACATAGCCGATCAGGTTGTTGGCAATGGCACCGGCGACGGCACGCGCAGAACCGGGGCGCCCGATGTGCGCCGCCAGTGCGCCGTAAGACATGACACCGCCTTCTGGGATACGTAACAGGGCTTCCCAGACTTTGACCCGGAAAGGCGAGCCCCGCAATAACAGCTTCAGTTCGGGCTTCGGGCTGTCATAGGCAAAGGCGCGCTCGGCATAAGGTGCCGTCGCGGCATCGTCGTGAACCCAGTCCGCGCATTCCCATCCGGCTTTCTGTTCGGCCAAAACCGATTCGCGGTTATCGACAACGAAGGATATCCCGGTCAGGCCCCGCGCGTTTACGACAATCAGACATTCTCCGAAAGGTGAAGGGTGGAACCCGTATCGGAACGTCAGGCCCTCGCCCCGGCTTTTGAATTCCCCCGGCGTCACGGCGTCGATGCTGACGAAAAGATCATGCAGACGGCCGGGTCCGGAAAGGCCCGCATCGAAGGCGGTATCAAGAACGTTCGTTGACTGCCTGAGGCGCGATTTCGCGTCTTCCAGGGTGATCGCCTTGAGGAATTTTTTGGGGCTGACGCCGGCCCATTCACTGAATGTGCGTTGCAGGTGATGCGGACTCATGCCGATATGCGTGGCGACATCATCCAGTTCCGGCTGCTCAAGCCTGTTTTCATGAATATATGCAATCGCCCGGGCGATCTGCGTATAAAGCCGGGCTTGGGTTTTCGATACTGATTGCGTGCCGTTATCGGACATATGATCGGTTGTCCTGTGTGCCGTCATGTCGGGATCCTTATTCACGTCCCTGCCTTCAGGGGATTTCCCAACATAATGACTGGATTGTACAGGCCCACCCGAAACTTGATAAAATGACCGCGCAGGGGCAAAAAATCAGGGCTCGAAGTCGGTAATGACCCGCTCTTTCGGAAACGTTACACGGACGGCTGTCCCCTTACCCAGATCGCTTTTGATCGACAGCTTCGCCTGATGCAACTCCGCCAGTCTCCGGCTTAATGGAAGACCGAGGCCGGCACCTTCATGCTCGCGTGTCATTGAATTTGCGACCTGGCCGAATGGCTCAAGTGCGACCCTGATGTTTTCCTCATCCATGCCGGCGCCTGTATCCGCGACCTCCATCGAAATTGATCCGTCTTCGTTTGCGTACCAGCCGAATGTAATCTCATCATTGGTGCTGGTGAATTTGATGGCATTCGTCATCAGGTTGAGGATGATCTGTTTGATCCGGGTTTCGTCGGCAAACAGCCGGACTTTCGGCGGCCTTTCATGATTGGTGATCTTTGTGCCGGCCCGGCGGGCGCGTTCGCTGATCATGCGCAGGCATTCTTCACTCAATTCACGCAGGCATAGCGCTTCTTCATCAAGCTTTAACTCGCCCACTTCGATCTTCGAGATGTCGAGAATGTCGGATATCAGTCTGAGCAAGTGCCTGCCCGACCGGTTGATGTCCGATAAATATTCGTTGACGCTGCCCGCGCCGAGCGTTTGGAAATCTGTCGAAATCAGCAATTCGGAAAACCCGATGATGGAATTCAGCGGGGTTCGCAGCTCATGCGACATGTTTGCCAGAAAATCGGTTTTGGCGCGGTTTGCAAACTCCGCTTCTTCCTTGGCGCTGATCAATGCCAGCTGCGCTTTCTTCAGTTCCGTAATGTCACTGCTGACCATCACGGTATGGCCGCTTTTCAGTGTCACGACCTCGACCAGGCGCCAGTGACCATCCGTTCGCTCAACTTCCAGGCTGCCGTGTGGATCGCGTTTGTTTTGATTCCATTTTTCGATCCAGGCGTCCTCGCGCTCTTTCACGCCGGCGATAATGTTATATTCGAGTGCAGCGCGCGCCCAGGCTTCATAGCCGAATCCGGGCATGGCGATCCCGCGAATGAAAGGATTGCCGACGCGGATCGTGCTGTTGGTCAGGACCAGATTGTCATCCGGATCGAATATCGCGATGCCGGCGGCACTTCGGTCAAGGGCCTGACTCAAGAGATCGCTGTAGGATTCCGCGCTGTCCCAGTCGGTAATATCCGTGTACGTCGTGACAAAGCCATCATTGCTCGGCAAGGGCTTGCCGACGATTGCAATGACGGTGCCGTCTGGGCGAATGCGTTGAAACGAGTGGGGCTGAAACAACTGGGCGAGATCGACGCGTTCCTGTATCTGCTGATCTATGTCCCCCGGCCCGTATTCACCGCGTTCCGCGTTGTAGCGGATAAAATCGGCGAACGGCCGCGGCAGAACGTCATAATCAGGCGGGAAATCGAGAAGTTTTATAAACTGCTTATTGCACAGCACGATGGAAAGCTGGCCATCAACCAGCTTCGTAACACTCAAGCCTTGGCTCATTGAATCAAGGCTCTGTTGGACAAAATCCATGCCGATAAGCTCGGAATAGATATCCTTTGTCTGATCCGTGTCCACTTTTTGCTTCCGTCCCAGCGTCCCGGGAACGACAGTAGCCGATAAATAGCCGGAAATCGATGTATTCCGTAATAGACGGAACGTCTGCACGAAACCGGCAGCGATGGACAGGCTGGCAGGAAAGGAATAATGGAATGGTGCTGCCGGAGAGATTCGAACTCTCGACCTCCCCCTTACCAAGGGGGTGCTCTACCCCTGAGCCACGGCAGCCCCTGAAGTGCGGCGGAACATGCCACAGGGTTTCGATAGAGGCAAGGCCGGAGACAACGTTGAATGACGAAATCTGAACCCCCCGGAAATACGGACAGGCCTTCACCCAAGTCGGGCGGCAAGGAAGACCGGCGTGTCCGTGCTGCCCGGGCTCTGCGGGAAAACCTGAAAAAGAGAAAACAGCAGTTAAAGGCCCGGGAAAAGCCTGAAAAATAGCTATCCACGTCATATTCGCGCCATATCCGACCTGCATACCTGACTTTATACTGGCTCTTACTTGCACCGGCGGGGCGGGTCGCCTACAAGCCGATACAAACTGGCCGATACAAACTGTACGGGATGATTTGAGGAACATATGGATCGCATTCGTATCACCGGCGGGCGGCCGCTGAATGGGGAGATTGAAATCGGCGGTGCCAAGAACGCGGCGTTGCCTTTGCTGGCGTCTTCGATTTTGACGCCGGGAACGCTGGTGCTCGAAAACCTGCCGATCGTTGCCGACATACGTGCAATGGCCCTGCTTCTCGCCGAGCTGGGCGTGCAAACCGAGATGGATGCGGAAAGACGCGCTATATCCATGGTTGGCGATAACATCACCGAAACCACGGCACCGTATGACATTGTGCGCAAGATGCGCGCATCCGTGCTGGTGCTGGGGCCTTTGCTGGCCCGTTTCGGCAAAGCCCGTGTCAGCCTGCCGGGCGGTTGCGCCATCGGCACACGGCCTGTCGATCTGCACCTTAAAGCCCTTGAGCAGATGGGGGCGAAGATCGAACTGAGCGGCGGTTATATTAATGCTCATGTGAATGGTCGCCTTAAGGGCACGCATATTCTGTTTCCGTCCATTACCGTGGGCGGCACCGAGAACATTCTGATGGCGGCGGTGCTGGCCGACGGTGAAACCGTGATTGCCAATGCGGCGCGCGAGCCGGAAGTGACGGACCTGGCGCGTTGTCTGCAGGCCATGGGGGCAAATATCACCGGGATCGGCAGCGATACCCTGCATGTGACCGGGGTCGAGGAATTGGGCAGTGCGCGCTATTCCGTCGTGCCGGACCGGATCGAGACAGGGACCTATGCCGTCGCCGCCGCAATTACCGGCGGCAATGTTTTGCTTCGGCATGCGGAAATGGCCAGTAACGAAGCGGTCTTTGGATTGCTGATGCGTGCCGGCGTCGAGGTCGTGGAAAGCGAGGATGGCATCCGTGTCACCCGCCAAAACGGCCGAATTCGCGGTGTCGATGTGATGACGGAGCCTTATCCCGGCTTTCCGACCGATATGCAGGCACAATTCATGGCGCTGCTGAGCCTTGCCGAAGGGGCATCGATGATTACGGAATCGATCTTCGAGAACCGCTTTATGCATGTCCCCGAGCTGTTGCGGATGGGCGCAG